>NZ_JAIEQY010000309.1 GCF_019747315.1 Roseococcus sp. | reverse complement strand
GCGGCACTGCTGGTGACGAGCAGCGTGTAGCCATCGCCCGGCGAGCGGCCGACATGCGCGGTGCCGATGCGCCCGCCGGCGCCGCTGCGCGCATCCGTCACGAAGGGCTGGCCGTATTCGCGCTCCAGCTGGCGGCCCATGGAGCGGGCGATGGCGTCCAGCGCGCCGCCGGCGGTGAAGGCGATGACCAGGCGGACCGGGCGGTTGGGCCAGCCCTCCACGGTCTGGGCTGTCGCGAGGGCGGGAAGGGCGAGCGGGGCGGCGAGCAGGGAGCGGCGGGGCAGCGTCATGCGGTGGTCTCCTGGGCGGGATGGCGGGGGCGGGGCAGGCCGAGATGCTCGCGCAGCGTCGTGCCGGTGTAGTCCTGGCGGAACAGGCCGCGGCGCTGGAGTTCGGGCACCACCTTGTCCACGAAATCCTGGAGGCCGCGCGGCATGACGGGGAAGGTGACCATGAAGCCGTCGCAGGCGCCGGCCTCCATCCATTCCTGCATGATGTCGGCGATCTCGGTGGGGGAGCCGCAGAGCGTCGCCTTGCTGCGGTTGTAGCGCTGCGCAACTTGCCTGAGCGTCAGGCCCTCGCGGATCAGGCCCGCGATCTCGGCGAAATAGGCCTGGTGGTGGTTGCTGGCGGCGGGGATGCGGGCTTCCGGCACGGGCTCGTCCAGGGGCAGGTCGCTGAGGTCCGTCTCCAGGTCCTGCCCGAGGCGCATGACGCCGACGGCGGGGTGGAGAAGCTCCTGGTATTCGCGGTTCAGCGCCTCGGCTTCGGCGGCGGTGTCGCCGACGATGACGGTGATGCCGCCCAGGATCTTCAGATGCGCCGGCGCGCGGCCGTATTTGGCCATGCGGCTCTTGAGGTCCTGGTAGAAGGCGACGGCGCCCTGGATGGTGGCCGAGGTGCCGAAGACGATTTCGGCCGTGGCGGCGGCGAGCTCGCGGCCGGTGTCCGACGCGCCGGCCTGGATGATGACGGGATGGCCCTGCGGCGCGGGGGCGATGTTCAGGCCGCCATGGACGCGGAAATGCTTGCCCTCATGCTGGACGAGGTGGAATTTCGCCGGGTCGAAGGTGAGCTTTTCCTGGGTGTCGTAGACGAAGGCATCCGGCTCCCAGCTGTTCCAGAGCTTCTTCACCACCTCCACGAATTCGCCCGCGCGTTCGTAGCGCTCGCTGTGCGGGGGGAGCTTGGCGTGGCCGAAGTTGCGCGCCGCGAAGTCATTGGCGGAAGTGACGACATTCCAGGCCGCCCGCCCGCCCGAGATATGGTCGAGCGAGGCGAAGAAGCGGGCCACATTGTAGGGCTCGCTGAAGCTGGTGGAGACGGTGGCGCCGAGGCCGATGCGCTTCGTGGCCCCCGCCACGGCGGAGAGCAGCGTCAGCGGCTCCAGCTGGTTCATGAAGACGGGCGCGTGGCTCCAGATCCGCATGGCGTCGGTGCGGACGGTGGGCGTATCGGCGATGAAGAAGAGGTCGAACTTGCCGCGTTCCGCGAGCTCCGCGATGCGCTGCCACCAGGCGATGTCGGTGCCCGCATCGGGCTGCGCGCCGGGGGCGAGCCAGGCGGCGAGATGATTGCCATTGGGCTGGACGAGGGTGGCAAGGGCCATCTGGGTCATGCGCGGATCATGCGCCGCCCGTATCGAAAGAAAAGGGACCTTTGCGCGCCGCACCGCGTTTTGACCGGACGAATTGCCGGTTTGTCGGGCAGCTGCCCGCTATTCGGCCTCGGCCGAGTTCTTGCGCCAGTGTTTGGCGCTTTCCTCCTCGACGTAGCGGGGGTCGGCGTCGAAGACCATGCGGCCCTCCCCGGCGAGCACGGTGAAGCGCTTGCCCTTGCAGCGGCCGACGAGGGTGAGGTTGGCTTCCCGCGCCAGCTCCACCCCCCAGGCGGTGAAGCCCGAGCGCGAGAGCAGGATGGGAATGCCCATCCGCACCGTCTTGATCACCATCTCCGAGGTGAGGCGGCCGGTGGTGTAGAAGATCTTGTCGCCGCCGCTCACACCGCTGCGGAACATCCAGCCTGCGATCTTGTCCACCGCATTGTGGCGGCCGACATCCTCCATGTAGCAGAGCGGCTGGTCGGCCAGCGCCAGCGCGCAGCCATGGATGGCGCCCGCCTCCAGATAGAGGCTGGGGATGGTGTTGATCCGGTGCAGCAGGCGGTAGAGGTCGCTGGTGCGCAGCTTCACTTCGGTCGAGAGGGTGACGTTGGCGAAGCCCTCCATCAGGTCGCCGAAGGCGGTGCCCTGGGCGCAGCCTGAGGTCAGCGTCTTCTTCTTCAGCTTCTCCTCGAAGTCGGTCCGCGCCTCGGTCCGGACGACGACGACGCCGAGGTCGTCATCGTAATCCACCGCGGTCAGCCGGTCCTCCGCGCGGAGCATGCCCTGGTTGAGCAGGTAGCCGACGGCGAGGTCCTCCGGCCGGTCGAGGATCGTCATCATCGTCACGATCTCCTGCCCGTTCAGGTAGAGGGTGAGGGGGCGTTCCATCGTGACGCTGGTCTCGACCTCGGCGCCGGTATGGTCGAGGCCCCGGACGCGGCGGGTCAGGCGGGGGTCGGCGGGGTCCGGGCGGATTTGGAGGTCGGGCGTGTCCATGCCCGCCATATGGCGCTTCAGCCGCGCACCGCGAAGGGGCGCAGGAAAAACACGGTGCCGAAGCCGAAGGCGCCGTTCAGCAGCGCGGCCCGCAGCACGGCCTGCTCATTCAGGCTGTTGACGCGCGAGAGGCCGAGCATCCAGGGCAGTTCCGTCGTCTCGACGAAAGTGATGACGAAGGCGCCGAAGATCAAGCCAAGCGGCAGGTCGAAGCTGGTGAGCCGTGTCAGCCGCACCAGGGTCGCGATGATGATGCCCCAGATGCCCCCCCAGAGGCCCTGCATCACCAGCGTCGGCACGCCATTGGTCCGCAGCGGGGTGAAGTCATAGGCAGGCTGGAAGCGGCCGAAAAAATCCGCGAAGGCCGGGAGCTTGGCCGCGTGGTGGTGCAGGATGTGCAGGGTGCCCTGGTGGAAGGCCATCATGGCGCAGATTCCGACAACGAAACCAATCAGCCAGATCTTGCTGACCGTTGATTTTGCCATCACCGCCCCCCGTCTTGCCCGGAGCCCATCTCTGGCCCAGGCTGCCCACAACGTCCAGCCCTTGGGGAGATTTCGCGTGAACGGTGCAGAAAGCCTGGTGCATAGCCTGCTGAAGAGCGGTGTGGAGGTGTGCTTCTCCAACCCCGGCACCAGCGAAATGCATTTCGTGGCGGCGCTGGATCGCATCCCCGGCATGCGCTGCGTATTGGGGCTGCAGGAAAACGTCGTCACCGGTGCCGCCGATGGCTATTGGCGCATGACGGGCAAGCCGGCCGTGACCCTGCTGCATTGCGGCCCGGGCCTGGCGAATGGCCTGTCCAACCTGCACAACGCGCGGCGCGCGCGCTCGGGCATCGTGAATTGCGTGGGTGACCAGGCGACCTATCACCGCCAGTACGACGCGCCGCTGACGGCCGATACCGAGGGCTTCGCGCGCGGCGTCTCGCAATGGGTGCGGACCAGCACCAAGGCCACCGAGGTGGGCGCCGATGCGGCGACGGCCGTGCAGGCCGCCCGCACCTCGCCCGGGCAGATCGCCACCATGATCCTGCCGTCTGACACCTGCTGGGATGAGGGCGGCGTGGTGGCCGAGGCCCTGCCCGTCCCCGGCGTGCCCCAGGCCGAGATGCACGCCATCCGCAATGCCGCGCGTGTGCTGCGCGAGAAGAAGAACGTGCTGGTCCTGCTGGGCGGCACCATGGGCACGAGCGAGGCGGCGCAGGTCGAGGCCCACCGCATCGCCGCCGCCACCGGCGCGCATCTTTTGGCCGAGACGTCGAACGCCAAGTTCCAGCGCGGCCGCGGCCGCCTCCAGCTGGAGCGCGTGCCCTATCCGGCGGACCAGGCGATCGCGCGGCTGAAGGACTACGAGCAGATCATCCTGGTCGGCTCCAAGGCGCCGATCGGCTTCTTCGCCTATCCCAACATGCCCTCCAAGCATCACCCCGAGAGTGCGACCATCACCGTGCTGACGCGGCCCGAGCAGGATGCCGTGACGGCGCTGCGCGCGCTGGCGGACGAGCTGGGCGCGCCCCGTATCGCGATGCCCGACGCCGGCCCGCGCCCACAGGCCGAGCGGGGCGCGCCGACGCCCGAGGGCCTGGCCCGCACGGTGGCCGCGCTGATGCCCGAAGGTGCCATCATCATCGATGAGGCGGTGAGCTATGGCCGCGGCTTCTTCCCGCAGACCCATGCGGCGCCGGCGCATGACTGGCTGCAGATCACCGGCGGGGCCATCGGCTGCGGCGTGCCGCTGGCGACCGGGGCTGCCATTGGCGGCGGCGGGCGGCGGGTCATCGCGCTCCAGGCGGATGGCTCGGCCATGTACACCGTACAGGGGCTCTGGACCCAGGCGCGGGAACAACTGCCGGTGACGACGATCATCCTCTCCAATCGGAAATACCAGATCCTGATCGGCGAGTATCAGAATGTCGGCGCGAATCCGGGGCCTACGGCGATGAACATGCTCGACCTCGGCAACCCCGACATCGGCTGGGTGAAGCTGGCCGAATCCATGGGCGTGGAAGCGGCGCAGGCCACGACGCTGGACCAGGTGGCGGATCTGATGGCGCAGAGCTTTGCGCGCCCCGGGCCCTTCCTGATCGAATTGGTGATCTGACGGGAGTGCGCCGCCGCCGCCGGCGGCTGACCCAAGCGGGCACTCCGACCACTCCCCTTGCGATCCAGGACGCGCAGCGTCGGCTTGGCCGGCGCCCGGCACCCTCCGGATGATGACGTAAAATTCATCTTGAGGCTGCCCTCTGGGCGTCGGGGGGACGCGTGGAGGAGGCTGCCGCACCGGCGCGGCGTGACCAGCAACAACTCCCTGAAAAAATGTGACGCTTTCCGAATCGGCCAGACCGACAGGAGGCGAATGATTCGGCGCGGCGTCGCCGAAATGGCGGACCGTCCCGTTCCCCCAGCGCCGAAGTTTCCTGACGGGATATGCATCTGACTCTCATGGTAACAAAAAATTAATACAGACGGAGGCTGGGCTGGCGAGGTGTCACGGGGTCGGATTTTGACCAGAAGAGAAGAAGAGTCGCTGTCATGAGCGAGGGAAGAAAAAAATAGACGATGTCCCGATCGGCAATCCAAATAATGATACGGTTTTGAAATTTAGTATCGCGCAAAAATCAAATTATGGATCAATCGACGCTTTACAACCTAAGCGCGAAATCGCTAACATCTTCTCTCTCATTGGTTGGTGTCGTGACGGTTGGTTCAGCATGTATGTTTGCTCCACCAGCCACCCGCGGCGGATAGAGGACAAACAGCATGACCACTTTCAACGGCACGAACCTGGCAGACCGAATCATCGCGACGGGCCGGCCCCTGACCGTGATGGAATTCAATCTTCGGGGCGGCAACGACTACTTCGAAGGTCGCTCCCTCGCTGAATGGGTGGATGGCGGCACGGGCAATGACACGCTCTATGGCTTTGGCGGCAATGACACCCTGATCGGTGGCGCCGGCCGCGATTACATCGACGGCGGTGATCACAACGACACGCTCGATGGCGGCGCCGATGCCGACACGATGTTCGGCGGCGCCGGCCATGACTTCATCGACGCGGGCACCGGTGACAACCAGGTCTCTGGCGGCCTGGGCAATGACGTCATCCGCGCGGGTTCCGGCCGCGACTACATCACGGGCGATGACGGCGACGACATCATCGACGCCGGTAATGGCGTGAACCAGGTCTATGGCGGCGCTGGCAGGGACATCCTCACCACCGGGACCGGCAATGACTACATCGAGGGCGGTGACGGCAATGATGAGATCATCGCTGGCCATGGCGTGAACCAGGTCTTCGCCGGGACGGGGAACGACTATGTCCAGACCGGCATGCACAATGATTATGTCGATGGCGGTTCGGGCAATGATTTCATCCTGGTCGGCGATGGCTTCAACCAGGTGATTGCCGGTGAAGGCGCCGACTCCGTGATCGGTGGCGCGCACGTGGACTACCTCCAGGGCGATGCCGGGAACGACACCATGTACGGCATGGGCGGCGCTGACAGCCTGATCGGCGGCGTGGGCAGTGACCTGCTCTATGGCGGCAACGGCAATGACTACGTGGATGGCGGCGCGAACAACGACATCATCTACGGCGATGCCGGCAACGACACGCTCTACGGCGGCACGGGCAATGACTCGCTCTATGGCGGTGCTGGTGCCGACCAGTTCTTCGGTGGCGCGGGCGATGACCGCTTCTACCTCGCCCGTGGCCAGGCCCACGGCGACGCGATCTTCGACTTCAACGCCAACGGTGCGGCCAGCGGCGGCGACCGCCTGGTTCTGACCGGCTATGGTTCGGGTGCCGCGATCTTCGGCATCGGCCACGGCCAGTTCCAGATCCAGGATGGTAGCTTCGTCGAGACGATCACCATTGCCGGGATCTCGAACCTCTTCTCCGGCGACTTCATTTTCTCGTAAGCGAAGCCTTCACACGAAAGGGGCGTGCCGCTGAACGGCACGCCCCTTTTTTTGTTCTGAATCATGCCACCGCGCCGGGTATCGGCCCGGCTGCGCTTCACCCGTTGTCAGCGTCGAGCGCGTAGCCGGCCGAACGCACGGTGCGGATCAAGTCCACCTCGCCCTCGTCATTGATGGCCTTGCGCAGCCGGCGGATATGCACATCCACCGTCCGCAGCTCCACATGAATGTCGCGGCCCCAGACGGCGTCCAGCAACTGCTCGCGCGTGAAGACGCGGCGCGGGTGGGAGAGGAAGAATTCCAGCAGCCGGTATTCCGTTGGGCCCAGGTGCAGCGCGCGGCCGTTCCGGGTCACACGATGCGCGTCCTGGTCCATCGAGAGATCCAGATAGGCGATGCTGCCCTTGGCCGAGACATTGGAGGAACGCCTGAGCAGCGCGCGGATTCGGGCCATCAGCGCCTCCACCGCGAAGGGCTTGGCGATGTAGTCATCGGCGCCGGTGTCGAGCGCGCGCACCGCGTCCTGGTCCTCGGTGCGGGCGGTGACCATGATGACCGGCAGGTCCCGCGTGGCGGGGCGGCGGCGGATCTGGCGGCAGACCTCGATGCCGGACATGGCGGGCAGCATCCAGTCGAGCAGCACGAGGTCGGGCTTGGCTTCGGCGATGCGCAGCAGCGCCTCCTGCCCGTCGGTCGCTTCCTCGACGTGGAAGCCCTGCCGCTCGAGGTTGTAGCGCAGCAGGGCCAGCAACGCGGCCTCATCCTCGACGACGAGGATGGTCGGCTTGGCCCCGCCATTGAAGCCTTCGGGCATCGGGCGCACTCCTCTAGGCGGGTGGGTTGACGACGGCGGAGGAGGAGATGTCCGCCTTGGGGCGGTCCTCCGTGAGCGGCGTGCCGAGGACGGCGAAATGCACGCGCTCGGCGATGTTGGTCGCGTGGTCGCCGATGCGCTCCATGTTCTTCGCGATGAAGAGCAGGTGGGTGGCGGCCGTGATGTTCCGCGGATCTTCCATCATGAAGGTCAGCATCTCGCGGAAGATGCCGTTGTAGATGCCGTCGATCGGCGCGTCATTCGCCCAGACGGCGTCGGCCTGGGCGTGGTCGCCCTCGACCAGCGCGTCGATGGCGCCCTTCAGGTTTTCCTGCACCAGCTCGGCCATGCGCTCGAAGCCGTTGAGGCTGCCGAGGATGGGCTGCTGCGAGACGACGATGGCGCGCTTCGCGCCATTGCGGGCGTAGTCGCCGATGCGCTCCAGGTCCTGGCTGATCTTCATGCAGGCGATGATGAGGCGGAGGTCCTGCGCCATCGGCTGCCGGAGGGCGAGGAGGCGCACGCAGAACTGCTCCACCTCGCGCTCCATGTCGTCCAGCAGCTTGTCGCGCTCCACCACTTCGGCGGCGAGCTTGGTGTCGCGGCGGATCAGGGCATCGGCGGCATCCGCCACCTGGCGCTCGGCGAGGCCGCCCATGCGGGCGATCATCTCGCGCAGGCGCTTGAGGTCCTCCTCGTAGGATTTCACGATGTGGGACGCGGAACCATTGGGCATCGCTCGCTCCTCAGCCGAACCGGCCGGTGATGTATTCCTGGGTCTTCTGCTGCTTGGGGGCGGTGAACATCTCGGCCGCCGGCGCCACCTCGATGAGCTCGCCCAGGTAGAAGAAGGCCACCTGGTCGGCGCAGCGCGCCGCCTGCTGCATGTTGTGCGTCACGATGGCGATGGTGAAGTCGCGCTTCAGCTCGTCGATCAGCTCCTCGATCTTCAGCGTGCTGATCGGATCAAGCGCCGAGGTCGGCTCGTCGAAGAGGATCACCTCGGGGCGCACGGCGATGGAACGTGCGATGCAGAGGCGCTGCTGCTGCCCGCCCGAAAGCCCCATCGCATTGGTCTGCAGCCGGTCCTTCACTTCGCCCCAGATGGCCGCGCGGGTCAGCGCCCATTCCACGCGCTCATCCATCGCGCTCTTGGAGAGCTTCTCGTGCAGGCGCACGCCGAAGGCGATGTTCTCGTAGATCGTCATCGGGAAGGGCGTGGGCTTCTGGAACACCATGCCGATCTTCGAGCGCAGCTCGTTGATGTCCACCGCGGGGTCGATCAGGTTCACGCCGTCCATCATCACCTCGCCCTCGGCGCGCTGGCCGGGATAGAGGCTGTACATGCGGTTCATGACGCGCAGCAGGGTGGACTTGCCGCAGCCCGAGGGGCCGATCATCCCCGTCACCTGGCGGTGCGGGAAGTTGAGATTGATGCCCTTGAGGGACTTGGGCAGGTGCGGTGCGTAATAGAAATCGAGGTTCCGGATCGTGATCCGATTTTCCGTGTTCAGCACCGCGTCAGAGCGAACCTGCATGCCGCCGAAGCCGGCACTGGGTTCGACATTCGCCTGGGTCTCGGAATTCATGGCCTGGCCCTTATCCTACTTGCGCTTGCGGAGCAGAACCCGCGCGATGATGTTGACGGCGAGAACGCCGAGGGTGACGAGCAGCGCTCCCGCCCAGGCGATGTTGATCAGGTCCGGAAAGCCGGAATTGGCCTGCTGGTAGATGGCCACCGGCAGGCTGGCCATGGCGGTGCTGAGATCCGTGCTGAGCACATTGTTGCCGAAGCTGGTGAGCAGGAGCGGCGCCGTCTCGCCCGCGATGCGGGCAAAGGCGAGCAGGACGCCGGTCACGATGCCCGAGATCGCGGCCCGCCAGCAGACCAGGATCACCATCTTCCACTTGGGCGCCCCCAGCGCCACCACCGCCTCGCGCAGCGTGTTGGGGATCAGCGTCAGCATGTCCTCGGTCGTGCGCACCACCACGGGGATCACGATGACGGCCAGGGCCAGGGTGCCGGCGAAGCCCGAGAAGCCACCCATGGGCAGCACCACGAGCTGGTAGATGAACAGGCCGATGAGGATGGACGGCGCCGAGAGCAGCACGTCGGACACGAAGCGAACCGCCTCGCCCAGCTTCGAGCCGCGGGCATATTCCGCCAGGTAGGTGCCGACCAGCAGGCCGATGGGCGTGCCGATCGCGGTGGCGAGGGCGGTCTGGATCAATGTGCCGACAATGGCGTGGGCCAAGCCGCCACGGGGGGCCGTGTCATCGCCATAGGTGGTCGGCTCGAATTCCTTCGTCAGCACCGTCCAGTCCAGCGCGGCGAAGCCACGCAGGAAGAGGGTGAAGAGGATGGAGGCAAGAAAGACGAGACCAATGACGGTGGCGCCGATGCACGCGAAGCGGACCGCCTGGTCCACCAAGCGCCGACGACGGCCCAGGGCGCGGGCGGCCGCCTGGTTCTTGGCGGGCGCGGTGGCCAACGAGAAACTGGTGCTGCTCATGATGCCTGCCTCACTTCAGCCGCGAGCGCAGCAAGTAGCGCGACAGGGCCAGGACGATGAAGGAGATGACGAAAAGGAGGAAGCCCAGCGCCAGCAGGGAGGACTGCTTCAGGCTGCCCATAAGGCTCTCCGGGAACTCCATCGCGACCACCGAGGCGATCGTCGTCGAGGGGTCGAAGACCGAGGTGAACATGCGGTTGGCATTGCCGATCACGAAAGTGACCGCCATGGTCTCACCCAGGGCACGACCCAGCCCGAGCATGATGCCGCCCACGACGGAGATGCGCGTGTAGGGGATCACCACGCCGCGCACCACTTCCCAGCGCGTCGCGCCAAGCCCATAGGCGCTTTCCTTGTAGACCGGCGGCACCTGCAGGAACACATCGCGCATCGTCGCGGCGATGAAGGGCAGGATCATGATGGCCAGCACGAGCGACGCGGCGAAGACCGAGGTACCGGCGAAATTGTTGCTGTCGAAGATGCTGCCGATCACCGGCAGCGCGCTCAGCGTTTCGCCGAAGGGAAGCTGGATGTAGTTCTGGACGATCGGCACCAAGACGAAGAGGCCCCACATGCCGAAGATGATGGAGGGCACCGCCGCCAGCAGCTCGATCGCGGTGCCGACCGGGCGGCGCAGCCATTCGGGCGCCAGCTCGGTCAGGTAGAAGGCGATGCCGAAGGCGACCGGCACGGCAAAGAGAATGGCGAGGATCGAGGTGACGATGGTGCCGAGCATGGGCACCAGGGCGCCATAATTCTCCCGTCCTTCGACCGGCTGCCAGGCGGTGGACCAGAGGAATTGCGCGCCGAACTCCTGGAAGGCCGGCAGGCCGCCGATGAAGAGCGTCAGGATGATGGCGCCCAGGAGGACCAGGACGAAAAGCCCCGATCCGCGGCACAGCCATTCAAAGAGCTTGTCGCCGCACGCCCCGCTGGAACCGCGCGGCTTGGCAAGGGGGGAGACGGATGTTTGCACGCCGGAACCTCATTGCGAGACGGAGGCCGGTTCTGTCGCGGCGTTGGGGGCGCCGATCGGAACGGGATGAGGGGTGGCCGGGGGCGGAACCGCCCCCGGCCCATTCAGCCTTAGCTCGGGCTGCCGGTCCAGATGGCGGCGCCGGAGGGATCGCGCACCTGGCTCCAGCTCGCGCGGACCGCGGTGTGCACGGTGTCGGGCAGCGGGATGTATTCCAGGCGGCGGGCGGCATCGGCGCCGTTGCGGAAGGCCCAGTCGAAGAAGCGCATCGTGTTGCGGCTGCCCGCCACGCGATCCGCCACCGGGTTGGTCGGCAGCAGGATGAAGGTGGGGGAGACGATCGGCCAGACGGTCGCGCCCGGCAGGTCGACCATGTCGGCCGCGAAGCCGGGGCGGGTCCAGTCGGCAGCGCTGGCGGCAGCCTGGAAGCTCTCCATCACGGGGCGGATGAAGTTGCCGGCCTTGTTCTGGATCTGCGTCGTGATCAGGCGGTTCACCGTGGCATAGGCATTCTCGGTGTAGCCGATCGCGCCCGGCGTGTTGCGCACGGCGTTGGAGACGCCCTCATTGCCGCGCGCGCCATTGCCCACCGGCCACTGGACGCTCGTCGCGGCACCCGGGCCATTGCGCCAGGTCTCGGAGACGCGGGAGAGGTAGGTGGTGAACACGAAGGTCGTGCCCGAGGCGTCGGCGCGATAGGCGGGCGAGACGGGCAGGTTCGGCATGCGGATATCGCGGTTCAGCTCGGCGATCCGCGCGTCATTCCAACGCGTGATGCGGCCGAGGAAGATGTCCGTGATCACTTCCGGCGTCAGGCGCAGGACGTTGTCGGCCACGCCCGGCAGGTTCACGATGAGCACGACCGAGCCCATCACCGTCGGGAATTGGAGCAGGTTGCGCTCGCGCAGCTGCGCCTCGGAAAGGGGGGCGTCGGTCGCGCCGAAATCCACCGTGCGGTTGGTGATCTGGTTGATGCCGCCGCCCGAGCCGATGGACTGGTAGTTCAGGATGATGCCGGCGCCCTCGCGCGCGGCCTGACCCCAGCGCTCATAAACCGGGCGGGGGAAGGTGGCGCCGGCACCGGTGATCGTCGCGGCCTGGGCGTAGGCCCCACGCGCCAGGAATGGGGTGGCGGCGGCGCCGGCAGTCAGGGCAAGAAGGGAACGACGGTTCACGGGGATCTCCATGTTGGTCCGCCCCGGGAGGGATGGGGCAGTGTGTGGCGGAGCGGATAGGCGCCGCGGGAGACCACCGTGTTTCACTTTTGTGAAGCTTCGATGACATAGACCTTTTCTTCATCTTGTTGATGCCAGCGCCTCCAACCTCGATCGCAGATGCGCCGGAATCCGCGCCGTGGGGTTGCGCCGAAGCGCCGCGATGGCCGCGCCATCGCCACTTCCGACCAAGGCCTCTGCCAGCATCGGGCCAAGATTCAGCCGGCGCGCGACGGCGCAGCGCGCCTCAGGGCCGGGCGGGGCGTCCACCAGGCCCAGCAGATCCGCCTCGGTCAGCACATGGGACAGGCGGATCAGCGGCTCGCTCACCGCCGGGTCTGTGTCGCGCGCCAGGGCCAGCACCAGATCATGCGGTGCGCCGGGCTGGTCGGCCAGGGTGTCCGCGATGCTCTGCCGCACCTGGGGTGCGGGGTCACGCGCCAGATGGCGCAGCGAGTCCCAGCCGGGACCGGCCATCTCCGCCGCGTGCTCGGCCAGCTTGCGGGCCAGGCTGGCGCGGATCGAGGCCACGGGGTCTCGCGCGAGGATCCGGTCGGCATGGCGCGGCGCGCCCGGATTCGCGGCGACGGCGAGGCGCACCGGCGTGGCTTCATCACCCGCCAGCAGCAGCAGCAATTCGGCCCGGGCATCGGCGCGAGCGGCGAGTGCGATCCGCTGCGGCAGCGGGCCGCAGGAGAGGGCGTGAAGATCCGTCTTGGGTCTGGCCATGCGGCCAGTGTCGCCCGCCAGGCTTTCCCCTTCGTAAACTTCCCCTGCATCCCCGTTGCGAGGGCGCACCTGCCGGGCGTAGGCTGATCGCATGGATATGCCCGAACCCTCTCCCGCCCAGCACGACCTCGGCGGCAATCCCCGTTTCCGCTGCACCCCGGTGGAGCCCGATGCCGATGCGCCGCCGGATGATTTCGGCAAGCGCGTGGACGCCCTGCGCGTCGTGCTGCGCGAGAAGGGGCTGCTGACCACGGATGAGCAGCGCCTGAACATCGAAAGCCTGCCCGAGGCTGACTACTTCGGCCTGACCTATTATGAGAAGTGGCTGCGGGCCATCGCCGCCGTCATGCTCGCCAAGGGCGCCGTCACCTGGGAGGATCTCCAGTGAGCAAGGGTGTTGGCGAGATCGCTACGGCCCGCTTCCAGGCGGGGCAGCGGGTGCGGGTGAAGGATGCGCGGCCCGAGCGCGTGGCGCGGCTGCACCTGCGCACGCCGCATTACGTCCGCGGCCGCTTGGGCGTGGTGGAGCGGGCGTTGGGCACCTTCCCCAACCCGGAGGACATTGCCTTCAATCGCCCGGCCGAGCCACGCGTACTGTATCACGTTCTTTTCGACCAGCAGCCCGTCTGGAACGAGGGCGAGGCGGGGGACACCCTGCTGATCGAGTTGTTCGAGCATTGGCTGGAGGAAGCATAATCATGGCCGGCTATGACCCCCGCCCCGAAAGCGTCGCCCTCCTGGAGAAGCTCGTCGCGGCGCTGAAGGCGCGCGGCATCGTGACCGAGGAGGAGATCGCGCTGCGCAAGACCATCGCCGAGCGCGCCAACCCCGAGACCGGCGCCCGCATGGTAGCCCGCGCCTGGGTGGATCCCGAATGGCGGGCCTTCCTGCTGCGCGACGGGACCGCCGCCGCCGAAGCGATGGGCGTCTCCATGCAGGGCAACCCGCCGCTCGGCGTGCTGGAGGATACGGCCAGCGTGCATCACCTGGTCGTCTGCACGCTCTGCTCCTGCTATCCGCGCGCCATCATCGGCTATCCGCCGCATTGGTATAAGTCGGCCGCCTATCGCTCGCGCGCCGTGCGCGAACCTCGCGCCGTGCTCGCCGAATTCGGCACGGTGCTGCCGGCCGGCATCCAGGTGCGCGTCGTGGACAGCACCGCCGATTTCCGATGGATGGTGCTGCCGCTCCGCCCCGAAGGCACCGAGGGCTGGAGCGAGGATGAGCTGACCACGCTCGTCTCGCGCGATCACCTGGTCGGCGTCTCGCTGCCCAACGCCGCGCAGAAGGTCTCGCGCGCCGCGTGAGCCATCAGACGGAGGCGGACGGCCTCCCGGAACCGCGCCGCACCCGGGCCGCCGCCTGCATCGCGGCCGGGATTTCCCTCACCGTGCTCGATGCGGCGATGGTCAATATCGCGCTGCCCTCGGCGGCGCGCGATCTCGGCCTGACGCCGGCGGATGCGGTCTGGGTGGTGAACGCCTACCAGATCACCGTCGTCGGCACGCTGATCCCCTTCGCGGCCCTGGGCGAGATCGCGGGGTTCAAGCGCGTCTGGAATGCGGGGCTGGCGCTGTTCCTTCTGGCCGCCCTCTGCTCCGCCCTGGCGCCGAATTTCGAGGCGCTGCTGGCCGCGCGCATCGCCCAGGGCCTGGGGGGGGCGGCCGTGATGAGCCTGATGTCCGGGCTCGTTCGCCACACCTACCCCATGGCGCAGCTCGGCCGCGCGATCGGCTTCAACGCGATGGTGGTGGCACTGTGCTCCGCCACCGGGCCCTCGCTCGGCGCCGCCGTGCTGGCGCTGGCCGATTGGCCGGCCGTCTTCCTCGTGCACCTGCCCGTGGGTCTCGCCGCCCTCATCTTCGGCGCGCGCGTGCTGCCCGACGTGCCGCGCCAGCCGCGCGCCTTTGACATCGGCGCCGCCGCCATGAACGCCGCGGCCTTCGGCCTGGCCTTCCTGGGGCTGGACCTGATGCTGCATTGGCCGGTGCTGGGCCTGGTGGCCCTGGCCTCGGGCCTGACCATCGGTGGGCTGCTGATCCGCCGCGAAATGGCGCGTTCCGTGCCGCTGCTGCCGCTCGATCTGCTGCGCATCCGGACGGTGCGGCTGGCCATCGGCGCCTCCATCTGCATGTTCGCGGCGCATATGGTGACGGTCATCTCCATGCCCTTCCACCTCTCGGCCGCCGGGTTCACGCCCGTGCAGATCGGGCTGATCATCACGCCCTATCCCATCGCGGTCGGGCTGTTGGCGCCCATCGCCGGGCGCTTCGCGGACCGCACCACCTCCGCCCTGCCGGTCGCGGCCGGTGGCGCCGTGCTGGCCCTGGCGCTGCTCCTGCTCGGTGCGCTGCCGGCCACGGCGACGCCGTGGCTCTGCGCCTCGCTGTTGCTGGCCGGCGTGGGCTTCGGGTGCTTCCAGGCGCCGAACAACCGCGTCATCCTCTCCACGGCGCCCCGCCATCGCGCGGGCAGTGCCGGGGGCATGCAGGCCACGGCGCGGGTGCTGGGGCAAAGCCTGGGAGCCACCACGGCGGCGGCCTGCTTTACCCTGGCAGGGCCATGGATGGGGTTTTATTGCGGGGCGGTGCTGGCGGTGACGGCCGGGGCACTCAGCTTGGCCCGGCGATAAAAAAAGAGCCTCCGGCGGCTGCGGCCCCAGACCCCTTTTCTTAGGCTTGCTTTCGTTCGATCAGGCCGGTGCGGATTTTTCGGCCGCGCTTGATGCGGTCCTCGATGAAGCCCGCCTCGCCCCAGCGGATGGCCCGGCCGAAGGCCTGGGCGTCCTCGGTGAAGCGGGCCAGCATTTCCAGCACCGCCTCGCGGTTGTTGAGGAAGACGTCGCGCCACATGTTCACGTCGCTGCCGGCGATGCGCGTGAAGTCGCGGAAGCCGGAGGCGGCGAATTTCAGCACGCTCTCGCGGGTTTCCTCGCTCAGGTCGTCCGCCGTGCCGCAGATCGTGAAGGCGATGAGGTGCGGCAGATGCGAGACGATGGCCACAACCTTGTCATGCGTGGTGGGGTCCATGCTCTCGATCATCGAGCCGCAGCGGCGCCAGAATTCGCGCACCTTTTCCACGGCGGCCGCGTCGGTCGCCTCGGTGGGGGTGAGGATGACGTAGCGGCCCTCGAAGAGCGTGGGGAAGCCGGAATCCGGGCCGGAATACTCGGTGCCGGCCATGGGATGGGCGGGGACAAGATGCACGCCGGCAGGCAGCAGCGGTGTCAGGTCCCGGATGACGGAACCCTTGGTGGAGCCGACATCGGTGAGGATGGCGCCAGGCTTCAGATGCGGCGCAATCTCCGCCATCACCTGCGCATAGACGCCGACAGGGACGCAGAGGATCACCGCATCGGCGCCCGCGACGGCGGCGACGAGGGCATCCTCCACGCGGTCGGCGAAGCCCAGTTCGCGCACGCGGTCGCGCGTGGCCTGGCTATGGGCGGTCACGACGACCTCGCGCGCGAGGGCATGGCCCTCGCGGTTGCGGCGCGCGATGGAGCCGCCGATCAGGCCCGCGCCGATCAGGCAGAGGCGGTCGAAGAGGGGCTCTGTCACGGCCAGAGGCCGGACGAACGCGTCGACGGCTTCAGGGCGTCAAACATTTTCACGCATGAAGGCGGTCAATGCTTCCACCACCATCTGGCACTCCTCGGCCGTGCCGATGGTGATGCGCAGGCAGGTCGGCAGGCTGTAGCTGCCGACGCCACGCACGATGATGCCGCGCGCGCGCAAGGATGCGTCGGCGGCCTTGGCGCGGGCCGCATCCTCGAAATCGGCGAGGATGAAGTTGCAGGCGCTGGGCCAGACCTTGAGGCCGGCGGCCTGGAGGCCCGCCACGGTCTTGGCACGCCATTCCGTGTTGTGCGCCACGCTGCGCTCGATCCAGCCGGGCTCGGCCAGGGCCGCGATGCCGGCGGCCATGGCCGTCGCGTTCACGTTGAAGGGGCCGCGGATGCGCGCCAGCACGTCCGCCACCACGGGCGGCATATAGGCCCAGCCCAGGCGCAGCCCGCCCAGGCCGAAGATCTTGCTGAAGGTGCGCGTCATGACGGTGTTGCCGGACGCATCCACCAGCGCCTGGCCGGGGTCGTAGTCGGGGTCGGTCACGTATTCGGCATAGGCGGAATCGAGGATCAGCAGGATGTCGTCGCGCAGGCCGGCGCGCAGGCGCTTCACTTCGCTCTGCGGCAGCAGCGCGCCGGTCGGGTTGTTGGGGTTCACCAGGCAGACGAGCTTGGTGCGCGGGCCGACGGCGGCCAGCATCGCGTCCACATCGGCCAGCAGGTTGCGCTCCGGCACCTTGATGACGCGGCAGCCGGCATAACGGCCGGTCAGGTCATACATGACGAAGCCGTGCGCGGGCATGATGAGCTCGGTGCCCTCGCCGCCATAGGCGAGGATCAGGTAGGCGATCAGCTCATCCGAGCCATTGCCGCAGACGATGCGTGCGGGATCCAGGCCGAACTTGGCGCCGATCGCCTCGCGCAGCCTGGTCGCGCCGCCATCGGGGTAGCGGTGGGCGTCACGCGCGGACGCGATGATCGCCTCCTGCGCCATGGGGGGCGGGCCAAAGGCGCCCTCGTTGGACGAAAGCTTGATGATCCGGTTCACGCCCGGGATCTTCGATTCGCCGCCCACATAGGGCTCGATCGAGAGGATGGAGGGGCGCGGGAGCAGGGCGTTCATGGCGTTACTTCGTCCCTCGTTCGGGAATGGCATAGCGGCCGATCACGGTGGCGCCGGCGGGCGGCGCCTCCAGCGTTTCGACCAGGGCGCGGGTGAAGCCTGGCTCACGCCGCATGATCAGCACGCGGGCCGAGCCGCAATGCGCGGCCAGCGCGGCACGGCTGGGCTCGCCGGGCAGCTCCACGCGCATCAGCGTGGCATCACGGCCCGAGGGGTCGGCCGGGTGCAGGCCGATCACTGCGGCCTCCAGCGGCGGCTCGCGCTCGGAGACGAAGGGCAGGCGGGCGATGACGGAGAGGTGGGCCGCGTCGAAGCGCGTCCACCATTCCTCGGCGCGGTTGTCGCTCTCGCGCGGCCAGGGGAGGACGGCGATGCTGGCCTCCCGCCCGCCCATGGCGGCCAGGGCGGCGGCGAGGGAGGGGTGCTGGCGCTGCGGCGTGGCCACGCCGAAATGCTCGGCGGCCAGCCGGGCCAGCGCGGGATCGGCCGGCAGGGCCACGGAGAAATTGCCCTGCTGCGCGACGGAGCTGGCAAACAGCTCCCGCCAGAGGCGGACCAAGGCGGTGCGGGGCAGGGGGCCGGCATGGCGGGCCAGCAGGCGGCGCAGGATCGCGGCCTCGCGCCCCGGGCGCAGCACGGTGCCGGCCGGCTTCGCCTGGCTGGCGCTGAGGCGCTGCACCACTTCGGCCCGGCGCATCAGGAGGTCATGCAGCGCGTCATCGAGGCTGTTGATCTCGGAGCGCAGGGCCTCCAGCGCGTCGGGGTGGGGTTTTGAGTCGGACATGAGGGGATGAGGCATAGCCGCGCCAGCCGGTTACGCCAAGTTGCCCGAAGCCGGGGCAGGCCCTATCTCTGCGCCTGGATGAACGAGATCGCCCCCTTTCCCGAGGTCGCGCACCAGCGCGCCGTCCTGCCCGAGGGGCTGACGCTGGATTGCGGCGCGGTGATCCGCCCCCTCGCGGTCGCCTACCGGACCTATGGCCGGCTTAACGCCGATCGCAGCAATGCCATCCTGGTCTGCCATGCCCTGACGGGCGACCAGTATGTGGCCGAGCGCCAGCCCGTCACCGGCAAGGACGGCTGGTGGGACGCCATCATCGGCCCCGGCAAGCCGGTGGATACGGACCGCTTCTTCGTGATCTGCGCCAATGTCCTGGGCGGCTGCATGGGCTCGACGGGGCCCCGCGAGGAAATGACGGATGAGAATGGCGTGCCGCAGGGCCGCCCCTGGGGCACGGATTTCCCCGTGGTCACCATCCGCGACATGGTGCGCGCCCAGAAGAAGCTGGTGGAGCATCTGGGGATCGAGCGTTTGCTGGCCGTGATCGGCGGCTCCATGGGCGGCATGCAGGTGCTGGAATGGGCCGCGACCTTTCCCGAAGCCGTCTTCGCCGCCGCCCCCATCGCCTGCGCCCCGCATCACTCGGCGCAGAACATCGCCTTCCATGAGGTGGGCCGCGCCGCCATCCATTCCGACCCGGACTGGAAGGCCGGCCGTTATTGGGAGGATGGGCGCATCCCCGCGCAGGGGCTTTCGGTGGCGCGCATGGTGGCGCACATCACCTATCTGTCCGAGGCCGCGCTGACCCGCAAATTTGGCCGCCGCCTGCAAGGCGCCAGCGCGCTGACCTTCCTGGAGGACGTGTTCCAGGTGGAGAGCTATCTGCGCCACCAGGGCAGCACCTTCGTGCGCCGCTTCGACGCCAATTCCTACCTGACCATCACCCGCGCCATGGATTATTTCGACCTGGCGCATGAGCATGGCAGCGTCGCCGCCGCCTTCCAGAACACGCCCACGCGCTTCTTCGTGGCCAGCTTTTCCTCCGATTGGCTCTTCCCGACCAGCGAAAGCCGCGCCTTGGTGCGCGCGCTGAACACCGCCGCCGCGCGGGTCAGCTTCGTCGAGATCACGACCGATAAGGGGCATGACGCCTTCCTGCTGGATGAGCCGGAATTCCATCGTGCGCTCGGCGGCTTCCTGGCCGGCGCCGCGCGGGATGCGGGGCTGTGAGCGGCGCGCTGCTGATGCGCGCCCAGGCCCGCAACAATGCCTGGGCGAATGAGCGCCTGCTGACCGCCATCCAGGCGCTGGACGAGGCAGAATTCCACGCGCCGCGGCAGGGCTTCTTTCCATCGATCCGCGCCACGCTGAACCACATCCTCATCGTGGACCATTTCTATGTGGACGCGCTGGAGGGCGGCACGCTCGGCCCCGCCGCCTGGGCCGACCGGGAGCCCTGCCGGAACGTGCCGAGCCTGCACGCGGCCCAGCGCGCGGTGGACCAGCGCCTGATCGCCCGGTGCGATGCGCTGGAGGAGGCGGATCTCGGCCGCATCATCGAGGTGCAGCGCGGCCATCGCGTGCAGCGCGAGCGGACGGACCGGCTGCTGCTGCACCTGTTCCAGCACCAGATCCATCATCGCGGCCAGGCGCATGCCATGCTGGGCCGCGCCGCACCGCAGCTGGATGAGTTTTATTGCTGGGGCGAGGCGCATCTGCGCGCGCCTGAATTCGCCGTGCTCGGCTGGGGCGAGGATGATCTCTGGCAGGAGCGCCGCTGATGCCGCGTGACGCGATCCAGTATGTCGCGAAGAACATGCGCCTCGACCTCCGCCTCATCGCGGAGATGATCCCAGAGGGCGCGCGCATGCTCGATATCGGCTGCGGCGATGGCGCGCTGATGGCGCATCTGGCGGCCGAGAAGCGCGTGGATGCCCGCGGCATCGAAATCGACATGCAGGCGGCGACCGAGGCGGTGGCCCAGGGCCTCGCCGTGATCCATGGCGATGCCGACAATGACCTGGCCTTCTACCCTGATGGCGCCTTCGACTATGTGGTGCTGAGCCGCACGCTGCAGGCGGTGGAACGCCCGCGCGAGGTGCTGCGCCAGATGCTGCGCATCGGCCGCCACGCCATCGTCAGCTTCCCCAATTTCGGCCATTGGGAGGTGCGCTGGAAGCTGATGCTGAATGGGCGCATGCCGGATACCGAGACCTGGTCCCGCCCCTGGTACGAGACGCCCAATATCCACCCCTGCACCATCCTCGACTTCTTCGCCCTGGCGGAGCTGGAGGGCTATGCCATCGAGCGCTGGCTGGCGGTGGATGAGCGTGGGCTGAAGGCGCCCTGGACGCGCTCCGTGTGGCTGGCGAATTTGTTCGGACAGCAGGCGCTGTTTCAACTGCGGCGTAAATAACGCGCCAATTCAGTGGCGCCCGACCGTGCCGCTTGTTACAGATCAAGGCGGGCGGCCCAATCATCCGCCACGACAAGCACATCCCAGGGAGGGTTGCACATGGCGCGAGTGGCATTGGTGACGGGCGGGCAGCGGGGCATCGGCGCCGCGATCAGCGAAGGGCTCAAGGCCGCGGGGCGCACCGTCGTCGCCAGCTATGCCGGCAATGACGCCGCCGCCGCCGCCTTCACCGAGCGCACCGGCATTCCCTGCATCAAGTTCGACGTTTCCGATTTCGACGCCTGCGTGGCTGCCGTGGCGAAGGTGCAGGCGGAGCATGGCCCCATCGAGATCCTGGTGAACAATGCCGGCATCACGCGCGATGCGATGATGCGCAAGCTGACCCGCCAGATGTGGGATGACGTGATCGATACGAACCTCGGCTCCTGCTACAACATGTGCAAGGCGGTCTGGGATGCGATGAGTGCCGCGAAGTTCGGCCGCATCGTGAATATCGGATCGGTGAACGGCCAGGCGGGGCAGTTGGGCCAGGTGAATTATGCCGCCGCCAAGTCGGGCATCCATGGCTTCACCAAGGCGCTCGCCCAGGAAGGTGCCCGCAACCAGATCACGGTCAATGCCATCGCCCCGGGCTACGTGGACACGGAGATGGTGCGCGCCGTGCCGGCCGACGTGCTGGAGAAGATCATCGCCCGCATCCCCCGCGGCCGCCTGGGCACCGCCGAGGATATCGCGCGCGGCGTCGTCTTCCTGACGGCGGATGAGGCGGATTTCATCACCGGCTCCACGCTCTCCATCAATGGCGGCCAGCACATGTACTGAGGCGGCGGCGCCGCTCCTTTCCGCTTCGGGGTGGCGCCTGTTAGCCTGGGCGCCTTGCAGACGCGGGAACAGGGATTGACGGCGCCACGTGACCTCACCCGGCCGGCCGATCTGGCCGATGCCGAAATGGCTTTCCGCCTGGTCCTCGGGCGGCCTCCCGCGCGCGCGGCCGATCTGGAGGCGCATCCGGGCCGCCCGCTGTGCGAGGTGTTGCAGCATCTCCTCCGCTCGCGCGAGTTCCGCGAGAAGGTGGCGCCGCGTCTTGCCCCTGGCGCAGCGCCCTTGCCCGAGACGCTGCTGGAGCCTGGCCTCGCAGCCTGGTGCGAACAGGCGCTGGGCCTCGCCGGCGCGCGGCGCTGGCCTTCGGCCCTGGCGGCTTGGCTGCGGGCGGCGGAGGTCCCGGCGCTACGCCCCGTCGTGCCGGCGCAGGATTGGCGCCAGCTACTGCCGGCCTTGCTCTGCGGCCCCGCGCCTGCCTTGCCGGTGACGGAGGGCGCGCCCCTGGCCGCGGCCCGGCAAATGATCCTCAGCCCGGAATGGCGGGAGGCGGTGCTGGCGCCGCTGGCCGGCGCGCGCCTGCCGCCCTTTGTGCTGCCCGAAGCCGCCCGGGCGCTCGCCGCCGTGCAGTTCTGCCCCGGCGCGGCGGAAGAGGCGGATTGGCCGTCCCTGCTGCGGCGGCTGCTGGGCCATGCTGCCTCCCGCCTGCGGCTCGAATCCGCCGCCGACTGGTTCGAATGCACCCCGGCCCATGCGGCTTGCCTGCCCGCGCTGACCGCCCTGCGGGACCAGCTTCGCCCCGCGCCCGCGCCCGGCCTCCCACGCCAACTCCCGCGCGCGCGGCAAATAGCCCAATCCGGCCAGGTGGAGGATGCGCTGAAGCTGCTCGCCCGCATCACCGCCGATGCGCCGGAGAGCGCCGAGGCCTGGCTGCTCCAGGCCGAGCTGCTGGCGCTGACCGGCGCCTGGCCCGCTGCCCAGGCCGCGCTGGCCCAGGCCCCGGCCGGTGAGGCCCGCCATATGCTGGCCGCGCGCTTCGCCATTCGCGCCGGGCAGCCGGAGCAGGCTGCGCGGGAATTGGCGCATGTCCCGCCCGGATCGCCCGGGCGCCAGGCGCTGCTGGGGGCCGGCCCGGTGCACCTCGCCCTGGCCTTCGCCACGCCGGAGAAGCTGGCGGCCGTCCTCGCCACCGATCCGCTGGCCGTGCTGGCCGAGCCCGCCCTTCGCGATCGCGAATACCTGCTGCACGCGGCGCTGGCCCGCCTGCCGCCGCCGCCTGGCGCGCCGCATGCCCTGCTGCTGGCCCTGGCGCGCTGCGCGACCGAGCCCGCCCATTCCCGCCGCCACGCCGAGGCCGCCCTGGGCCAGCGTCCTGAGGAGGCCGAGACGCTGCTGCTGCTGGCGCTCGCCATCCGCCGCTCGGGCGATCACCAGGGTGCGGCCGATGTGCTTGACCGCCTGCTCCAGCATCACCCAGGCCATGAGCAGGCGGTGGAGCGCCGCCTGACCTATGAGTTGGATCTCTGCCGTGCGGACCCGCTGCGCCCTCGCGCCCGGCAGGCGGAGCTGGTGACGCAGCGCCGCATCGCGCTGCATCGCCGGCTGGCGCTGGACCCGCGCGCCCGCGCCTTGCGGCTGGAACTGGCGCGTATGGCGCTCGCGGCGGGCGAGGTGGCGGAGGGCCGCGCGGCGCTGGAGGCCCTGGCCGCTGATCATCCCGGCTGGGCCGCGCCCATCGCCGCGCTGATGTACCAGGCGCAGGAGGAGGCCGACCATGCCGGCGTGCTGGCCGCCTTCGCCCGGCTGCCCGAATCCGAGCGCGGGCAGCGCGCCGTCGTCGCCGCCGCCAAGGCGCTGCGCCTCTCGGGCGAGGTGGAGGCGGCGCAGGCCCTGCTGGCCGAGCATCTGCCGCGCGGCCTGCCCGATATCCGGCGCGAGCATGCGCGCAACCACTTCTTCGCCGGCCGCTTCGCCGAGGCCGCGCGGGAGGCGCAGGACTGGCCCGCGGAGGATGTGGAATTCGGCCTGCTCGCCATGGCCATCGCGCTGGAGCAATCCGCACCAGCCGAGGCATTGCGCCACGCGGCCCGGCTGGAACAGGCGGGGGCGGAGCGCGCCTTCCCGTTGGAATTCCCGCTGTTCCGCTGCGCGGCGCTGACGCGCGGGGGAGATTGGGCCGCCGGCCTCGCGGCGCTGGACCCCATGTTCGCCCGCTACGGCACCCGCCCGCTGCGGCGTGACGCGACCCTGCCGGGTGCCGCTTTCGACCAGTTGCGCGGCCGGGGTGACAAGGCGGAAGACGGCCCCCTGGTCTCGGTGGTGATGACCAGCTTCAACAGTGCCGCCTACCTGCCCACGGCGGTGCGCTCCATCCTGGAGCAAAGCTGGCGCAACCTTGAACTCATTATCGTGGATGATGCCAGCACGGATGACACGCCCGCCCTGCTGCGCGATCTGGAGGCGCGGGACCCGCGCCTGCGCGTCATCCTGAAATCCACGAATGACGGCACCTATGTCAGCAAGAACATGGGCCTGTTGCAGGCACGGGGCGAATTCATCGCCCTGCAGGATTCCGACGACTGGTCCCACCCCGACCGCCTCGCCTGCAGCATTGGCCAGTTGCAACGCCGGCCGGAGCTGATCGGCCTCACCACCGATTGGCTGCGGATGACCAGCGAGGGCGAGGTGGTGATCAAGGCGGGTGGGCAGATCTCGCATCTCTGCTGCATCTCGCTGGTGTTTCGCCGCGCGCCGGTGCTCGAACGCATCGGCTTCTTCGACAGCGTGCGCGTGGCGGCCGATCTGGAATTCATCCAGCGCCTGGGCCTGGGCTTTGGCGAGCGCGCCTGCCCGCGCCTGCGCTGGCCGCTGCTGGTCGGCCGTGCCCGTGCCGATTCACTGACCGCCCATGAGGATTACGGCCTGGCCCGCACCGGCTTCACCGCCATCCGGCGCGACTACCATGCCAGCGCCGAGGCCTGGCATGCGTGCATCCGCGCGGGCGAGGCCACGCCGCGCATGCCCTTCCCGCTCACCACGCGGCGGTTCGACGCGCATGCGCTGATCCTGCCGCAATGAGTGTTTCGGGCATCCCGGTGGTGAATGCCACCATCTACCAGGACAACCCCTATCACGCGCTGCTCTACGCCGCGCTGGGCGGCCGCTACGACGCGATCCGCGGCGGCATCGAGGATGCCTTCTCCCTGCTCGCCGACGGCCCCGCCCTGCTGCACATCCATTGGGAGGAGCATGCGCTGCGCGGCGCGGCCAGCCCGGCCGAGGCGATGCTCACCGCGCGCCACCTGGCCGCGCGCCTGGCCGCGTTTCGCGCAGCGGGCGGGCGCATCCTCTGGACGCTGCACAACGCCGCCCCGCATGAGGCGCTGCCCGAGGCCGCCTTGCTGGAATGGCGCCGCGCCATCGCCGCAACGGCGCATCGCATCCTGGTCCACAGCACCGAAGCGCTGTCCGTGCTGGAAGCCATGGTGGGCCCCGTTGCGGAGAAGGCCTTCCTGCTGCCGCACCCGGCCTATCTTGGGATCTACGAGCCGGAACCAGCGCATCCGGCGCCGCCGGAGGGGCGCGGCCTGCTCTGCTTCGGCAAGCTGCGAGGCTATAAGCGGCTGGACCGCGTGGTGGAGGCCCTGCCGGAGGCGATGCTGGCCGGGCTCGGCGCGCGGCTGACCATCGCGGGCGAGGCGCTGCCCGGTGACGCTGGGCTGGCCGCGGTGCAAGCGGCCACCGCCGGCCGTGCCAGCCTGGACTGGCAGATCCGCCGCATCACCGATGCCGAGACCGCCCAGCTCTTCCGCTCGACCCGCGCCGTGGTGCTGGATTACGAGCGTCACCTCACCTCGGGCGTCGCGCTGCTGGCGCTGAGCTTCGGCCGCCCCCTGGTGGCGCCGCGCTTGCCGGGCCTTGTGGAAATCCTGCCCGCGGCGGCGCATCGCCTGCTCTTCACGCCCGGCTCCGCCGAGGATTTGCGGCGTGCGGCGGTGGAGGCGCTCGGCATGGACCCTGCCACCCGTGCCGCCCTGGCCGAGGCCTGCCTGGACCGCGCGCGGCATTATCATCCGCAGCGGATCAGCCGCATCCTGGGCGGGCTTTATGACGAAGTTCTGGGGCCGGCAGGCGGTTGAGGCCGCAAGTCCAGGGGCTTTGCTTGCCCGTCAGTTCCCGGCCGCTTCCACCACCCGCCGCGATTCACGCGTGGCCAGGCCGCCCTGCTCCAGGATGAAGTCCGCGATCTCGGTCACACCCTTTTCGATCTTCAGGTTGCTGAAGATGAAGGGGCGCTGGCCGCGCATGCGTCGCGCGTCGCGGTCCATCACGGAGAGGTCGGCGCCGACCAGCGGGGCCAGGTCGATCTTGTTGATCACCAGGATGTCCGAGCGGGTGATGCCGGGGCCCCCCTTGCGCGGGATCTTGTCGCCCGCGCTCACATCGATGACGTAGATCGTGAGGTCCGCCAGCTCGGGGCTGAAGGTCGCGGCCAGGTTGTCGCCGCCGCTTTCGATGAAGAGGAGTTCGAGGCTGGGGAAGCGGGCGGACATGTCGTCCACCGCGGCCAGGTTGATCGAGGCGTCCTCGCGGATCGCGGTGTGCGGGCAGCCGCCGGTTTCCACACCCATGATGCGGTCGGCGTCCAGCGCGCCGGCGCGGGTGAGGAACTCGGCATCCTCCTTGGTGTAGATGTCGTTGGTGATCGCCGCGATGTCATGCGTCTGGCGCAGCAGGCGGCAGAGGCGCTCGACCAGCGCCGTCTTGCCCGAGCCGACAGGGCCGCCGACGCCGACGCGGAAGGGTCCATGCCCCGTCCGATGACCGGAGGGCTCTTGCCCGGAGGTCTGAGTCGGCCGGGCGGAAACATCACTCATGAGCGGAAAAGCCTCGTGTATTGGGTTTCGTGGCGCATGGAGAGGATGTCGAGCAGCGGGGATGCCGTGCCGAGTTCGTCCAGCGAGGTGGTCAGCGCCGCATCGACGCATTCGGTGATGATGGGCAGCAGCGCGGCGGTGGCGATCTGCCCATCGGTCTGGCCGAGCGGGATCAGGCGCACGCCGGCCGAGACCAGGTTGGCGCAGAAGCCCTGCAGGAAGGCGAAGAGGGCGGGGCGCAACGGAATGCCCGCCATGCCCGCCACCGCGCCGAAGGCGACCGCGTGGGAGAGGCGGCCGCGATGCCGCGCGGCGAAGGCCGCGAAGCGCGGATCGGGCCAGCAGGACACGGTGACGCTGGCGAAGCTGCCGCCCTGCTGCGTGGCTTCCAGCGCCGTCTCGGCCGTGCCGCGCCAGGCGAAGGCGAGCTCGGCGATCTCGTCCAGGGCCGCATCATCCGGGGCGGAGTGCGCCGCGACGAAAAGCACCGCATCCACCCGCCCCGCGCCCTGGCGCAGCACTGAGGCGATGTAGGCGACGAGGTCGGCCTGCTTGCGCAGGCGGCCTTCCTCGACGGCCATCTCGATCCCGTGGCTGTAGCTGAACCCGCCCACCGGATAGGCGGGCGAGGTCCAGGCCATCAGGCGAAACAGGTCGGAATCAGTCACCGTGGTGATGGTGGTGGTTCCCATCGCCATGATGGTGCCCATGGTCGTGGTCATGCTCATGGCCGTGATGGTGCTGATGGGTCGAGCGGTTGTGCTCGCCATAGGCGCCGCCCTCGGGGTTGAAGGGCGCGCGCACCTTCTGGATATGCGCGCCAAGGCCGCGCAGCATCTGCTCGATCACGTGATCCTCGCGGATCAGGATGCGGTGTTCCTGGAGTTCGGCCGGGAGATGCCGGTTGCCCAGGTGCCAGGCGAGGCGGATCATCTCGGCCGCGTTATGCGCGCGGATCTCCACCAGCGGCTCCTCGGCAGCGCGGACCAGGATGACGCGGCCATCATCGAGGACGAGTCCGTCGCCCTCGCGCAGCACCTGCGCTTCCGCGAGGTCGAGCACGAAGGGGATGCCGCCGGCCGTCTCGTAGCGCTTGCGGCGGCGATAGCGGTCGTCGAAATCGAGCATCACCTCGGCATCGGCGGTGAAGCTGCCGGGGGCGGCGACGCGCGTGGCGCGGGGGAGGATGTCATGCAT
>NZ_JAIEQY010000251.1 GCF_019747315.1 Roseococcus sp. | reverse complement strand
TGGCTCTTGAACATGCCGAACATGGGCGGATTCTCCGGGTTGAGGTGGCGATGCGGGCCATGCGGCATGGATGACATTTTGTCCATATGGTGCGCTGCCGATTTCATCGGAGTGTCTTGCGGCGCGCGGCGTCGCATCGGAGCATGCAGGCAGGAACGCTTCAGGAAATCGCCGCATGTCCCTCCCTCCGCATGTCTCCCAGCACTGGATCATCCGCAAGCCGGCCGCACGCGGCGAAGGCGGCGTGGTCGCCAGCCAGTCTCGCGATGCGGCCGAGGCGGGGGCGGAGATCCTGCGGGCGGGCGGCACGGCGGCGGATGCGGCGGTGGGCGCGGCCTTCGCGCTGGCCACGGTGGAGCCCTGGAACAGCGGGCTGGGCGGCATCGGCTTCACCCAGGTGATGAAGCCGGGCGGCCCGGCCGAGACCTTCGATTTCGGCCCGGTCGCGCCGCGCGGCCTGGACCCTTCCGCCTATCCGCTGACCGGCCGGCTCAAGAACGACCTCTTCGCCTGGCCCGAGGTGGTGGGGGATGTGAACATCCATGGTCCGAAATCGGCGCTGATCCCCTCGGCCGTCGCCGGCTATGCCGAGATCCACAAGCGGCATGGCCGCATGCCGATCAAGGATGTGATGGCGCCTGCCGTGGCGTTGGCGAGGCGCGGGCTGAGCCAGGATTGGTTCACCACGCTCAAGGTGGCCAACAGCGCCTCCGTCCTGCGGATGTATGAGGAAAGTGCCCGCATCTACCTGCCCAACGGCTTGCCGCCCGTGCCGCCCTACCAGGGCACGCCCGGCTTCTTCCCGCAGGGCCGCCTGGCCGATACGCTGGAGCGGCTGCAGCATGCCGGCCTCGCCGATTTCTACACGGGCGATGTGGCGGCCTCGATCGCCGCCGACATGAAGGCGATGGGCGGCTTCGTTACGGCCGAGGACCTCGCTGGCTGCGCCGCCGTGGTGCGCCCGGCGCTTGAGCGGAAATTCCGCGGCCGCAGCTGGATGCTGGCCAATGGCCTGACCGCGGCGCCGACGCTGGCGCGCCTCATGGAGTTGATGGAAGCGGCACCCTACAAGGCCATCCCGGATGCCGCCTGGTACGCTCATCTCGCCCGCTCGCTGCGCGCCGCCTATGCCGAGCGCCTGGCGGGCCTCGGCGATGCTGAGCCCAAAGGCGCCGATAGCTGCACCACCCATCTGACCGTCGCCGACAAGGACGGGATGATGATCGCGATGACGACGACCCTCCTGTCGTCGATGGGCTCGCGCATGATCCTGCCGGGCTCGGGCGTGCTGATGAACAATGGCGTGATGTGGTTCGACCCGACGCCGGGCAGCGCCAATGCCATCGCGCCCGGCAAGCGGCCGCTTTGCAACATGTGCCCGGTCATCGCGCTGGATGCGAAGGGCATGCCGGAATTCGCCGGCGGCGCCTCGGGCGGGCGGCGCATCATGGCCGCTGTCTTCCAGGTGTTTTCCTACGCGCTGGATTTCGCGATGGAGGCCGAGGCCGCCTCACACCATCCGCGCCTCGACGTCAGTGGCCCCGATGGCGTGACCGCCGACCGCCGCCTGGGCGAGGCGGTGATCGCGGCGCTCGCCGCGGATGCCGAGGTGGAAGTGGTGGAACACGCGGTGATGCCGGTGAACTTCGCCTGCCCGAACATGATCCAGCAAAAGGCGGGCATGCGGGTCGGCGTGACGGACACCATGTCGCCTTGGTCCGCCGCCGTGGCTGAGTAAGCCCATGCTCTCCCTGCCCGAAGAGATCGTCCTCCTCACCCTGGATGACGAGACGGGCCGCGCCATCGGCCGGCAGGGCATCGCCGCCTCCATCGCGCTGGCCGGCGCGGTGCTGATGGAACTGGCGCTGGCCGGCCGCGTGGACACGGACCGCCACCGGCTGGAGGTGCTGGACGCCTCCCCCACCGGCGATGCCGTGCTGGATGCCGGGTTGCCGCTGCTGCGCGAGGCGACCGATTCACGCGGCGCGCTGATGCTGCTGGCGCGCGAGGAGACGGGCCTGCGCCCCGCTGTCCTGGCGGCGCTGACGGCGCGCGGCCTGCTGCACCGCGTGGATGGCCGCGTCCTGCTGGTCTTCCCCGAGCGGCGCTACCTCAAGCCCGAGGACCGGCCCGAGCCGCGCGAGGTGCGCGCCCGCCTGGTCCGCAGCATCGAGACGGATGACATCCCCGACCCGCGCGAGGCGCTGCTGCTGGGCCTGGCCCGCGCCACCGCCCTGCTGCCCCTTCTGCTGCCGCCCGAACTGCTCACGGCGCGGCAGGAGCGGATCATGCTGCTGAACCGGCTGGAGGCGCTCAACCGCTCCGTCGCGGAGACGGTGGGCGACCTCTACCTCTACCGGCTCCGTTCGGCTTGACCGCGCCCTCCGCACAGCCGGAGGATGACCGGGACCGTAACGAGAAAGCGACCAGAACATGATCGGCAAGCGCAGTCTGTTTGCAGGGGCTGCGGCGACGGGGTTGCTCGCCCGCCCTGGCCTTCCCGCGGCACAGGGGCGGCCAGGCATCATCGGCAGTGTGGAGGCGGCGGAGCAGGCCTTCATCTTCGGCCTGCCCATCGTGATGAACTACGCGGTGATGTACGAATTCGCGATCGACCGCAGCAGCAGCCAGTTCAAGGCACCGTTCAACACGATCTGGAATGACGGGCAGGTCGCCACCTGGCGCGACACCGCCGTGCCCACGCCGAACAGCGATACGCCCTACTCCCTCTGCTGGCTCGACCTGCGGGCGGAGCCGGTGGTGATCTCGGTGCCGGATGTGCCGGCGGGGCGTTACTTCTCGGTCCAGCTCTGCGACGGCAACACCTACAATGTCGGCTATATCGGCAGCCGCGCGACGGGGCAGGGTGCCGGCTCCTGGATGGTCGTGGCGCCGGGCTGGCAGGGGGCGACCCCGCCGGGCGTGAAGGGCGTGATCCGCTCCACCACGCAATTCGCGCTGACGCTCTTCCGCACCCAGCTTTTCGGCGCGGAGGACATGCCGAACGTGCTCGCCATACAACGCGGCTACCGGACGCAGCCGCTCTCAGCCTTCCTGCGCCAACCGGCACCGCCCGCCGCGCCCGAGATCCGCTGGCCGCGCATCACGGCCGATCTCGCGAAGCACCATTTCTTCGACTACCTGGCCTTCGCGCTGCAATTCCATCCGCCCCAGGCGAATGAGGCGGCGATCCGCGCGCAGATGGCCAGCATCGGCCTGGATGGAAGCGGCACCGCCCTGCCGCACAGCTTCCTCGACCGCATCGAGCTGCTGGCCGCCGCCTTCGCCGGGGAGCGCAAGGTGGAGGGCGCCGTGGCCGCCGCCGGCGTGAAAATGAATGGCTGGAACGTCGCCAACGTGCCGGGCAGCCAGGAGGCCTATCGCGGCGACTGGCTGCTGCGTGCGGTGGTGGCCAAGGCCGGCATCTACGCCAACAGCACGGGGGAGGCGACCTATCCCTTCACGCGCACCACCGCGACGGGGGAAACGCTGGATGGCAGCACCAACCGCTACTCGATCACCTTCGGGCCGAACCAGCTGCCGCCGGTGAATGCCTTCTGGTCGGTGACAATGTATCACGGCGGCAACCAGTTGCTCGTGCAGAACCCGATCGACCGCTACCTCATCAACGCGCCGATGCTGGCGGGCATGCGGCGCAACGCCGATGGCGGGCTGACCCTGCATATCCAGAAGGATGACCCCGGCGAGGCGCTGCGGGCGAATTGGCTGCCGGCGCCGAATGGGCCGATCTACCTGGTGATGCGCCTTTATTGGCCGAGGACGGAAGCGCCCTCCGTGCTGCCCATCGGACAGGGCGCCTGGCAGCCGCCGGGGGTGGTCCGGCTCGGGTGAGGCGCCGGCGTCAAATCAAGGGCGCCACCACGCGGCGCCCGCCGAGGGCGCCGATCACCGCCTCCACGCCGTAGGCGGCGCGCAGGGTCTCGGGCGTGATCATCGCCTCGGGCGGGGCTGGGCCCTCGGCGCGCCCGGCCGAGACCAGCATCACCGCATCGGCCAGTAGCAGGGCGTGGTCGGGCTGGTGGGTCGTCATCAGCACGGCCAGGCCATCGCGTTTCGCCAAGGCGCGAACCTCGCGCAGCACCAGGGCCTGGTTGCCGAAATCGAGGCTGGCGGTGGGTTCGTCCAGGATGATCGCATTGCCGCCTTGCGCCAGTGCACGCGCGATCAGCACCAATTGCCGCTCGCCGCCCGAAAGCTCCGTGACCGGCCGGTCGGCGAGGTGGCTGATGGAAAGCCGCGCCAGCGCCGCCTCGGCCGCCGCGTGGTCGGCGGCGCCGGGCGCGGCGAAGAGGCCCAGTTGCGCCGCGCGGCCCATCGCCACCACCACCCGCGCCTGATAGGCGAAGCCGCCCTGGCCCGCCTGCGGCACATAGGCCAGGCGCCGCGCGACCTCGCGCCGGGAAAGGCGGGCGAAGGGCTGCCCCTCCAGCCGCACCTCGCCGCTGAGCGCCGGGATCAGGCCGAGGAGCGTGCGCAGCAGCGTGGTCTTGCCGCCGCCATTGGGGCCGAGCAGGCAAAGCACCTCGCCCGCGCGCAGTGTCAGGTTCAGCCCGGAGAGCACCGCTCGCCGGCCATGCCCGACGCGCAGATCGCGCGCCTCAAGCATGCCGCCCCCGCGCGAGCAGCCAGAGAAACAGCGGCGTGCCCAGCAGCGCCGTGAGGATGCCGAGCGGCAGTTCCGTTCGCCCCAGATTGCGCGCGGCGGTGTCCACCGTCAGCAGGAAGGCGGCCCCCAGCAGCATGGAGAGCGGGATCAGCCGGCTCAGATCCGGCCCGCCCAGCATGCGCGCCATGTGTGGGACAACGAGGCCGATCCAGCCCACGGCGCCGGCCAGCGCCGTCACCGCCGCCGTGGCCAGCGTGGCACCCGTCACGGCCGCCCCCCGCAGCAGGGTGGTGTTGGCACCCAGCGCGCGCGCCTCATCCTCGCCCAGCGTCAGCAGGTTCAGCCGCCAGCGCAGCAGGAACAGCAGCGCGAGCCCGGCACAGGCGGGAATGGCCGCCGCCACGACATCGCCGCGCGTCACTGCGTTCAGCGAGCCGAGCAGCCAGAAGGTGATGGCCGGCAGCTGGTTGTAGGGGTCGGCCAGGATCTTCAGCAGGCTGATCGCCGCCCCCATCAAGGCACCCAGCGCGATGCCGGCCAGGATGAGCAGCAGCGCCGGATCGCCCCGCCCGCGCACCAGGGCGGCGAGGCCGGCCACGCCCGCGACCGCGGCCACACCGCCCGCGAAAGCGAGGCCCTGGATCGCCGCCACCGGCAGCCCCAGGAAGATGCCCAGCACCGCGCCCAGCGAAGCCCCGGCCGAGACGCCCAGGAGGTCGGGCGAGGCCAGCGGGTTGCGGAACATGCCCTGGAAGGCCGCCCCCGCGCCGGCCAGCCCCGCCCCCACCAGGATGGCGGCCGCCACGCGCGGCGCGCGGATGTTCCAGAAGACGATGGCGGCCGGCCCTTCCTCCCGCCCCAGCAGGATAGCCAGCAACTGGTGGGGCGGGATAGGGAAGCGGCCAAAGGCCAACGCCAGCAGGATCGCCGCCAGCAGCGCACCCAGCGCCAGGCCCCAGGCCAGGGCGCCGCGCATCAGGCCGGCAGCGCGGGGCGGAGCAACGCCGCGATCTGCGAGGGCTCGGGCCGGCGATGGTAGAAGAGGGCGTGGAAGTCGCTGACCCGCTCGGCCAGGCTCTCGGCTGGTGCCACGCCAAAGAGCACGGGCAGCCAGATCAGCCCCAGCAGCCGGTTCACCGCCGGCGGGAAATCCACCCAGCCGAAGGGCAGGCCGGGCGCCAGCACCAGGCGGTTGGCCCGCACCGCCGGCAGCGCGCGCCAGAGCGGATCCTGCCGTGCATGGGCGGGGAAATCGGGATGGATGGCGATTACCCAATCCGGGTTCAGGCCAGCACCTGCTCCAGGCTGATTTGGGTCAGGCCGCCCGGCCCCAGCGCGCGGCCGGCCACATTGGCGGCACCCGCGAATTCGATGATCTCGGTGTTGATGGAGCCCGCGAGCCCCGTCTCCAGCCCGCGCGGCCCGCGCACATAGAGCACGCGCGGCCGGCCCCGCGCGGCAAGGCGCGCGGCGTGGCCTTCTGCATCTGCCAGGATGCGCTGCGCGGCATCGGCGCGGAGATCGGCATCCTTCCGGCGGTCCAGGATGTCACCGAGCGTGCGATAGGTCTCAGGAATGCGGGAGAGGGCGCCATCCAGCAGCAGCGTCGGGATGCCGGTCTGCTCCTGCACGCGGTTGGCGAGGCTGACGAAGCTCGGCGCCACGCTGCCATAATCCAGCACGAGGTCGGGGCGCTGGCGCAGCACCGCCTCGATATTCGCCGTGTTGTCGCGGCCGGTCAGGCGGCCGGTCTCGGGCAGGGCGGCGGCCTGTTCGGTCAGGAAGCTCGCTTCGAGGCGGCTTGGCGGGCGGGCGGGCCATCCGGCCAGCAATTCGGGCGCGAGGGTGTAGAGCAGGATGGCGGCGGGCGGGCCGGCCGCCAGCACGCGGTGGATCTTCTCCGGCAGCCGTGCCGCGCGCCCCACCGAGTCCCTGACCTCGCGCGCGAGGGCCGGGGTCGCGATGGATGAGGCAAGCAGCGCGCGGCGGAACATCATCTCTCCTTGGGCAGGCCCGGCGCGTCGAAGCCATGCCGGGCGAGGATCATCTGGCCCTGGGGGGAGAGGATGAACAGGGCCAGCCTTGCCGCTTCCGGGCGCGGTTGCAGCAGCAGCATCCCGTAATCCGCGAAGACGGCCAGCGCCTCGGGCACCTCGATGCTGGCCAGCCGCGGCTCGGCCCGCCGGGCCAGGACGGCATTGGTGCAGTAGCTGAGAAACAGGTCCACCGCATCACGCTCGAACTGCCAGGCATAGAGGTCGCGCCCGGCGGGCGGGCGTGCGGAATCAGGCCCGCCCGTGAGGGTCAGCGCCTTGCCCTCCAGCGCCGCGCGCGCGCCAGGGCGCACCGCCTCGGCCCGGGCGAAGAGCGCGAAGGCGTAGTCGCCCGCCGGATCGGCACGCGGCGTGGAGGTGCCGAGGCGAATGCCAGGGTCCAGCATGCGCGCCAGCAGCGTCTCCGGCGTGACATCGAGACCCGGGCGCACCAGGGCGCAAAGCCGGTTGCGGGCGAAGAGCACCACCGGCATCTGCCGCTCCCGCGCCAGCGCCTCGGGATGCGCCATGTTCGCGCTGGCGAAGAGGTCGAAGCCCTCACCCCCCGTGATGCGCTGCCGCAGCAGGCCCGAGGGCGCATAGGTCTCGGTGACCGGCACGCCGCCGGGGCTGGCCGCGAAGGCGGTCGCCACCTCGGAGAGGGCCGCGCGCAGGCTGCCGGCGGCAGCCAGGCGCACAGGTTCCGCCTGGGCCGGCGCCGCCATCAGCAGGGCCGCCAGAACCAGCCGCTTCACGAGGTCGGCTCAGGCTGCGCGGCGTTCGGGAAGAAGAGCTGCTCGCCATTGATCTTGTAGCCGGCGATGGCGGCCTGCCCGGCGGGCGAGGTGATCCAATCCACGAAGGCCTGGCCGTCGGCGGCCTTCACATGCGGATGCCGTGCGGGGTTCACCAGCATCACGCCATATTGGTTGAACAGGCGCGGATCGCCCTCGGTCAGGACGCGCAGATCCTGGCGGTTGCGGAAGGAAAGCCAGGTGCCGCGATCGGCCAGGATATAGGCGTTCTGCGCGGCCGCCGTGTTCAGCGCCGGGCCCATGCCCTGGCCGACCGCGCGATACCAGTTGCCAGACGGCTCCACGCCCGCGATCTGCCAGAGACGGAGTTCCGCCGCATGGGTGCCGCTGCGGTCGCCCCGGCTGACGAAGGGCGCGCGCGCCTCGGCGATACGCCGCAGGGCGGCCACGGAATCGCGCGAGCCCGCGATGCGCGCCGGGTCGGCGCCGGGGCCGATGATCACGAAATCGTTGAACATCACGTGCTGGCGGCGCGTGGCGAAGCCCTCGGCCACGAAGCGTTCTTCCGCCGCGCGGTCATGCACAAAGACGACATCGGCATCGCCGCGCCGCCCCACATCCAGCGCCTGGCCGGTGCCGAGTGCGACCACGCGCGCGGTGATGCCCGTGGCTTCCCGGAACAGCGGCAGGATATGCCCAAAGAGGCCGGACTGCTCGGTGCTGGTGGTGCTGCTGATGGTGATCACGCGCTCCTGCGCCACGGCGGGCGTCGCGAGCAGGAGGAGGGCGAATAGGGCTCGGCGCATCATTCGAGGATGTCTCCGCGCAGGAAAGCCTGGGCCTCCGCGCTTTGGGGTTGCGAAAAGAAGGCTTCGGCCGGCGCCTGCTCGATGAGGCGCCCCCGGTGCATCAGCAGGACCTCGCCGGCGAGGCGGCGGGCCTGGTGCAGGTCATGCGTGGTCATCACGATCTTCACGCCACGCGCGGCGGCGCGGGCCACGATGCCCTCCACGGCGCGGGTCGCGGCGGGGTCGAGGCTGGCCGTGGGCTCATCGAGGAAGAGGATCTCCGGCCGCAGCGCCAGGGCGCGGGCCAGCGCCACGCGCTGCTGCTCGCCACCCGAGAGCTTGCGCGCCGGGCGGTCCGCCAGGTGCAGCAGGCCGACTTCGTCCAGGGCGGCCGGGATGCGCCCGGCGTCATGAATGTCGGCGAGCGAGAGCGCATGGGCAATGTTCTGTGCCACCGAGCGGCGCAGCAGCACCGGCTTCTGGAAGACCATGGCCTGCCGGCCGATTCCTGCCGTGACCACCAGCCCGGCACTCGGCGCCAGGAGGCGGTGCAGCAGGCGCAGCAGCACGGATTTGCCCGCGCCATTGGGGCCGATGATCAGGCTCGGCGCGCCGCCGCCAAGGGTGAAGCTCACCTCGCGCAGGATCGCGACACCCCGCGCGGTGAAGCACAGCCCCTCGGCGCGCAGCACCGCCCCGCTCATCCCGCCCACCGCGCCGAGGCTTCGCGCAGCACCTGCGCCGCCGCATTCACGCCGAGCACGATGGTCATCAGCACCAGGCCCAGCGCGAGCGCCAGCGGCAGGTCGCCCTTGCTGGTCTCCAAGGCGATGGCGGTGGTCATCACGCGTGTGAAGCCCTCGATATTGCCGCCCACCACCATGACGGCGCCGACCTCGGCCGAGGCGCGGCCGAAGCCGGCCAGCAGCACGGTCAGCAGGGCGAAGCGCCCATCCCAGAGCAGGGTGCCGACCGCGCGGCCGGGGCCCGAACCCAGCGAGCGAAGCTGCTCGGCATATTCCTCCCATAGGCCTTCCAGCACCTGCCGCGTCAGCGCGGCGAGAATGGGGGTGATCAGTACCGCCTGGGCAATGATCATGGCGCTGGGCGTGAAGAGCAGCCCGAGGGAGCCCAGCGGCCCGGAGCGCGAGAGAAGGATGTAGATGAGCAGTCCCGCCACGACAGGCGGCAGCCCCATCAGCGCGTTCAGCGCCACCAGCAGCCCCTGCCGGCCAGGGAAGCGCGTCACCGCCAGAAGCGCGCCCAGCGGCAGGCCGATGCAGGCGGCGATCAGCGTGGCGGTGAGCGAGACGGAGAGGCTGAGCGTGATGATGCGCCACAGCGTGGCATCGCCGGCGAGGACGAGCCCGACCCCCTGCTGCACCGCGCTGCCCAGATCGCCCATGGCGGCGGCTTAATCCTGGCGGAACCCGGCGTCCATCTGATCAAGCCTTGCCCATTTGCCGGAATTTGCCGATCTTTGCCGGATGACCCCGACGATCTGGACCTTGAAGGAGGCGGCTTCCTTCCTGCGCATCTCCGAGCGCGCGCTCTATGACCTGGCGCGCGCCCGCCGCCTGCCCTCGGCGCTGATCGGCGGAAAATGGGTCTTCCCGGCCGAGGCGCTGCGTCGCTGGGTCAGCCTCCAGGCCGAGGCCGGTGGCACCCCCGCGCCGCCGCCCATCCTGGCCGGCAGCCATGACCCGCTGTTGGACTGGGCGGTGCGGCAATCCGGCTGCGGCCTCGCCTTAAGGGCGGGGGGCAGCCTGGAGGGGCTGGATGCGCTGGTGGCGGGCAACGCGGTGGCCGCGGCCCTGCACCTGCGGGACGAGGAGGGCGGCTTCAACGACGCGGCGGTGCGCGCTGCCATGCCTGGCGCGCCGCTGGTCGGCCTCACCTGGGCCTGGCGCGAGCAGGGGCTGATCACGCCCCCCGGCAACCCTGCGGACCTCGCCAGCATCGCCGATCTCGCCCGGCCGGGCCTGCGCGTCATGGGCCGCCAGCCCCGCGCTGGCAGCCATGTGCTGCTGGTGGGCTTGCTGAGCGATGCCGGGGTCGCGCTGCGCGACATCGCCTTCCTGCCCGAACCGGCGCTGGCCGAGGATGAGGTGGCGGCCGCCGTGCTGGGCGGAACGGCCGATGTCGGCTTCGGCATCCGCGCCGAGGCGCTGCGCGCGGGCCTCGGCTTCGTGCCGCTGATCCGCGAGCGCTTCGACCTGGTGATGCAGCGGCGCGAGGCCTTCGAGGCGCCGATGCAGACGCTGCTCGCCTTCGCGCGCAGCCCGCTCTTTGCCGCGCGCGCCGCGCGGATGGGCGGCTATGACGTGCGCGAGACGGGGCGGGTGGCCTTCAACCTGTGATCAGGCGTGGACCTCTTCCTCTTCCTCGATCTGCAGCGCGTCGTTGAAACGATTGAAGAAGCCGCAGAGCGTGATGCGCAGCGTCAGCTCCACGATCTGCGCCTCGGTGAAGTGTTCCAGCAATTCGGCGTGCAGGCGGGGCGTCACGCGGTTCGGCGTCTCCCACGCCACCTTGGCGTAGCGGATGACCAGCCGGTCCAGCGCGTCGAATTCCTCCGGCAGCTCGGCCTCCATGATGCGGTCCACCGCCTCGGACGAGACGCCGGCCACCATCAGGAAGGGCTTGTGATGCGCCACGCAGTAATGGCACTCGTTCAGCCGCGAGACGACGACGATGGCGATCTCGAGATAGCGCTTGGGCAGGGTGGCCGCCGCGCGCAGCTCCATCAGCAGCGGCATCAAATGGCGGAGTGCGGCCGGCACATGCGCGATGACCGCGACCTGGTTGCGGAAGGGCCCGTATTGCCCGGCGAAATCCTCATAGATCGCCGCCAGGTCGGGGGGCAATTCGGAGGATGGGATGGAACGCACGCGGGCCATGGCTGCTCCTGCCGGATGGGGAGACCCAGCCTGGACCGGGCGGCGCCAGGCTTCAATCCGGCCCGGTTCCGCAAGCACGCGCCACTGGGTAAACCCGCCTGATGTGCACCCTGATCCTGCTGCGCCGCCCGGGCGCCGACTGGCCCCTGCTGCTGGCCGCCAACCGCGATGAGCGGCTGGACCGGCCCTGGGACCCCCCGGCGGAATTCTGGCCCGGCATCATCGGCGGGCGGGACCGGCTGGCGGGCGGCAGTTGGATGGCGATGAACCGCCAGGGCGTCGTCGCCGCGGTGCTGAACCGCGTGGGCAGCCTCGGCCCCGACCCCGCCAAGCGCTCGCGCGGGGAATTGCCCATGCTGGCGCTGGAGGGCGCGAGCGCCGCCGCTGCCGCCGCTCGGATCGGCGCGCTGGACGCCGCCCTTTGGCGCCCTTTCAACATGGTGCTGGCCGATGCCGCGACGGCCTGGTTCATCGCGGGCCTCGGCGCCGGCCGGCCGAAGGTGACGGCGCTGGGCGAGGGCGTCTCCATGGTGACCGCCCATCCGCCCAATGACCGGACCAGCCCGCGCACCGCCCGGCACCTGCCGCGCTTTGCGGCCGCGGCCCCGCCCGCGCCGCCCGATTGGGGTGCCTGGCCCGCCTTGCTGGCCGATTCCGGCGGCACGACGGGTGAGGCTCTGAACGTCCCGCCCATCGGCGGCTTCGGCACGCTCTGTTCCTCGCTGGTGGCGCTGGGGGCGGGCGGTGCGCGGCACTGGCTCTTCGCCCCCGGCCCGCCCGATCGGGTGGAGTTCGCACCCCTCACCCTCTGAGGGCAGGCCCGCGTGCCACGCATGACCAAGCCTGCTATACATGACCTGATTCCAGAAGGACCGCCCCAAATGGCTCGCCGCCGCCAGATCTTTGAAGGCAAGGCCAAGATTCTGTTCGAAGGCCCGGAGCCCGGCACCCTCGTCCAGTATTTCAAGGACGATGCCACCGCCTTCAACGCGCAGAAGAAGGGCACCATCACCGGCAAGGGGGTGCTGAACAACCGCATCAGCGAGTACCTGATGTCGCGCCTGGGCGAGATCGGCATCCCGACACACTTCATCCGCCGCCTGAACATGCGCGAACAGCTCGTGCGCGAGGTGGAGATCATCCCGCTGGAAATCGTGGTGCGCAATGTGGCTGCGGGCTCGCTCGCCTCGCGCCTGGGCATCCCGGAAGGCACGCGCCTGCCGCGCTCGATCATCGAATACTACTACAAGAACGACGCGCTGCAGAACCCGATGGTGAGCGAGGAGCACATCACCGCCTTCGGCTGGGCCGCGACGCATGACCTCGACGACATGGTGCAGCTGACGCTACGCGTGAACGACTTCCTGACAGGGCTTTTCCTCGGCGTCGGCATCACGCTGGTGGATTTCAAGCTGGAATTCGGCCGCCTCTACGACAATGAGGAAATGCGCATCGTCGTCGCCGACGAGATCAGCCCCGATAATTGCCGCCTCTGGGACAGCAAGACGGGCGAGAAGATGGACAAGGACCGCTTCCGGCGGGACCTCGGCAAGGTCGAGGAGGGCTACCAGGAAGTCGCCCGCCGCCTCGGCATCCTGCCCGAGGCCGGCGTGCGGGACCTCAAGGGGCCTGAGATGGTCCAGTAGTTCCCCAAAAAAACGCGGAAGACGCGTTTTTCCGGGGGGCCCGGTTGGCACTTGGTCTTGGGAGTTGGGTTCATCCTGGTGAAGCGAAGCTTCACCAGGGCATCGGGGGGCCACCCGGCCCCGGAGGGATTGATGACGCGAGTGAAGGTGACGGTGTTTCCGAAGGCGGGCGTGCTGGACCCGCAGGGCAAGGCGATCGAGCGCGCCCTGGCCGGGCTCGATTTCGCCGGCGTGGGTGAAGTCCGCGTGGGCAAGGTGATGATCGTCGAACTGGCCGAGACCGATGCCGCCCGCGCCAAGGCGACGGGCGAGGAGATGGCCCGCAAGCTGCTGGCCAATACGGTCATCGAGAGCTTCACCGTGGAGGTGATGTGACCGCGCGCGAAACCTCGCTGCGCTGGTTCGTCATGGGCTCGCTGGGCTTTGCCGCCTGGCGGGTGCTCACCACCACGGCCTATCTCCTGTTCGGTCCGCCCATCGTTTCGAACTACTGGCTGACCGAGGTCTTTTTCCTGCTCTCCAAGGCCTTCCTGGGCGGGCTCTTCTGGCCGATCAGCCTGTTGCTGGAAGGCTGGCGAAACCCCTTCGCCTGGATCTTCTATCCATGGTGAAGGCCTCGCTCCTGCTGATGGGCGTGCTGACCGTGCTGGTCGCCATGGGGTTGCGCTGGCGCGAGCAGCGCATGCCCCTCACCAAGGGACAGGCCGGCAAGCCGCAGCCGCGCCAGGGCTGGATCGCGACGCAGAAGGCCAAGGCCAATCGCTGGGTCACGGCGGCCGCCATCGCGGCCATCGGCACCACGGTGCTGCTGGGCGGGCTGCATTGGCTGAAGCTGTTGCAGGGATGACCCCTCCTTCATGAGTACGGGCAGCATCCTGCTGTTCTTCCCGGTCATCCCCGCCGCGGTGCTCTCCGCCATGCTGCTCGGCATGGCCATCGCCGCCCTGCCACTGATGTGGATCGCCTATTGGTTGCTGCCGCCGGGCTGGATGCGGGACCTGACGCCGCGCACCGTCTTCCCCGCTTGCATGCTGGTCGCACCCATCCTGCTGCTCTCCGGCGTCATGGGCGTGGCGCTGACCGGCCCCGAGCGCGAAATCCCCGAGACCGAGAAGCCCACGCTGGAACAGGTGCGCGAGCGCCAGGCGCTGTTCCGCCACCTCCTGCCCCATCGCGGCCTCGGCGCGGCGCCGGAGGGCGATTGAACCCCGGTGGCCCCACGCCGCTGGCTGGCCTATAGCGTGGGCCTCCATCCGAAGATCGAGCATTTGCGGAGAATTTGGTGATGAAGGCTGCGATCCTGGTGTTTCCCGGCACGAATCGCGAGCGGGACATGGCCATCGCCCTGCAGCGCGTCAGCGGCGTGAAGCCCAGCATGGTCTGGCACCGCGACACGGTGTTGCCGGCCGGGACGGACCTCGTCGTGCTGCCCGGCGGCTTCTCCTATGGCGATTACCTGCGGTGTGGCGCCATGGCCGCGCAATCGCCCATCATGGCGGCGGTGCGGGCCCATGCGGCGCGCGGCGGGCATGTGCTGGGCGTCTGCAACGGGTTCCAGATGCTGTGCGAGGCGGGGCTGCTGCCCGGCGCCCTGTTGCGCAATGCCAGCCTGCGCTTCCTGGCGATGGATTGCATCATGAAGGTCGAGCGCGCGGACACGCCCTATACGCATCATTTCCAGCGTGGCGCGACCTTCCGCGCCACCATGGCGCATGGCGACGGCAACTACTTCTGTGATGCCGAAACCCTGGCCACGCTCGAAGGGGAGGGCCGGGTCGTGCTGCGCTATGAGGGTGAGAACCGGAATGGCAGCCTGAACGCCATCGCCGGCATCTGCTCGGAGGATGGGCGCATCATGGGGCTGATGCCGCACCCCGAGAATTGCGTGGACCCGGTGGTGGGCGGCACGGATGGCCTGCCTATGTTCACTTCCATCGCGGCAGCGCTGGCGCCGGCCTGAGCCGGCGGTACAGCATCAACGCGACGCGGCTGCGGCGCATTGCAAGATCATGGCCAGCCGGGTCGCGGAAGCACGCCGTGCATCCGCGCTGGGCTTCAGCGCAGCCCGAAGAAACCCAGCACCGCGACCACGATGACGACGGCGCCGACGATGTAGACAATGCTGTTCATGGCTGAAATCCCTCAATGTGTGTGAGGGGGAACGCCATTGTCTCGGAAAGGTTGCCCGGCCTCAGCCGGCTTCGAGGCCGAACAGGGTGCGGTACATGATCCGGTAGACATCCACATTGTCCATCGTGCCAGCCTGGCTGATTTGCCCGGCATTCAGCCCCACGCCGCGCACCAGGATGCCGCCGGAGACATCGGTGAGCGTGGACCAGGCGATGCCGAAGGGGTGGCGCACCCCGTTGCGGTCCGGTGCCGAGAGCCATGCCGTGGTGCCGGTGCCGGACTGGCCGTCGAGCGGCGCGCCGTTGCGGTCGCGCTCGGGCAGGTTGGCGCCCTCGCGCACGATGTTCTGCTGGCGGCCCGGGCCGATCACCTGCATGCCGCCGGCATCCGAATCGCAGGTGGTGAGCATCAGCGTGTTCGGGTTGGCCGCCACGAAGCGGCGGAAGACGCCGATCGCGGCATCGGCGCGGATGCCGGCCTCGATGGAGCCCGGCGCGTTGTTCACATTGCCGAAATTGTCGGTGCCTTCCTCCTCGGCCACCAGCAGGAAGCCGTCCGGCGCGCGGGAGAGGAGGCGCAGCGCCGCCTCGCTCATCTCGGCGATGCTGGGCGCGGTGGGGAGGTAGTGCGGCAGGTTCTCGCGCGCCTGGGTTTCCTCGTTGCGGTCGTTGAAGCTGTGGTCATGGGCGAAGATGCCCCAGAGCTTCTCCGTGCCCGCCGGCACCGCCGCCAGCTCCTCCTTCGTGTAGACGATGGCGTAGCCCTGGGCGCGCAGCGCCTCGACCAGGTTCAGCCCGTCCTCGCGCGCGCCCTCGCCAAAGCGGCCCTGGGTGCCCCGCGGCAGATACCAGCGCTCCCCGCCGGCCAGATGCACCTGCACGCCGGATTGTGCGACGAGGCGGGTGATCTCGGCCAGGCTGTTGCGGCGCGGGGTGCTGGCGACGAAGGCCGCGGTGCCCGGCTCATAGGCCGCGCCGGAATTCACCAGGCCCACCCATTTGCCGCGCGCCAGAGCCTCCTTCGCGATGGAGCCCTCGAAGCCCGAGAGGCTGCGGATCGGCGTGGTGCCATCCATGCCGAAGCTGTCGGCCTGGACGCGCACGCCAAAGGCATGGGTGGTGGCGCCGCCATGCGAGGTGCCGGTCAGCCCGTCCTTCATATGGCCGAGATAGACGGCGCTGTGCGGCAGCCTGTCCCACTCGGTGCGGCCATCCGGGCCGACGCTGACCATGCGGACGGCACCCCAGTGATTCACGCCGAAGCCATCAGGGTGGAAGAAGATGACGTTGCTCGGGCGCGGCTCCGCCGCAGTTGCCGGGCGCGGCTCCGCCGCAGGGGCCGGCCGTGCCGGGGCTTGCGCCTGGGCCGGCAGATGGGCGGCCAGGGCCCATCCGGCAGTGGCGGCGGCGGTGGAGGCGAACAGGCTGCGGCGGTTCATCGCGTCTCTCCGAACAAGGTAACGGGCAGGTAATCCCGAACCCCACGCTTGGCCAGCGACAAGCCGGTTAAACTTGTCGCCCCGCGCCGAACAGGATCACCCCCGTCCCGGCGAGGCAGAGCGCCACCCCGGCCAGGTCCCAGCCCGTGGGCCGCACCCCCTCCACCGCCATCAGCCAGGTCAGCGAGGCCGCGACATAGACGCCACCATAGGCCGCGAAGGCCCGGCCGGCCGCATCGCTGGGGGTGAGGGTGAGCAGCCAGGCGAAACCGGCCAGCGCCAGCCCGCCCGGAAGCAGCCACAGCGCCGAAGCCCCCTGGCGCAGCACCGCCCAGGCGGCGAAGCAGCCGGCGATTTCCGCCAGCGCCGCCAGCGGAAAGACCAGCGCGGCACTCAGAGGCTGGACAGCGCGTCGCAGACCCGCGCCACGGCCTCATCCGTGAGTTCCGGATACATCGGCAGGCTGAACACCTCATGCGCGGCGCGCGCCGTTTCGGCGCAATTGGCGGGGCCGAGGGCCACGCGGCCCTGATAGGCGGGCTGGGTGTGGACCGGCATGGGATAATGGATGCCCGTGCCGATGCCATGCGCCTTCAGTGACATCATCATCTCGTCCCGCCGCGCGTGCCGCAGGACATAGAGGTGGAAGACGTGATGCGCATGCGGCCGGCGCACCGGCGGCGTCAGGCTGCGGGAGCCCGCAAGCGCCTTGTCATAGGCGGCGGCGATCTGCCGGCGGCGGTCATTCTGCCGGTCCAGATGCTGGAGCTTCACGCGAAGGATAGCCGCCTGCACCTCGTCCAGCCGGGAATTCACGCCTTGCAGGTCACTGATGTAGCGGCGCTTCCAGCCATATTGCCGGATGGCCGCGATGCGCCCGGCCAGCTCGGGATCGGGCGTGGCCAGGATGCCGCCATCGCCGAGCGCACCCAGGTTCTTCGTGGGATAAAGGCTGAAGGCCGCCGCATGGCCGATGGTGCCGAGCTTCACCCCCTCCAGCGCCGCGCCATGGCATTGCGCGCAATCCTCGATCAGCGCCACACCCGCATCGTCGCAGGCGGTCTTGATCGGGCGGAGATCCACCGCCTGGCCGTAGATATGCACCGGAATCACGGCACGGATCGGCGGGATGCCCGGCGGTGGGTCGGCCAGGACCGAGGCCAGCTCATCGGGGTCCATCGTGTAGGTGTCGGGGTCGATGTCGAGCAGCAGGGGCGTCGCCCCCACCATCTCGATGGCGGCGACGGTGGCGACGGCCGTGTGGCTGACGGTGACGACGGTGCTGCCCTCGCCAATGCCCATCCCGCGCAGGATGAGCATGATGGCATCCGTGCCATTGGCGCAGCCCACGGCATGCATGGCCGGCGCACCTGGCTGGTCACCCAGCCAGGCCGCGAATTCCGCCTCGAAGGCCTCGCCTTCGCGGCCCAGGATGTACCAGCCGGAGGCCAGGGCGCGGGCGACGGCGGCGTCGATTTCGGGCTGCAGGGCGCGATAGCCGGCACCGGGATCGGCGAAGGGGAGGATGGTTTGGGCCACGTTCATCTCGGATGCTTTCTCAGGCGGGCGCGTCGGTGAAAATGTAGTCGCTCATCCGCTCGCGATACCAGTCCAGGGAAAGGCGCAGCCCTTCTTCCAGGGTGGTCAGCGGCGCCCAGCCGGTGGCGGCGCGGAAGGCGCCATCATCGGCATGATAGCTGCCGATATCAATCGGCGCGCGGTCGGCGGGGAATTCGCGGGTGGTGAAGCTGCCCCGGCCGCCATTGGCGGCGATGACGAGGCCCGCCAGCTCCAGCAGGGAGACCGGCGGCGCACCGCCCAGGTTGAAGACATGGCCCGCCACCTGGGCGTTGCCCGCCTGCTCGGCCGCCATCAGGAAGGCGCGCGTCACGTCATCCACGAAGGCCAGGTCGCGCAGCTGCGCGCCGCCCCAGACCTCGAAGGGCTCGCTTTCCAGCAGGCGCCGCATCCAGATGCCGAGGAAGGTCTGCCGCGCATCGGCGATGCGCAGGCGCGGGCCATAGCAATTGGTCAGCCGCAGCGAGACGACGGGGCGGTGCAGCACCCGGTTTTCCAGCATCCAATACTGCTCGCCCGCCCATTTGGAGACGCCATTGGCATCCGGCGGGTTCACCGGATGCAGCTCATCCACCGGCAGGCTGATGGGCCGGCCATAGAACTGGCGGGTGGAGGCATGGATGACCGCGGCCTTGGGTGCGGCCTGGCGCATCACCTGGATCAGCCGCACCTGGGCCACGGCGTTGATGGCGATGTCGAAGACCGGGTCCTTCTGTCCGCCCATATGGCTGGTCTGCGCCGCCATGTTGAACAGCACATCCACCCCCTGGCAGAGGCTGGCGAGTTCGGTGTCGCGCAGGTCGCCGCGCACCAGCATGACGCCGGCGCCCTCCAGATTGGCGGGGTTGGCGCCGCCATCCGGCAGCATGGCGTCCAGCGCCGTCACTCGCGCGCCGAGTGCGGCCAGCGCATGGCAGAGATTGCTGCCGAGAAACCCTGCCCCCCCCGTGACCAGAACCCGCTTTCGCCGCCAGAAACCTGCATCAACCAACATCGTCATCACCTGTGCTCAAGCCCCTCATCATGCCCCGCATTGCGGCGGAATCACGCCGGAGACGTGGTTTCATTTATCCGTGGCGCGTGTTCCGCCCCCTGGGCCACCACCATGGCTGCGCATGATCTCAGCAAACCCAAAGAGCAGCAGAAGTTGCCCCAGGATCATCTGGATGGCCGCCAGCAGCCGGATTCCGTCATCCGCCGGCTGGATGTCGCCATAGCCGACCGTGGAGAGCGTCACGACGCTGAAATGCAGCGCATCCGAGAAGGCGAGCCGCCCGGGCTGGCCCATCAGGATGAAGATCTCGCCTCGGGAGAATTCATCGGCGATCCGGTAGAAGCAGGCAAAGGCCACCGAAAGAAGGGCGAAGACGCTGACATAGGTGGCGATCGGCACCGCCAGGAACTGCAGCCGCCGCCCCACGCTGCGCAGGATGGCCGAGATATCCACCAGCAGCCGCACGATATGGCCGACCGAGACGGCGCCGATCACCGCGATGCCGGACATGGCCAGCAGCAGCGCCGCCGTCTGCCATTCCGGCCCGGCCCGGTTGATCGGCATGGAGAGCGAGACGATGCCGATCAGCCCCGTGGGCAGCAGCCAGCGCACGGCGCGGGGAAAATGCCGCAGGTCCGCCCCGCCTTGGGCCGCCGCGGCGCTGGCCAGCACGTCCCGCCGGGCCCAGCAGGCCAGCACGAAGGACAGCACCGGCAGAAGAAAGGCGACCGAGCGCGACCAGGGGGCCGCCGCGGGAAAGGAGGCGCTGCCGATCACCACGAAGAGGCTGACATAGATGGCCAGCCCATTGGCCGCCCCCAGCGCGAACATCAGCCCATGCGGGAAGATCAGGTGCAGCCCGCCCAGCGCCAGGCTCGCGATCAGCAGCGACAGGGCCGCGAAGACCCAGCCCTGATCCGCCACGCCGATGGCGACCAGCAGCATGAAGGCGAGCGTCAGCCCCGTCGCCAGCAGGGCCTGGCGGCGCGCCGGTGGCATGTCCATCAGGGCATGTCCATCAGGGCAACGCCGCAACCCCGGTGATCTCGACCCGCCAGGCCGGGTCCACCAGCGGCGCCTGGATGGTCATGCGCGCGGGCTTGTTGCCAGGGTCCAGCCAGGCATCCCAGGCGCGGTTCATGGCGGGCGCATCCGTGATATCGCGCAGGATGATCTGCACGCTGAGCAGATGCACCTTGCTGGTGCCGGCCTCGGCCAGCAGGGCGTCGATCTGCGCCAGGATGTCGGCGGTCTGCCCTTCGGCATCCAGGCTCGCATCATCGGCCACCTGGCCGGCCAGCCAGACCAGGCCGCCATGCACCACGGCGCCCGAAAGCCGCCCCTCCTCGGCCAGACGTTGGATCATCGGATACCCCCTTTTGTCTGCGGCTCGTTTGAGCCAAATAGCGCCACATGCAAACTCTACTCGACCGCGCGATGATCGCCAGCCGCTATATCCTGGCGGTGTTCTACCTTGGGCTCGCGGTGGCGCTGGCGGCCTATGCCGTCAAGTTCGGGTTCAAGGTCTGGAAATTCGCGACGACCATCCTGACCGAGCAGGATGACAACCAGATCCTGCTCAGCATCCTCTATCTGGTGGACAGCGCGCTGGTGGCCTCGCTGGTCGCGATGGTCGCCATCTCCTCCTATGACAGCCTGGTGTCGCGGCTGATCAATGAGCAGGGCAAGGCCGAGATCGAATGGGTTTCCAACCTCGATCCCGGGAATCTGAAGCTGAAGGTGGCGCTCGCCATCATCGCCATCAGCTCGATCCACCTGCTGCAGAAGTTCATGAATGTGGACAGCCTGGATGACCGCACGCTGATCTGGGGCGTCGTCATCCACATGGCCTTCGTCTTCGGCGCGCTGGTGCTGGCCTTCATCGACAGGATGCAGGCGCAGGCCAAGGTGATCGCCAAATCCAAGGCGAAGGACGCTTAGCCGGCACGGATTTACGCCGGTTTTCATTGACGAACGCCCAATGGGCCCCGAGAAGATGACGGCCATGACATCTTCGAAGCCCCGCCCTGCCTCCATGTTCCGCGCTCTCCTCAAGGGGGAGGCGAGCGGTGGCATCGTCCTGATGGTCGCCGCCGCGCTCGGCCTCATCATCGCCAATTCCGCCGCCGCGCCGGTCTATTTCTCGGTGCTGAAGACCTATGTGGCGGGGCTCAGCATCCACCACTGGATCAATGACGCGCTGATGGCGCTGTTCTTCCTGCTGGTCGGCCTGGAGATCAAGCGCGAATTCCTGGACGGCCAGCTCGCCCGCTGGTCCCAGCGAATCCTGCCGGGCCTGGCCGCCGTGGGGGGCATGGTGGCGCCGGCACTGATCTATGTGGCGTTCAATGCCGGCAATCCCGAGGCATTGCGCGGCTGGGCCATCCCGGCCGCCACCGACATCGCCTTCGCGCTCGGCGTGCTGGCGCTCCTGGGCAAGCGGGTGCCCCTCTCGCTCAAGATCTTCCTCACCGCGGTCGCGATCATCGACGACCTCCTCGCCGTGGTGGTGATCGCACTGTTCTACACGGATGAGCTTTCGCTCTATTGGCTCGGCCTTGCCGGCGTGGCGCTGCTGGGCCTGATCGCGATGAACCGGATGCGCGTGCAGGCGCTGTTGCCCTATCTCCTCATCGGCGCGGTGCTCTGGGTGCTGGTGCTGAAATCCGGCGTGCATGCGACGCTGGCCGGCGTGGCGCTGGCGCTGACCATTCCGCTCACGCCCTCGCCGGGGGCGCCGGATGCCGCCCATTCGCCGCTGCATGTGCTGGAGCACGCGCTGCACCCCTGGGTGGCCTTCCTCGTCGTGCCCATCTTCGGCTTCGCCAATGCCGGCGTCACGCTCGCGATGGACGGGTCCGCCCTGCTGGCGCCGGTGCCGCTCGGCGTCGCGGCCGGGCTCTTCCTGGGCAAGCAGGTGGGCGTCTTTGGCGTGACCTGGCTCGCCATCCGCATGGGGCTGGCCGAAAAGCCGGCGCGCGCCAGCTTCGCGCAGATCTACGGGGTGTCGCTCCTGGCGGGCATCGGCTTCACCATGAGCCTTTTCATCGGCATGCTCGCCTTCGAGGAGTCGGAAGCGCTGCAATCCGCCGTGAAGATCGGCGTGCTGGCGGGCTCGATCCTCTCGGCGCTGTGCGGCGCCGCCGTGCTGATCCTGGCGGCGCCGAAAGCGCGGGCCGGCTGAGCGGGCGGCGTCAGACCTCTTCCACGCTCGCCACCCCCGCCACCAGCTTCATCGCCTGCATCATCCGGGGCGAGACATTCCAGCCGCCGGGCAGCGTCACCTCCACCTCCTGCCCCGGGGCGAGGCGCGGGATCAGGCTGACGCGGCCCTTGCCGCGGCCGTCGCGCTCCAGGATGCCGCGGATATCGGGCACGGCGCTGGCCGTATCGAGGTAGATGCGCATGCCCTGGCCGACGCCGGCCGCGGCCTTGTCGAGGCGCTCCACATCCATGGCCGTCAGGCGCAGCGCCTCGCCCTCCAGCTTGGCGTCGGCGGTGATGAGCACGGCCGTGCCCTCCTCCAGCATGTCGCGCGAGCGGCCCAGCACCTCGCTGAAGAAGGTCACCTCATAGCTGCCGGCCTGGTCGGAGAGGCTGATCCAGGCCATGCGGCTGCCGGTGCGGGTGTTTCTTTCCTTTTTCGCATTCACCGTGCCGGCCAGCTTGAGCCGCGTGGAGCCCGCGCGCACGCGGTCGGCGATCAGGGCGGATGGCGTGGCGCCCAGCCGCCGCAGCGCGCCCTTGTACTCATCCAGCGGATGCGCCGAGAGGTGGAAGCCCACCGCCTCCGCCTCGAAGGCGAGCTTGTCGAGCTGCGGCCAGTCGGGGATGTCGGGCAGGCGCAGCAAGGGCGGGCCCTGCTCCACCTCGCCAAACAGGCCGATCTGGTTGCTGGCGCGGTCTTCGGCCGTCGCCTGGGCGCGGCGCAGCACCGTCTCGGCGCCGGCGACGAGGCGGGCGCGATTGCCCTCCAGGCTGTCGAAGGCGCCGGCCTTGGCGAGGTTTTCCAGCTGCATCTTGTTCAGCAGCTTCGGGTCCACCCGGGCCGCGAAATCGGCCAGGCTGGTGAAGGGCGCGTCGCGCGCGGCGGTCAGCTCGCGCATCGCCTGCATGCCCACGCGCTTCACGGCGGCCAGCGCGAAGCGGATCGCGGGGCCCGCCGCGCCGCGATCGTCCCGGGCCGCTTCGCCCGGGGCGTGAATCGCCGGCGCTGAGGGCAACTCTTCAATCGTGAACTCGGCGCCGCTGCGGTTGATGTCGGGCGGCAGCACCTTGATGCCGACGCGCGAGGCCTCCTGCATGTGCGACGCCAGCTTCTCCGTCTTGTCGAGATCGAGCGACATGGAGGCCGCCAGGAAGGCCACCGGATGGTTCGCCTTCAGCCAGGCCGTGTGATAGGCGACCAGCGCATAGGCGGCGGCGTGCGACTTGTTGAAGCCGTAATTGGCGAATTTCTCCATGAGGTCGAAGACCTCGCCCGCCTTTTCGGCCGGCACGCCGTTCTTCTCGGCGCCCTCGCAGAAGATGGCGCGCTGCTTGGCCATCGCGGCCGCGTCCTTCTTGCCCATGGCGCGGCGCAGCAGGTCCGCGCCGCCGAGCGAATAGCCCGCCATGACCTGGGCGATCTGCATCACCTGCTCCTGGTAGACCATGATGCCATAGGTCTCGCCCAGGATGTCCTGGATGGAGGGGTGCGGCGCCTCCCACTTCTCGCCGTGTTTGCGGGCGCAATAGGCCGGGATGTTCTCCATCGGGCCTGGCCGGTAGAGCGAGACGGCGGCGATCAGGTCCTCGAAGCGGTCGGGGCGCATGGAGCGCAAGCAGTCCCGCATCCCCTGGCCTTCGAACTGGAACACGCCGGCCGCGTCGCCCTTGGCCAGCATGGCATAGGTGCGTTCGTCATCCAGCGGCAGCTTGTCGAGGTCCACCTCGATGCCGCGCGCCTTCAAGAGCTGAACGGCGCGTTGCAGCACGGTCAGCGTCTTGAGGCCGAGGAAGTCGAACTTCACCAGGCTCGCCTGCTCGACGTACTTCATCGAGTACTGGGTGATGAGCGAGGGCGAGCGTGGGTCGCGGTAGATCGAGGTGATCTCGATCAGCGGCTTGCGGCCGATGACGACGCCGGCCGCATGGGTGGAGGCGTTGCGGTAGAGCCCCTCCACCTGCAAGGCGGTGTCCAGCAGCTTGGCGACGGCTTCGTCGTTCTCCTGCATTTCCTGGAGCTTCGGCTCGCCCTTGATGGCGTCCCCGAGGCTGACGGGATTGGCCGGGTTGTTGGGGATGAGGCTGGCGATCTTGTCCACCTGGCCGTAGGGCATGCCCAGCACGCGCCCCACATCGCGCACCGCCGCCTTGGCCTGGAGCTTGCCGAAGGTGATGATCTGCGCGACGCGATCCGCGCCATATTCGCGGCGGACATAGTCGATCACCTCATCGCGCCGGTCCTGGCAGAAATCGATGTCGAAATCCGGCATCGAGACGCGTTCGGGATTGAGGAAGCGCTCAAAGAGCAGCCCGAAGCGCAGCGGGTCGAGATCGGTGATGGAGAGCGCCCAGGCGGCGACGGAACCCGCACCCGACCCACGGCCGGGCCCCACCGGGATGCCCTGTTCCTTCGCCCATTGGATGAAGTCGGCCACGATCAGGAAGTAGCCCGAGAAGCCCATCTGCTCGATGACGTTCAGCTCGTATTCCAGCCGCTCGGCATGGACCGGCGGCACGCCCTCCGGGAAGCGGCGGGCCAGGCCGGCGCGGGCCATGTTGGCGACGGTCTCGGCCTCGGTCTTGCCGGGCTGAACCTTGGGGCAGATGGGCAGTTCGGGCTTCTTCGATTCCGCCATGACGGCGCACATGCGCGCGATGGCGAGCGTGTTGTCGCAGGCCTCCGGCAAATCGGCGAAGAGGGCGCGCATCTCGCTCGCCGGCTTGAACCAGTGATGCGGCGTCACGCGGCGGCGGTTCTGCTCCGCGACCAGGCGGCCCTCGGCGATGCAGAGCAGGGCGTCATGGGCGATATGGGTCTTCGCCTCGGCGAAATAGACGTCATTGGTCGCGACGATGGGCAGGCGGGCCTCATCCGCGAGGCGCAGCAGGCCGGGTTCGAGGGCCTGTTGCCGCTCGGTGTGGTGGCGCATGAGTTCGACCGCGAGGCGCCCGTCGAAACCCTCACCCAGCGCGGCCAGCAGGCGCGTCGCGGCCTCGCGCCGTCCCTCGGCCAGCAGGCGGGAGAGGGGGCCGTGATCGCCGCCGGTCAGCAGCATCAGGCCCGGCGCGTGGGTGAGGAGCTGGTCCAGGCTCAGCGCCGGCTTGCCCGAGGCATCCTCCCCCAGCCAGCCGAGCGAGGAGAGGCGCTGGAGATTGTCCAGGCCCTGGGCGTTCATGGCCAGCGCCACCACCACATCGGCGCCCGCGCGCAGCGCCTCGGGCCGTTCCTCGCCCGTGGCGGAGCGCGAAAGCCAGAGCTGGCAGCCCATGATGGGCTGGATGCCCTTGCCCGAGGCGTATTGCGCGAATTCCAGCGCGCCAAACAGGTTCGCCGTGTCGGTCAGGGCCACGGCGGGCATCTGCGCCGCGACGGCCAGCCCCGGCAGCTTCTCCACCTTGATGGCGCCCTCGCTGAGCGAATAGGCGGAATGGGTGTGCAGGTGGATGAAGGAATCGGCCATGGGCGGAGTTTAGCGCGAAGTCACCGCCGCGCCCGCACCATGTCCAGCACGGCGATGAAAAACGCGCCCATCGCCAGTTGCAGCCCCAGCAGCATCGCCGCCATCGAGGCAATGGCCAGGCGCATGGTGCCCTGGCCCCCCAACTCGCCGAAGCGCCCCGCGCCCCAGATGGCGACCGCGGCCAGGCCCAGCAGCAGGCCCAGCACGAAGAGGCCCAGCGCGGTCAGCAGCGCTGGTTCCAGCCCGAAGCGGGCCAGGAAGCGCGTCAGCAGCGGCTGTTCCGGCACCAGCCCCTCGCGCGCGCCATGGATGCGCGCGAAGGCCCAGAAGAGCATCATCTGGAAGCCCATGCTCACCGCCGCCGAGGCGTAGAGCAGCGTGTGCACATCCAGCGTGATTCCACCGATCCGCACCGGGCCGGTGAGCAGCGCGCCCATGCCGGTGAGGCCGCCCAGGAACAGAAGCAGCCCCGGATAGAGGAACAGCCAGCGCGGACAGAATACGAGAAGGAAGCGCAGATGCCGCCAGCCATCCCGCCAGGAGCGCAGATGCGGCGGGCGGGAGCGGCCATCGGGCGAGAGGGTGGTCGGCACCTCGGTGATGCGCAGCTTCTGCAGCGTGGCCTTCACCACCATCTCGCTGGCGAATTCCATGCCCGGCGCGCGCAGGTCCAGCGCCAGGATGGCTTCGCGGTCGAAGCCGCGCAGGCCGCAATGGAAATCCCCGCAGGGGCTGCCGAAGAAGACGCGGCCGATCGTCGTCAGCACGGGATTGCCGAGGTAGCGGTGCAAAGGCGGCATGGCGCCGGGCTTGATGCCGCCCTTGAAGCGGTTGCCCATGACCAGCGCATACCCCTCGCGCAGCCTGGCCACGAAGGGGGCCAGGTTTTCGAAATCATAGCTGTCATCGCTGTCGGCCATGATCACGTAGCGGCCGCGCGCGCCCCGGATGCCGGCGATCAGCGCCGCGCCATAGCCGCGCTCGGCCACCGGCAGCACGCGGGCACCGAGGCGGGTCGCGATCTCCTGGCTGCCATCGGTGCTGCCATTGTCGGCGATCAGCACCTCGCCCTGCACGCCGCTGCGCGCCAGGTAGCCCATGGCCTTGCCGATGCAACTGGCCAGCGTCTCCGCCTCATTCAGGCAGGGCATGAGGATGGTGAGCTCAAGCGGGGCGGGGGCGCTCATGCGATCTCCAGGACAGGAACAAAAAACGCCGCGGGCCCCTTCGGACCCGCGGCGATCACTTCGCAAGTGGGGGGCCGGGGTTTCCCCCGGCCGCGCGGCTCAGAGACCCGCCTGCGTCACGAACTTGGTGTTCAGATAGGCCTCGATCGCCTCATCGCCACCCTCGGTGCCATAGCCGCTGTCCTTCACGCCGCCGAAGGGCACTTCGGGGATGGCGAGGCCCAGGTGGTTGATGGTCATCATGCCGACCTCGACGCCCGCCGCCAGGGCAGAGGCGGTCTTGCCGCTGCTGGTGAAGGCATAGCTGGCCAGGCCGAAGGGCAGGCGATTCGCCTCGGTCACCACATCCTCCAGCGTCTTGAAGGAGCGCATGAGGGCGACGGGGCCGAAGGGCTCCTCATTCATGGCGCGCATGTCGGTGGTCATGCCCGCGACCACGGTCGGCTCGAAGAAATAGCCCTTGTTGCCGATGCGGTTGCCGCCGGTGACGATTTCGGCGCCCTTCTGCCTGGCGTCGGCGATCAGGGTTTCCATCTGCGGCACGCGGCGCTCATTGGCCATGGGGCCCATTTGCGTGTCGGCGTCCAGGCCAGCGCCGACCTTCAACGCCTTGGCATGGCCCGCGAAGCTCGCCACGAACTGGTCATAGAC
>NZ_JAIEQY010000047.1 GCF_019747315.1 Roseococcus sp. | reverse complement strand
ATCCCCGGCACATCCGGTGTGAGCACCAAGCCGGCGCCATCCCATTCCGCCGTCATCGGTGCCGGCTGTTCGCGCCCGCGCAGCTTGGCTTCGCAGCGGAAGGCGCCGGCGGGCGGTTCGATCAGCCAATTCACCTCGCCCACGCGGATCTCCGCCTGGGCCAGTGCCGCGCGATGCGCCACCACCACGCGGCGGCGCGGCGCGTCGAGCTGCGCGACGAACAGCGCCTCCTCATCCTCGCGCCGCGAAAGGCCGAGGCCGCGCCCCTGGCCCACGGTGTAGCGCGCCAGGCCGCGATGCTGGCCCAGCACCTTGCCCGCCTCGTCCACGATCTCGCCCGGCTCCAGCGCCTCGGGCCGGAATTTTCCCACCACATCGGCATAGGTGCCGGTGGGGACGAAGCAGATATCCTGGCTGTCGGGCTTCTCGGCCACCGCCACGCCGAGCCGCACCGCATGGGCGCGCACCTCGGCCTTGCTGGCGAAGCCGCCGAGCGGAAACAGCGTGCGCGCCAGCTGGGCGCGGGTGGTATGGGCCAGGAAGTAGCTCTGGTCCCGCACGGGGTCGGCGGCCATGTGCAACTCGGGCCCGTCCAGGCGCTGGGCGTAGTGGCCTGTGGCGAGCATCGCGCAGCCGAGATCGGCGGCGAGTTCCGTGAGGTCGTGGAACTTCACCGTCTGGTTGCAGCGGATGCAGGGAATGGGGGTTTCGCCGCGGGCGTAGCTGTCGGCGAAGTCCTGGATCACGGCGTCGCGGAAGCGCTGCTCGCGGTCCAGCACGTAATGCGGGATGCCCAGGTGTTCGGCCACGGAGCGCGCGTCATGGATATCCTGCCCCGCGCAGCAGGCGCCCTTCTTCGAGATGGCGGCGCCATGGTCGTAGAGCTGGAGCGTGGCGCCGACGACCTCATGCCCCTGCTCATGCAGCAGTGCCGCCACAACGGAGGAATCGACTCCCCCCGACATGGCGACGAGGATTCTCATGGGGTCTGGGGAAGCCGTGCTTCCCCAGCGGGGTCAAGGGGCGGCGCCCCTTGTGCGGCATTCAGCCCCTGCTGCCAGAACCCCTGCTCCAGCCGCGCCGCCATGGAAAAATCGCGCAGCAAGGTCGCGAAGCGTTCCTCCCCGCCATGGCTGACGCCCAGCGCATCAATCCGCAGCGCGGCCGCCTCGGCCATGTTCTGGTAGCCCTCGCTGGCGTAGCTCTCGATCCAGGACTGGTAGGGATTGCCCTCCACCATCCGGGCCGGGTCCGCCATGATGCGCCGCGCCACCTCGCCATAGCCCACGGTGCAGGGGACCAGCGCGATTTCCAGATCCAGGATATCCCCCGCCAGGCCGCGATCCATCACCCAGCGGGTGTAGCCCACGGTTTCCAGCGTTTCCGGGATCTGCGTGACCTGGGCCTCGGTCAGGCCCCATTCCGCGCAGTATTTCAGGTGCAGCAGCGTCTCATCCAGGATGGCGAGCACGGCGGCGGCCTTGTCGCGCATCGCCTTCAGGCTCTCGCCCTTCACCACCGCCAGGGCTTTCGCCCGGGCGAAATGGATGAGGAAGAGGTAGTCCTGGATCAGGTAATGCTGGAAGGCCGCCAGCGGCAGCGTGCCGGCGGAGAGCTGCTGCACGAAGGGGTGCCAAGTGTACCCCGTCCAATCCGCGCCCGAGGCCTCGCGCAGTCGGCGGAACAGCCCGCCGGGCACGCCGAAGGCCATGGGGTCGCGAGGATCAGCCGGCATTGCGGCTGCCGGCCGGCAGCTTGACCACAAGCCCGTCCAGCGCCTCGGTCATGATGATCTGGCAGCCGAGGCGCGAGGTCTCCTGCAGGTCGAAGGCGAGGTCGAGCATGTCCTCCTCATCCTCGGTGGGGTCCACCAGCTTGGGGAACCAGCCGCTATCCACGATGACATGGCAGGTGGAGCAGGCGAGCGAGCCCTCGCAGGCGCCCTCGATATCCACGCCATGGCGATGCGCGATTTCCAGCACGGAAAGGCCCAGGGCCGCCTCGACTTCGCGGCGCGTGCCGTCGCGCTCGATGAAAATCATCTTCGGCATGGTCTGATACTACTCCGCGGCGTCTGGGGTTGAGGCAGGAATCTGTGTTGAGGAAAGGCGCTGCCAGGCGGCGCCGATCAGGGCGGCCGCACGGTCCATCTCGGCCGGCGAGGTAAAGCGCCCCAGCCCAATCCGCAAGGTGGTCCGAGCCTCGGAATCGGGAATTCCCATCGCGCCCAGCACATAGGAGGGCGCGATCTCGGCCGAGGAACAGGCCGAGCCGGTGGAGAGGCACAGATCCGGCAGGGCGGCGAGCAGGGATTGGGCGTCCACGCCGGGGAAGGTGAGGTTCAGATTGCCGGCGACGCGCGCCTCCATCGTGCCATTGATGCGCAGGCCGGGGATGGCGGCCTGGAGGCCATCCAGCAGGCGCTGACGCTGGCCGGCGATGCGCCCGGCATCCAGCATTCCCTCGGCGGCGGCAATCCGCGCGGCCTCGCCGAGACCGACCAGCAGGGGCGCGGGCAGGGTGCCGCTGCGCAGGCCCCGCTCCTGCCCGCCGCCGCTGAAGAGGGGGGCCAGGCGCACGCGGGGGCGGCGGCGGACATAGAGCGCGCCCACACCCTTCGGCCCATAGATCTTGTGGCCGGAGATGGAGAGAAGATCGGCCTGGATTTCCGCCACATCGAGCGGGATGCGGCCGCCGGCCTGGGCGGCGTCGGTGTGGAAAAGGGCGCCGGCTTCCTTGGCCAGCGCGCCGATGGCGGCGAGATCCTGCACCACGCCCGTCTCATTGTTCACGGCCATGACGGAGACGAGGAGCGTAGGCGTCTCCAGCGCCGCGCGCAGCATGTCGAGCTCCAGCAGCCCATCGGGGCCGACCGGGAGGATGACGGGCTCGAAGCCCTCGGCCGCGAGGTCGCGCACGGATTCGAGGACGCATTTATGCTCGGTGGCCAGCGTGATGATGCGCTTCGGACCATCGAGACCAGCAAACCGCGCCGCCCCCTTGATCGCGATGTTGTTGGATTCCGTGGCGCCGGAGGTGAAGATGATCTCGCGCGGATCGGCGCCGATCAGTTCCGCCACATGGGCGCGGGCTTCCTCCACCGCCTCCTCCGCCGCGCGCCCCATGGCGTGCTCGGCGGAATGGGGGTTGGCGAAATTCTCCTCCCACCAGGGGCGCATGGCGGCCAGCACCCGCGGGTCGAGCGGCGTGGTGGCATGGTGATCGAGGTAGATGGGGCGGTTCGGGCGCATGGTGAGAGAGAGGTGGCCCGCCGCGGCCGCTTCGGCAAGCCACCCGGCCTTGCGCGGGGTCAACGCGCGGGCTTGCCCAGACGTTGTAGGAGCGAACCGAACCCGGAGAAGCCCCCATTGCCCCGCCATGACCCTGTCACCCTCGCTTTGCATTGGCTCATCGCCCTGCTCATCGCCGCCGCCTATGCGGCCAGCAGCCAGGTCGAGGATGGGCCCGGCCGCGCCTGGGCCATGAACCTGCATGGCTCGCTCGGGCTTGCGGTCTTCGGGCTGAGCCTGTTGCGCATCCTCTGGCGCGGCTTCGCGCGGCATCCGGCGCCGGTCGCCATGCCGGCGCTGATGGCGCGGCTCGCGAACCTCGCCCATGTGGCGCTTTACGTGGCGATGGTGGCGGTGCCGGTGATCGGGCTGCTGGCGCTCTGGGCCAGCGGGCAGGGCCTTTCGCTGTTCGGCGTCGTCGCAATGCCCTCGCCGATGGAGGCCAGCCGCGGCCTCGGGGCATTCCTGGAAGGCGCGCATGAGCTGGCGGCGAATGCGCTGGTGGCGCTGGCCCTGCTGCATGCGGCGGCCGCCATCTTCCACCAGTATATCCTGCGCGACCATCTGCTGGAGCGGATGACCCCCGGCGGGCGCGCCTGATGAGCGAGAGGGAGGCGCATCGGCTGGACCGCGCCGGCCCGGCCGGGCATCGCCCGCGTGGTGCTCTGGGGGTGATCGCCAGGGCGTCACGGCCGGGGTGGGGGCGCTGGTGGGGCGGGCGGTGTGAGCGCCTGTGGGCAGTGAAAAGGGCCTCCGGCGGCTGGGGCCGGGGCCCCAGACCCCTTTCCTTGGCGCATATTCATCAAGCTAAGTCATTGGTGAAATGATCGAAAATGGGGTCTGGGGACCCCCTTCTTCAAGTATGGGGCCCCAGCCGCCGAAGGCCCTTTCTCCTACCCCCAGGCCGCGCGCTCGAACCGATACCCTTCGCCGTCGCGCGCCAGATGCCCGGTGGCGGGAAAGGGGAAGTGGTACCCCGTGACGGCGATGCGGTCGGTTGCCGCCATGTCCAGGATGCGGCGGCGGGTGGCGCTGGCCGCGGCGCCGTCGAAATCGAACAGCGAGATGTAGTCGGGGCGGCGGGCGAACAGCTCCGGGCGATGGGTCAAATCCGCCAGGACCAGCATCTGCGCCGCGCCGTCACTCACGCGGAAGACGGTGTGGCCCGGCGAATGGCCGAAGGCGGGGATGCCGGTGATGCCCGGCGAGACCTCGGCGCCGGGCGCGAAACGGCGGATGCGGCCCTGATAGGGGGCGAAGCGCCGCGCGACATTGGCGAAATTCACCCGCTGCCCCTGCGGGCTGCGCGTCTCGTTGCTGGTGTCGCTCCACCAGGCGAATTCCTGCTCGGCGATGGCGATCTCGGCATGGGGGAAGGTGGCTTGGCCGGCGGCATTGGTCAGGCCATGGATATGGTCCTGGTGGCAATGGGTGACGATGACGAGGCCGACGCGCGCGGGGTCGAGCCCGGCCGCGGCCATGTTCGCGGCAAGCCGCCCGGCGGTGGGGGTGAGCTGCCCGCCCGTGCCGGCATCGAAGGCGATCAGCAGCCGGCCGGTGTCCACGAAGGTGACGTTGTAGGGGCCGATGTAATGGTCGGTCGGCAGGAAGGATTGGGCCAGCACCTCGCGCACCGCCTCGGCGGGTGCGTTCAGCACCAGCCCTTCGATGGGGCGGCGGGCATGGCCGTCGGAAATGGTGGTGACGGTGAAGCCGCCGAGGCGGAAGCGGAACCAGCCGGGTGCCTGGGGGGTGGGCGGGGCCGCCTGCACCTGGGCCAGGGCGGGGCTGGCGAGGAGCAGGGCGGGTGCGGCCAGGAGATGGCGGCGGCCGGGTTGCGGCATGGTGAGGTTCCTCCGTTACGGGGGCAGCATGGGATGGGGGGCGGACCTGGTCCAGCGGAGGATTTTCCTGGACTTTTTAAGTAATAAAATCCTATAACTGCCGGATGATCCCCGCCCTCACCGACGCCGAATACGCCCTCCTCCGCCCCCTCATCCCCGAGCGCGGCCGCCCCCCGCGCGACCGCCGCCTGATGCTGGACGCGATCTTTCACGTCGCCCTCTCCCGCCGCCCCTGGCACGAAATGCCCGAGCGCTTCGGCAAGCCAGACAGCGTGCACCGGCAATTGCGCCGCTGGATGCGGGCGGGCGTGATGGATGCCCTGCTGCGCGCGGCGATGACGCCCGCCTTCGCCCGGCTGCGGACCAGGATTTCCCTGGCCTGGCGGCGCGCGGCGCGGCTGGCCAAGGTCGCCTCCTTCACGCTGCTGCGGGAGTTGGATGCGGAGGAGGCGCGGCCCGCCGCCTGGCACCACCTGCCCGACAAGGCTTTGTCCGAATCAGTGCAAAAGCTGGTTTTGCGATTGCTGGAGGATCTGCGCGGCATCCCGCCCGGCCTGCTCAGCCTCTGCGGGCGGCTGCTGAAACAGGCCGGCGGCGATCCGCGGCAATGGCGGACGCGGTGATGACTAGGCTCATATTCCCATGAATGCCCTCAGGGCGCGCTGTAGCGTTCCAGCCAGTCGAGATCGGGGCAGAGCAGGAATTCATCGCAGCGCTCCGGTCGCATCAGCGCGCGGTGCAGGGCGGCGTTCAGCGCCACCTCGTCGAGCAGCGGGTGCGGGGCGTGGTGGGCGTCGAAGGCGATGACGTGCGGGAAACTCGCCTGGATGGCGGCCAGCACCTCGCGCGGGCCGGGCCCGGCCTCGCCCAGCAATTCCACCAGGTCGAAGCGGAGCAGGGCGAGGGCGCCGCGCTCGGCCAGCCAGGGGGCGAGGCTGGGGGCCTGGCGCGCCCAGCCCGCCTCGTTCAGGCGCAACAGATCGAGGCGGGGCAGCGCCTCGCGCTCCAACATGGCGGCGACGGGGCCCATCGCCATGGCGCGCGCCTGGCAGCGCTCCAGGGCGTTGGCCGCGATGTTGCCGGCCAGCGCCGCCGCCTGGCGCAGCGAGGCCTCATGCGCGAGCAGCGCCGCATGCCCCGGCGCGCCCGCAGCCAAGCCCAGCGTGGAGAGGCCGATGCCGGCGCCGGCCTCGACGATGACGCGCCCCGCCCCCCCCTCGGGCCAGAGCGCGCGCATCAGGGCAGCGAGGCGGGGCGCGGTGCCGGGGGCGCCGATGAATTCGGGATCGCGGCTGTCGCCCTGGAGTTCCCAGTCGCGCTCGGCGAGGCGCAGCGTGCGGCTGCGCGGCCCCTCGGGGCGGGGCAGCCGCTCGGCGACGAGCGGGGCGTCGAGCAGGAAGCGGCGCAGGCTGCGCAGGCTCGGGTGGCGCAGGCGCAACGCCTCGATGGTGGCGGCGTCGGGCACCGCATCCTGGGCGAGGATCAGGCAGGCGGCGGCCGCCTGGTCGCTGACGACGTTGTCGATCCAGCCGCCGCGATCGGGGAAACCGGACATGCAGACCGCCGCCATCTCGGGGCTGGAGAGGATGCCGTCGCGCAGCCCGGCCAGGCTGCCGGCGCCGCACCAGCCCTCCACCACCGCCTCGCTCTCGGGGTCCCGGCCAAGGAGGAAGCGATAGGCCCACCGCACCAATGCCGGGGTCAGCGGCATATCGGCCGTGCTCACGCCCAGCGCTCCAGCCAGGCGATGTCGTCGCAGAGGATGAGGTCATCGACGCAGCCGCGCAGGGTCATCACCGTGTGCAGCACCCAGAGCAGGCCATCCTGGTCCAGCACGGGGAAGGGGCGGCCGGCCTCGTCGAAGGCGATCATGTGGCGGAAGGCGGCGCGCCATTCCTCCAGCACCTCCAGCGGGTTGCGCGCGCCGGCCGTCATCTGGGTCCAGAGGTTGAACTCGGTGAAGATGATCGGCTTGTCGCGCGCGATGGCCTCCATCGCGCCCATCATCACCAGGCTCTCGCCGCCCTCGACATCGATCTTCAGCAGATCGAGCCGGCCGATGCCCTGTTCGGCCAGCACGCTGTCGAGGCGGCGGACCGGCACGTCGCGGAAGGTGGCGCCCACGGCCTGGGTGCGGCTGTGCGGCTCCACCAGCACGCTGGTCGCGGCATTGGTGGTGCCGCAGCGCAGCCGGGCCATGCCGTCGCGCTCGGCCAGGGCCTCGCCGAAGACGCGCGCGCCCGGCATGTCGTTCGCCGTGAGGTTGTGGCGCAGCAGGGGGATGCTGCGCTCATCGGGCTCGAAGCAGAGGAGCTCGGCGTGGTAGGGGGCGGCGGCGGCCATGGCCAGCGCGGTGACGCCGATATTGGCGCCGACATCGGCCAGCACGCGGCCCGCCCCGCCATCGGGGAAGGCGGCGCGGACCAGCCGCGTCAGCCGGTCGAAGCTCGGGTCCTTGGGCTTGTCGACGAGGTCGCGAAAATACCCCTCGGGCGCGTCGCCGCGCATGGTGAAGCGGCGGCCGAGCACGGTGACGGCATGCTCCTCCGGCTGCGCGGTGACCACGGGCGCCGGCGCGCGCGCGGGCTGGGCGGCGGCGGCCTCCTGCTCCAGGGCGAAGACTTCCTCGCTCGAGAGGAAGGCGCGGCGGAAGCTCGCCAGGTCGGGATGGGTTTCGCGCTCGGCCAGGATTTCGGCGGCGGAGGGGATGGCGTTGAAGCGCATGTGGAAGGCCGCGCGGATGGCCGAGGCATCCAGCGGCATGGCGATCCAGCTGCCATAGGAGGGCGCGCCGGCCGCACGATGGGCCCGCGCCTCGGGCGAGCGGACGAAATGCGCGAGGATGATGCGGCCATCGCCCAGCGCCGCCCAATGGGCAAGGACGGCTTCGGTCTCGGCCTCGCGGCCCAGCACGAAGCGATAGGCCCAGCGCACCGTCTCGATGTTCGGGATATTCGTAACGATGGGCTCCATGCCCCTTTTTCCGCGCGCCTTCGCGCGGCGTCAAGCGATCTCGCGGATCAGCTTGCGGCGCACCGCCGTGCCGAAGGCATCGAAATCCTCGGCCACGATCATGAAGGAACCCGCACCGCCGATCACGCTTTGCTGGAAATACTGGTCCAGCGGAATCTGCGGCATGCGGCCGAAGGTCGGCCGGTCATTGATGATGGGCAGGCCGTTGATGACGATGCCCTGGGCCACCGCCTCGTCGCGCGCCATCTCGGCCGGGCGACCCGAATTGTTCACGCCATCGCCGGAGACATCGATGACGCGGCGCGTGCCCTCGAAGGGCGCCTCGGCCAGGGTGCGGCGGGCGAAGTCGATGCCGCCGGAGATCGAGGTCCAGGAGAGCGAGGCGCGCGGCGCCTCGGCCAGGGCGGAGGCCCAGGCATCGGCGTCGCGCTGGGTCGCGATGCGGGACCAGGGCAGGACCAGCCTTTGATATTCGAAGCCCGCCCATTCGACGTAAGCCAGGCCAATGGCGCCGATCATGCCGCGGCGCACCGCCTCCATCACCCGCGGGTCGGTCACCGCGTTGCGGTAGCCTTCGCGCTGGAGGCGCGCCTCATCCTCGTCGATCGAGCGGCTGACATCCACGGCCAGGACGAGCAGCACATCCACGGGCTCGGGGGTGGCCTGCGCCTGCGCGGCCCACGGAAGGGCGGCGGAGCCGGCCAGGAGAGAACGACGGCGCATCGCGATGATCCTCCGCGAGGGAGTCCTCATCAAAGCTTCACGGGCATGGGCGATGCAAGGATTGGTTGCATCGCAGGCGCGTTATTCCAGGCCGCGCAGGACGGCCGTGCAGACGCGCTCCACCTCGCCCTCGGTGAGGTAGGGGTGCATGGGCAGGGACATCACTTGGTGGCAGAGCGCCTCGCTCACCGGCAAGGCGGGCGGGCCGCCTGCGATGGAGGCCGCGTGGCTCGCCGCATAGGCGGGCTGGTGGTGCAGGGGCTTCGGGTAATAGACGCCGAAGGGAATGCCATCGGCCTTCAGGGAGTCCTGCACGCGGGCGCGCTCGGCGGCGTCACGGCAGCGGATGGTATAGAGGCCCCAGGCGGATTGCGCGGTGTTGGGCACGCGCTGCAGGCCGGCGCGGCCCGCGAGGCGCGCGCCATACCAGCTGGCCACCTTGGCGCGATCCAGCAATTCCTGGTCGAAGAGGTCCATCTTGCAGAGCAGGATGGCGGCCTGGATCGTATCCAGCCGGCCATTCATGCCGATGCGCAGCACGTCATAGCGGGCACCCCCCTCGCCATGGGTGCGCAGGCTGCGATACAGCGCGGCGCGCTCCTCCGACGGCGTCAGGATCGCGCCGCCATCGCCGTAGCAGCCGAGGGTCTTGGTGGGGTAGAAGCTCAGCGTCGTCGCATCGCTGTGCTGGCCGAGCGACTTGCCGTGCAGCCTGGCGCCGAAGGCCTGGGCGGCGTCATCCAGCGTGAACATGCCATGCTTGGCGGCCACGGGGCGGATGCCATCCCAATCGGCCGGCAGGCCGAAGAGATCCACGCCGACAATGGCGCGCGGCTTGAGCTTGCCCTCGGCCAGGACGAGGGCGATGCGGCGCTCCAGATCGGCGAGGTCGAGGTCGAAGGTCTCGGGATCCACATCCACGAAGATGGGCGTGGCGCCCAGCACCAGCGGCACCTCGGCCGTCGCGGTGTAGGTGAAGGCGGGCAGGAAGACGGCGTCACCGCGGCCGATGCCCTCGGCCATCATGGCGATCTGCAGCGCATCCGTGCCGGAGGAGACGCCCACCGCATGCACGCCGGAAAAGGCGGCGAGGCGGGCTTCCAGCTCGGCCACCTCGGGCCCGTTGATGAAGCGGCCGGACGAGATGACATGCGCCACGCGCTCATCCAGCCGCGCGCGGATCAGCGCCTGCTGCGCCTGCATGTCGAAGAGGGCGATGGGTTTCGGCATCTGGTTCATGGGGAGCTTGGTGATCCACCGGGCGGGATGGATCAAGCCCCCGCCGATTCAAGCCGTGTGACGGAAGGTGTCAGCCCGCTGTCACACGCCGGTTTTTTGGGCGGCGCTGCCATCCTGGTGATCGAATTCCGGCACCAGCCGCGCCAGCTGCGCCAGCGCCATGCGCCCATGCCCGCCGCGCGCGGCCGCCGCGATCTCATCCAGCGCGCGGCCGACCAGCGCGGCATCGGCGGTGCGCGGAGTCGCGACGAGCAGGCCATCGAATTGCGTGGGGCGCGGCGGCTCCTGCCCGTGGAACATTTCCTCGAAGAGCTTCTCGCCGGGGCGCAGCCCGGTGAAGCGGATTTCCACATCCTCCTCGGGCCGCAGCCCGGCGAGGCGGATCATGCGGCGCGCGAGGTCCACGATCTTCACCGCGCTGCCCATGTCGAGCACGAAGATGCCGCCTTCACGGAGTTCGGGTGGCGCGTCGTCGCGGTCCACCGCGCCGACCACGGCGGCTTGCAGCACCAGGCCCACCGCTTCGCGCACCGTCATGAAGTAGCGGCGCATGTCGGGGTGGGTGACGGTCAGCGGCCCGCCGCGCTCCAGCTGCCGCCGGAACAGCGGCACGACGGAGCCGGTGGAGCCCAGCACATTGCCGAAGCGCACGGTGATGCAGCGCATGCCCTGGTTGCTGGCCCGCGCTTCACGATCGAGCGCCTGGCAATACATCTCGGCCAGGCGCTTGGAGGCGCCCATCACGCTGGTGGGATTCACCGCCTTGTCGGTGGAGATGAAGACCATCAGCCCGCAGCCGGCCGCGCGCGCCGTATCGGCCACGATGCGCGTGCCATGCGCGTTGGTCAGCAGGCCCTCCAGCGGGTCATTCTCGACCATCGGCACATGCTTCAGCGCGGCGGCGTGGAAGACGAGCTCGGGGCGGATCTCCTCCATCAGGCGGCGCATCCGCGCCTCGTCGCGCACATCGGCCAGCATGGCGCGGCGCGGCACGGCGGGGTGGCGCTCGGAAAGCTCCAGGTCAATCTCGTAGAGCACGTATTCGCCGTGATCGAGCAGCGTCAGCATCGAGGGCCCGAGGGCCGCCACCTGCCGCGCCAGCTCCCCGCCGATGGTGCCGCCGGCGCCCGTCACCAGCACGCGCCTGCCCTGCACCAGGCGGGCCATGCCCTCGCGGTCCAGCGGCACCTGCGGGCGGTCCAGCAGCTCCTCGATGGAGACGGGGCGGAGGTCGATGCGCACCGCGTCATCCGTGCTGCGCGCGGCATGGCCCAGCGCCGTGGGCTGCGGGGCGCGGCGGATCGGCACGCCATGGCGGTCGGCGGCGTCGAGCACGGCTTCCAGCGCCGCGCCGTTCAGGTCGGGCGAGGCGAGGACGAGCAGGGCCGGCAGCCGGGATTCGGCGCGCAGCCGCTCCAGCACGGCATCGGTCTCTTCCAGCGTGCCGAGGATGGGGTGCCCCTGGATGCGCCGGCCGGATTGGCGCGAACGACGGGCCAGGATGCCCTGCACGCGATAGGCCGGCTTCCGCTCCTGCCCCAGGGCGCGGATGAAGAGGTCCACCTGGTCCACGCCGCCCACCACCAGCACGGGCTGGGCCTGGCCCTCCTCGGCGGTGCGGCGGATGCTGCGGAGGCGGCCGACCAGCCGCGGCACGCCCAGCAGCCCGGTCAGCGCCATGGCATGCAGCGCGGGGAAGGCGAGGTTGGGCGAATGCCAGAGGCCGGTGACCCGCAGCGTCACGGTGAAGAGCAAGGCCGCGACCACGGCGGCGCCCAGCACGGCCATCAGGTCCTGCACGCCGGAATAGCGCCAGTATTGCTGCGGCAGGCCCAGCGCCCAGCCCGGCGGCACCAGCGCCAGCACGGTGAGCGGCAGCGCCCAGGGCCACCAGCCCCCGGGCGGCACGCTGCCCGGCCCCGCCAGCGCCAGCGCCAGCGGCAAGGCCAGCAGCGCCAGGGCCGCGTCGAGCGAGAGGTTCAGCAGGATTCGGTTCGGGGCCTTGGCCATGCCGGGCTTATAGGTCCTTCGTGCTGGCGCTCAAACCTTGGGGTGCAGCAGCTCGCGATAGAGCGCCACCAGCTGCGCGGCCTCGGCTGGCCAGCCCCAGGCGCCGCGCGCCGCCTGCCAGCCGGCCTCGCCCAGCGCGGCGCGGCGGGCGGGGTCGGTGAGTTCCGCCACGGCGGCTGCGATGGCGGCGGGCGCGGTGACATCCACCAGCAGGCCGCAGCCGGCGTCGCGGATGATCTCGGCGACCCCCGTGGCGAAGGACGGCGCGATGACCGGCAGGCCGATGGCCATGCCGTCGAAGAGCTTGTGCGGCAGGGCGAGGCGATGGTTTTCCTCGCCGGGCTGGAAGAGCACCAGGTTGATGTCGGCCTCCGCCGCCGCGCGGGCCAGGGCGGCCTCGGCCGGCAGCCAGCCGGCGAGGGTGATGCGCGGCGTGAGGCCGCGTGCCTCGGCCTCGGCACGGAAGGCTTCCTCGCTGCCATCGGTGAAGCGGCCGATGATCAGCAGCCGGGCCTCGGGCGGGCAAAGGGCGAGGGCGGCCAGCAAGGCTGGCCAGCCGCGCGCCCGGCCGATGGCGCCGAGATGCAGCAGCGTCACCGGCCCCGCGCGATGTTCGCGCCGGGGCAGGCCCTCGGCCACCAGCGCGTGGTTGCGCACGGGGATGAGGCGGGGCGCGCCCGGGAAATCCTCGGCCAGGCCGTCCTTGGCCAGCACCACCGCATCGGCGCGCCGGCCCATGGCCCGCATGGCGAGGCGGATGGCGCCGCGCGCGGCGGGGCGCGCCCAGGCAGGCAGCCGGGCATCGAGGCGCGAGGGATAGTGCTCATGCACATCCAGCACCACGCGGGCGCCGCAGCGCCTGCCGGCCAACAGGGCGATGAGCCAGGAATCCGGCTCGGAGGCATGGATGACGCGCGGCCGCAGTTCCACGGCGCGGCGATAGAGCCGCCACCAGCGGCGGCGGCGGCGCGCATGGCCCACCACCTCCACCGGCACCTCGGGGATGGCGGCGCCGCCGGGGCAGAGATGCCGCACCTCCCAGCCCGCGGCGGCCAGGGCCGCGCCCTGCTTGCGGGCCACGCGCATGTCATCGCCGGGATGGGCGGCCGACAGCAGCAGGATCATGCCGGGAGCGCCACGGCGTGATCCACCGGCGCCGGGAACTGGCCCAGCAGGGATTCCACCACCGCGACGAAGCGGGCGGCGATCAGGCGACGGTCATGCTGGCGCTCGGCGATCCGGCGGGCGGCCTCGCCCATCGCCTCGCGCCGGGTGGGCTCGGCGGCAAGGCTGGAGAGGGCGGCGGCCAGGGCGGCAGGGTCGGCATGGGTCTCGCCGCAGCCGCCGGTGGCCAGCAGGCGGGCCGCTTCGCCCGGGACGTTGGAAAGGATGGGCCGGCCGGCGGCCAGGTAGTCCATCAGCTTGTTGGGCGCGGTCCACTCGGCGAATTGCGGCACGGGGGCGAGGCAGAGCAGCCCCACCTGGCTGCCGGCCAGCAGCCAGGCCAGTTCGCGCTTGGGCAGCGGGTCGAGGAAGCTGAGGTTGTTGAGGCCCCGCGCCTCGGCCGCGCGGCGCAGGCCGGGTTTCTCGCTGCCCTCGCCCACCAGCAGCAGGCGCACCCGCCGCTCGCCCGCCGCCTGGAGATGGGCCGCGACCTCGACCAGCAGCTCCAGCCCATTGGCGCGGCCATGGGCGCCGGCATAGAGGGCCAGCATCTCCTGGCTACCGGCGACATCCGGCCGCCAGGGGGCGATCTGCGGGCCAAAAAGGTCGAGGTCACAGCCCTGGCCGATGATGTGCAGCCGCGCGGGCTGCGTGCCGCGCGCCAGCGCCGTCTCGCCCATGCCGGGGGTGAGGGCGATGACGGCGCTGGCCTCACGGCAGGCGGCGCGGGCCAGGCGCTCCATGGCGGGCAGCAGCAGGGGGGTGCGCAGGCCCATGGCGGCGGGGAGCTCGGGCCAGGGGTCGCGGATCTCGAAGAGGAAGGGCGTGCCCTGGCGCCGCCGCGCCCAGAGCGCCGGCAGCGCCACGCTGAGCGGCGTGGAGGAGGCGATCACCAGGTCCCAGCCCGGCCGGGCAGCGAGGCGCGCGGTGCGGGCGGCGTAGCGCAGGAAGGCGGCGGCGCGGGCGGGCAGGCCCTGGGCATTGCCGCAGGGGATGGCGAATTCCACCACCTCGAACCCCGCAACCCGGCCTTGCCTTGCGCCGCGGCGGAAGGGGCCGTGCAGGCCCGTCACGGCGCCCTGCCACTGGCCGCAGGCCAGCGTCACCGCATGGCCGCGCTGGGCGAGGGCGCGGGCAAAGGCATGGCTGCGCGTGCCGGCCGCCCCCTCGGGCGTGGAGAAATGCTGGTGCAGGTAGAGGATGCGGGCCAAGCGCGCCGCCCCCCTCCTACCGCCGGTGCATGCGGCGGATGATGGCGATGACGCGCGCCTGCTCGGCCGGGCCAAGGGCGCTGCCGGAGGGCAGGCAGAGCCCGCGCTCGAAAAGCCCGGCGGCGATGGCGCCGCCCACCGCCGGCGCATCGCGGAAGGCGGGCTGCAGGTGCAGCGGCTTCCAGACCGGGCGGCTTTCGATGCCCTGCTCGGCCAGGGCGCGGCGCAGCTGCTCGCGATCCGCGCCGAAGGCCCGCGGCTCCACCAGCATCACGCTCAGCCAGCGCGAGCCGCGCGCCCAGCCGGGCTCCGGCATGAAGGACAGGCCAGGAAGATGGCCCAGCGCCTCCTGGTAGCGGGCGAAGATGGCGCGGCGGGCGGCCACGCGCTCGACCAGGCTGGGCAGCTGCGCCTGGCCGACGGCTGCCAGCAGCGAACTCATGGCGTAGTTGAAGCCGGTGGTTTCGTGCTGGTAGTGCGGCACCGGCTCCTTCGCCTGGGTGGCCAGCGCCCGGGCCTGGGCGATCAGGCCGGCATCCTCGGAGAGCAGGGCGCCGCCGCCGCCCGCGGTGACGATCTTGTTGCCGTTGAAGCTCAGCGCCACCAGCTTCGCGCCATGGCCGGCGGGGAGGCCGTGCTGGGTGGCGCCCAGCGCGCAGGCGCTGTCGGAGAGCAGCGGCACGCCCCATTCGGCGCAGACCGCGCCAATGGCCGCGATATCGGCCGGCTGGCCGTAGAGATCGGCGCTGACCACGCAGCGCGGCAGGCGCCCGCGCAGCGCGGCGGCGTGCAGCTCCTCGCGCAGGAGTTGCGGGTCGAGGGTCCAGCTCGCGGAGTCCACATCGAGGAATCGGGGGCGGGCGCCCATCTGGACGGCGGGTGCCACGGTGGCGACGAAGGTGAGGGTGGGCGCCCAGACCTCATCCCCCTGGCTGACACCCAGCAGGCGGAAGGCCAGGTGCAGCGCCGCCGTGCCGGAGGCGGTGGCCAGCGCATGGGGCAGGCGCATGACCTTGGCCAGCGCCGCCTCGAAGGCCGTCAGGCCCGGCCCGGCCGGCGCGAGCCAGCCGGATTCGAGGGAGAGGCGGAGCATCTCCAGCTCATTCCCCACAAGATGCGGGGGCGATAGATGCACGGGCGCGGGCGAGACCCCGGCGTGATGCAGGAGGGCGGAGGCGGGAAGGCGAGGGATAGCCAGGGCGACGGAGGGGGGGGCCATGCGTGCATACCTTAAAGAATCGCTTCCCAAATTAGAGGGAATTGAGTCCGGTAAATGCAAGCATTGCGTGCAATTTGGGCAAAGATTTACCACTTTAGTGTAGATTCATGAAAAATCCTTGCCCCGCGGCATATCCCCCGCGGCGCGGCTCAGGCCGTGCCGATCGGCTGGCTGCGCCGATTCTGCCAAAGCTGCACGAAATCAATCGGGTTCAGCATCACCGGCGGGAAGCCACCCTCACGCGTCACATCGGCCAGGATGTTGCGGGCGAAGGGGAAGAGCAGGCGCGGGCATTCCACCAGCAGCACCGGCTCCAGATGCTCCTGCGGGACGTTGATGGTGAAGATGCCGCAATAGGTGAGCTCGGCGATGAAGCAGGGCGTCTCGCCCACCTTCGCATCGGCGCGGATCATCAGCGACACTTCGAAGACATTCTGACCTTCCTGGATCGGCCGCGCCTGGACGTCGAGCGCCAGATCCACCCGCGGCTGCTCGCGCAGGGTCGCGAAGATCTCGGGCGCGCCGGGCACTTCGAAGGAGAGATCCTTGGTGAACTGGATGTTGAGCACGATCGGCATGGGCTGCTGGTCGGCGCTGCCATTTGCTGGCGTCATGGGCTGGTCGGACATGAAAGGGCCTCTCGGTCAATTCGGATGGGGGCGGCTACCACGCGGCGCCGGGCACCGCCAGACCGGAGAGGCAGGCGGCAGACCCTGTCGGCAGGCCTTTGCGGCGGCGCACCAAGCGCCTATCTCTGGGGCATGCCGCTCTCCGCCCCCACCCCCCGCAAGCTCGAACACCTGCGCGACATCCAGTTGCGCGGCTATGTGCGCGAGGATGGCCTGGTGGATATCGAAGCCCACCTGACCGACACCAAGACCTATGGCTTCCCCTCGGAGCATCGCGGCCAGGTCGGTCCCGGCGATCCCATCCATGGCATGTGGATCCGCATGACCATCAATGAGGACATGCTGATCATCGCCTGCGAGGCCGCCTCGGACCACACGCCCTTCGCGGTCTGCACCGGCGCCACGCCGGCCTTCGCCAATCTGGCCGGGCTTTCCATCGGCCCGGGCTTCAACCGCGCGGTGAATGAGCGCGTCGGCGGCGTGCTGGGCTGCACCCATCTGCGCGAGGTGCTGGCGCAAATGGGCACCGTGGCCTTCCAGACCATGTGGCCGCTGCGCAACCGGCGCCAGGCCGCCCAGCGCAAGGCCGAGGCGACCGGCGCCCCGCGCCGCCGCCCCGCTTTGCTCGGCACCTGCCACGCCTATGCGCCGAACAGCCCCGTGGTGCGCAAGAAATGGCCGGAGTGGAGCGACCTCGCCGAGAAGGTCGAAGAAACGCCGATCTGAGCTCAGGCGAAGCCCAGCAACAGCCGGTTGCGACCGGCATGCCGCCCATATTCGCGGCTGGCCGCGAAGCTCTGCACCAGGCCCAGGCCCAGGCCGCCCACGCCCGCCTCTTCCAGCGTCTGTGCGGCGGGCGCGCCGGTGGCGAGGGTCGGGTCGAAGGGGATGGCGTCATCCTCCACCACCAGGCGGAGCGGCGCCGTCTCGAGGCGCACGGTCACGGCGATGGGACCCGGGCCGCTGGGTTGCGCATGCAAAGCGAGGTTTGCCACCACCTCCTCCAGGCAGAGCTCGATGGCATAGAGCTGGCGGCCCGCAACCCCGAGCTCCGCCGCCTGCTCCGCCAGCCAGCCGGCGAGGCGCGGCATCTCCGCGAGGTCGGCCTGGAGCTGGAGGCTGCGCATCCTCAGCCCAGCGCCTGCGCCTCGGCCGCGGCGAAGTCATGCGCGAGGGGGATCATCGTGGTCGTGCCGCTGGTCACCAGCACTTCCTCCACCATGGGGGTCGGGCGGTAGAGCACCATGCGGCCGGACTTCTTGTGCATGGCCTTGGCGCCCATGATCAGCGTGCGAAGCCCCATCGAGGCGAGGAACTCCACCTCCGCCAAATCCACCACCACGGCGCGGTTGGCGGCGGCGACGGCGGAGAATTGCACGTCGATCTGCATGGCGCCGGTGATATCCATCCGGCCCTTCAGCTTCAGCAGGGTGACGCCGGATGGAAGCTGTTCGAAAGTGATGTTCACGCCAAATCCCCTGGTGCTTGTGCGACGCTCGGCCCACTGGCCTCCGCCATAGAAGCAGGCCGGGCGCTTGGGGAGTGACAGTTTTGTGGCAATGCGCCGCCGGTGGCGGCGCATTGCCATGCTTCAATGCGCCATGAGGGCCTGGTCGATCTGGCGTTCCGCCTCGCGGCGGTCCCGGCGGGAGAGCGACTTCCGTGCCTCCGAGATCAGGGTGAGGCGCCTGTCCTGCATCGGTTCCTCCGCCTGGCTGGGCACCGTGCTGCGGGTCAGCAGACGCGTCGCCGCGCGTTCCAGATACTCATTGGCCTGGCCCAGCTGGCCGGACCGCAGGGCATCCTGGGCCTGCTTCAGCCATTCGCCGCTGCCCTGCATGGGCCCCAGGGCATCGGCCTGGCGGCTTTCGCGATTCTGCAGCGGGACGGCGGGCTCGCCCCGGCGGGTCATCTCCCGCTGCATCTCGGTCAGGCCATCCACAGGGACGGAAGATGGCTGTGCCAAGGCGGGGCCGGCCAGGAGCAGGGTGGCGGCCATCAGCGCGAAGCGTTGCATGTCACGCACCCCCATTCAGTAGCGCTGCATGATGACGGGCGGTGGCGTCACGACCTGGGGCGGAGCCACCACGCGTTCCTGCACGACGACCGGCGTGGCGGGCGTGGTGTTCACGGTGCAGCCCGCGAGGAGTGGCGCGGCGAGTAGCGCTGACAGCGCAATGGCGAGCGAGGTCTGCATGGGAGGATCCTCCAAAGGGGGGTTGGCCGCCATGTTTGCGGTCCTGGCTGCAACGCCCGCGATGGCGCGTAGGTTGCGCGCGGCGCTCAGCCCAGGCTGAGCAAGCTTGCCCTCCGCGCGCTCAGCCAAGGCTGAGCACGCTTGCTCCCGCGCGCTCAGCCAAGGCTGAGCACGCTTGCTCCCGCGCGCTCAGCCAAGGCTGAGCACGACCAGCATGACGCCGCCGATGACGATGCGGTACCAGCCGAAGGGCGTGAAGCCGATGCGGCCGATCACGGCCAGCACCGCGCGCACCGTCACCAGCGCGACCACGAAGGCGGTGACGAAGCCGATGCCGATCTGCCCGAGGCCCTCCAGCGACAACTCGTTCCGCGCCTTCAGCAGGGAATAGGCCGCCGCCGCCAGCATGGTCGGGATCGCCAGGATGAAGCTGAACTCGGCGGCCGTCTTGCGGTCCACGCCGCAGAGCAGTGCCGTGATGATGGTGGCCCCCGAGCGCGAGGTGCCCGGGATCATCGCCAGCGCCTGGCCGAAGCCGATCAGGAGTGCCGCCAGCGGGCCGATCTCGGGCACGGAGCGGATGGTGGGCACCCGGATCGTGCGCTCGATCACGATGATCACCACGCCGCCCACGATGAGCGCGATGCTCACCACCCAGGGGTTGAAGAGCAGCGCCGTGATGGTGCCGTGCAGCGTGGCCCCGATCACCATCGCCGGCAGGAAGGCGAGGCCGATATTCACCGCGAAATAGCGCTCGGGCGTGCGCGGCTTCCACATGCCGAGCGCCACATCCAGCAGCTTGCGCCAGAACACCACGATGATGGCGAGGATGGCGCCGAGCTGGATCGAGATTTCAAAGACCTTGCCCGGCGGGCCCTGGAAGTCCAGCAGCTCGCCCAGCAGGATCAGGTGGCCGGTGGAAGAGATGGGGAGGAATTCGGTCAGGCCCTCCACCACGCCCATCAGGAATGCGTCGAACATCAGCGCGTCTCCGGCGGGGCATCGCCCCCATGGTCGGTGGCGAGAACCAGGTCGTCGCGGTGGATCAGCTCATCCCGCCCGCGCCAGCCGAGGATGGCCTCGATCTCGGCGCTGCGATGGCCCGCGATGCGCGCCGCATCCGCCGCGTCATAGGCGGAAAGCCCGCGCGCCAATTCGCGCCCCGCCGCATCCGTGACACTCACCGGATCGCCGCGCGAGAAATCGCCGGCGACGCCACGCACGCCGGCCGGCAACAGAGAGCCACCGCGCGAAAGTGCCCGCGCCGCGCCCGCATCCACCACCAGCACGCCATGCGGTTGCAGCGAGCCGCCGATCCAGCGCTTGCGCGCCGTGCGCCCCTCGGGCGAGGCGAGGAACCAAGTGCAGCGCTCGCCACCTTCCAGCCTTGCCAGCGGGTGCGGCGCGTGACCGAGCGCGATCGCCATGGCGCAGCCGGCCCCTGTGGCGATGCGCGCCGCGATGAGCTTGGTGCGCATGCCGCCCGAGGAATAGCCGGGCGGCGGTTCGCCCCCCATCGCCATGATCTCGTCGGTCAGCCGTTCCACCACCGGCAGGTGTTGCGCCGCCGGGTCCTTGCGCGGATCGGCGGTGTAGAGGCCGTCAATGTCGGAGAAGAGGATCAGCGCATCGGCCGAGATCATCTCGGCCACGCGCGCCGCAAGCCGGTCATTGTCGCCGAAGCGGATCTCGGCCGTGGCGACGGTGTCATTCTCGTTGATCACCGGCACGCAGCCGAATTCGGCCAGCTGCGCCAGCGTGGCGCGCGCATTGAGGTAGCGCCTGCGATCCTCGCTATCCTCGAGCGTCAGCAGCAATTGCGCGGCGCGCAGCCCATGCGCCGAGAGCGCCTGTTCCCAGGCGCCGGCGAGGCGGATCTGGCCCACCGCGGCGGCGGCCTGCTTCTCCTCCAGCCGCAGCGTCTTGCGCGTCAGGCCGAGTGTCCCGCGCGCCAGCGCCACCGCGCCGGAGGAAACAACCACCACCTCCACGCCGCGCGCGCGCAGGGCGGCGATATCGGCGGCAACCGTGTCGAGCCAGGCGCGGCGTGGTTCCGCGCGCTCCACCAGCAGGGCGGAGCCGATCTTCACGACGATGCGTCGGGCATTCAGGAGCGGTGACATGGCCGCCCGTCTCTGCGGGTTTTGCGGCCATGCGTCCAGTCTCCTCTCGACACAACCGGGGCGTGTTCGCATCATCGCCGTATGCGCGTGATTCTCCTGACGATCCTGCTGGGGCTGGCCGGCTGCGGCGCCACTGGGCCGCTGGCCGGGCTCCTGCCCGGCCGCGAGCCGGACCGGCTTTCCATCGCCGAGGCCGAGAGCGCCGATGCCGAAGGCGAGGGGATCGAGGTGATCCGCCTCTCGCTCGGCCGCCGCCGGGCCAGCGCCACGCTCATCCAGCAGCAGGGCAGCCGCCGCATGTGGCGCGCGCCGGGCGGCGTGGTGGTGGCGACGGATGGCGCGCGCGTGGTGGGCACGGCGGGCCTGCCGCAAATGGTGATGGGCACGCGCTTCGATGGCGGCGATCCCCTCGGCGACCCCCGCGCCCTGCTGGCCCGCAGCGCCGAGGCGCGGCGCCTCGTGGATATCTCCGGCGCGGCGCGGGACCCGGCCGGCATGCGCTTCGGCCTCTCCTTCGATTGCCGGCTGCGCGCCGCCGAGACGGAGGATGGCTTCATCCTGGTGGAGGAGCGCTGCCGCGTGCCCGGCCTCTCGCCCGTGGTGAACCGTTTCTGGGCCGACCGCGAAACCGGCGTGATCGCCTATGCCGAGCAGTGGATCGGCCCGGGCCTCGGCCCGCTGGCGCTGGATTTCGACCCCTCCGGCTGATCGGCCTTTTTTCGGCCCGGGCTTTCCGGTATTTTGCCCATGGCGCCTCGGGGGAGGCGCCGCTTGGGGGTTTTTCTCGTGACGATCCATCGGCGGGGCTGGCTTGGCCTGTTCGCGCTCTCGGCCCTGGCCGGGTGCGGCACCTCGCGCGCGCCCTCGCCCTCGGGCGTGCCGGGCCCGGGGGGCGATGCGCAGATGTCCTGCGTGCCTTACGCGCGGGCGCGCTCGGGGATCGAGCTGCGCGGCGATGCGTGGCAATGGTGGGATGCGGCGGCCGGGCGCTACAGCCGCGCGCGCCGGCCACAGGCGGGCAGCGTGCTGGTCTTGGCGCGCACCTCACGCCTGCCGACGGGGCATGTGGCCGTGGTGTCGCGCGTTGTTTCCTCGCGGGAAATCCGCGTGGATCATGCGAATTGGGCGAGCGGCGCTGCGCGCGGCCGCGTGGCGCAGGACCAGCCGGTGCGGGATGTCTCGCCGGGCAATGACTGGACGCAGATCCGCGTCTGGTACCCGCGCATCAATGACTATGGGAATACGGTGTTTGCGGCGCATGGCTTTATTCTGCCGCGGCTGGCCTATGCGGCTCGGTAGGGAAAAGGGCCTCCGGCGGCTGGGGCCGAAAGGCCCCAGACCCCAATCCTTGGCGCTGATCCGGCGAGCTGTTGCTTGATTTGATGAAATAAATGGGGTCTGGGGCCGCCCATCTTGAGGAATGGGGCCCCAGCCGCCGGAGGCCCTTTTTTCTTCACGAAGCCTTCGCCATCGCCGCCTCCGGCTGCACGATTTTTCCATCCTCCATTGCCACGATCCGGTCCGCGATATCGAGGATGCGCGGATCATGCGTCACCAGCAGGATGGGCACGCCGCGCGTCTTGGCGAGGTCCCGCAGCAGGCGCACCACCTCCTGCCCGCTCACCTTGTCCAGCGCCGCGGTGGGCTCGTCGGCGAGGATGAGGCCGGGTTCGCCGGCGAGTGCGCGGGCCACGGCCACGCGCTGCCGCTGCCCGCCGGAGAGCTGCGAGGGCGGCTTCTCGGCATGGTCGGCCAGGCCCACCGCGGCCAGCATCTCGCCGGCGCGGGTGAGGCGCGCGGCCTCCGCCATGCCGCCATGCAGTTCGAGCGACATGGCGACATTCTGCCGCGCGGTGAGGAAGCCCAGCAGGTTGTGGTTCTGGAAGATGAAGCCGATGCGCCCGCGCAGCTTCACGCGGTCGCCCTCACCGGCGCCGGCGAGTTCCTGACCCAGCACCCGCGCGCTGCCCTGCTGCATGGCGCGCAGCGCGCCGATCAGCGTGAGCAGGGTCGTCTTGCCGGAGCCGGAGGGGCCGGTCAGCAACACGATCTCGCCCGGGGTGACGCTGAGCGAGACATCGCGCAGCACCTCCCGACGCAGCGCGCCCTCGCCATAGGCAAAGGTGATGTCACGCAATTCGACAGGGTTCACGAAGGCCCTCCCAACGGAAACATGCTGACCCACGAAGCCGTGCCCCGGCCCATGGCCGCCCCCCGATGGGCGGCGTGGCTTTGCCACGCCAACCAGCCCAAGCCCCCAGGAGCAGCACCAACCGGGGCCCCCGCGAAAGCGCGCAGCGATTTCGTGGGGAACACGATCGGGGCCCCCGCGAAGACGCGAAGCGGCTTTGTGGGGAACATCAAAACATATCCGCCGGGTTGGCATCGCGCAGCTTGCGCATGGCGAGCAGGCCAGCGAGCGCACACATGGTGAAGATCATCGCGAAGACGGTGAGCGCCCGCTCGGGATACATGGTCAGCGGCAGGAAGGTGGCGCCCCCCACCCAATGATAGAGCCAGGTGGAGAGCAGAAGACCGGGGATGAAGCCGATGATGGCCAGGATGAAGGCCTCGCTCATCACCACGCGGGAGAGGTAGCCGTTGGAATAGCCCATCGCCTTCAGCGTGGCGTATTCCGAAAGGTGGCTGGCGATGTCGGAGAAGAGGATCTGGTAGACGATCACCATGCCCACCACGAGGCCCATCAGGCTGCCGAAGACGAAGATGAAGCCGATCGGCGTGCCGTTCTCCCAATAGGACCGTTCATGCGCGACGAGTTCGGCATGGGTCAGCACCACCACATCCTCGGGCAGCAGGTGGCGCAGCCGGGCCTGCACGGCGCGGACATCGGCGCCGTCCCGCAGCTTGAGGGCGACGAGGTCGGTGTTGGAGACGCGCCGATCGAAGACGCGGCGGAAATTGGTCTCGCTGAGGACGACATTGCCATCGGCGCCGAAGCTGGGGCCGATCTCGACCAGGCCGACCAGCTCCATCTGGCGCGCGCCGAGCTGCACGGGGAAGGGGCCCTGCGCCGCAAAAAGCGGGCCGATGGGGCCGAATTCCGGGCGCGAGCGGACATCGAAGGCGATTGTGTCGGGCCGCTTCAGGGCATCCACCAGCGGCGCCAGGCCGGTGAAGGCGACAGCGCCGACCTCGGCATCCAGGCCGATGAGCTGCACGGTGCGCTTGCGGCCCGTCTCGGGATTCCGGAAGCCGGTCTGCGCCAGGTAGATCGGCACGGCCACGGTCACATCCGGGTCGGCGAGCGTCTGGAAGGCCCGGGCGCGTGGCAGGGGCTCGGGGCGGAAGCTCGCATCCGTCATGGGGTGCATGAGGAAAAGGTCGGCCCGCATGGCGCCCAGCATGTTGGTGGCGCTGTCGAAGAGCGCGCCGCGGAAGCCCAGCTGCATGAAGACCAGCACGCAGGCGAACATGACGCCGGCCATGGCGGCGAAAAGACGCGACTTCTCGGCCCGCAGCTGCCGCCATGCCAGGCGCAGCGGCAGCAGCAGGAAGGCGCCGGGGCTGGGCGGCGGCTTGGGCGTGGGGGGCAGGGGCTCGCCGGTCAGCTCCGGCGCCCAGGGCAGAAATTTCTCGGTGGGGCTGATCTGGTTCATCGGGCGGCCACCGGGACTTGTTCGGGACGGATGGCCACCTGCACCTGCATGCCGCTGCGGCGGCGCAGCAGGGCGGCGCCCTCGTCCGAGAGGGTGAGGCGCACCTCCACGGTGCGGCTATCCACCGCGGCGACGGGGTCGGTCCCCGCCTGGGTGGTGCGCCGGATCTGCCAGCCGATCTCGCGCAGCGTGGCCGCCGCGCGCAGGCGTTCGCCGGGGATGGTGATCTCGGCCATCATGCCGGGGCGCAGCCGGCCCAGATCGGTCTCGAAGACATCGGCCACCACATCCATGCGCGTCAGGTCGGCCATCTCCATCACGCCATCGCTGCCCACCTGGTCACCCGGCCGGGCGAAGATGCGGATGATGGTGCCGGGGATGGGGGCGCGCACGCGGGCCAGCTCGGCATCGGCGCGGGCCTTGGCCAGCGCGGCCTCGGCCGCCGCGAGCCGGGCTTCGGCCAGGCGCACATCCTCCTCCCGCGGGGTGGAGAGGGTTTGCAGGTCGGCTTCGGCCAGGGCGCGCTCGGCCGAGAGGCGGAAGAGCACGAAGCGGTTGCGCTCGGCGGCCGCCTCGGAGCCGGCGCCGGAGGGCACCAGCCGATCCGTGCGCGTCGCCTCGCGCCGGGCGATCTCCTCCTGCGCGGTGATGGCGGCGATGCGGGCGCGCTGGGCGGCGACCTCGCTGGGGCGTCCGGCCTCGCGCACGCGCGTCAGGGCGGCGCGGAGTTCGGCGACACTCGCCTCGGCCTGCTGGGCGGCGGCGTCCTTCATGTGGGCATCGGCGAATTCGGCGAGGAGCTGGCCCTCGGTGACCTCCTCCCCCTCGGTCACGAACAATCGCTCCAGCCGCGTCACGGCCATGCCGCCGGGCTGGTTCAGCTTGCGGATGCGCGAGGCGGGCTCGACACGGCCCAAGGCGCCGACGCCCAGCGGTGCGGCGGGCGCGGCCATTACGGGGGCGGGCGGCGGCGTCTGGCCCTGGCTGTAGAACCACCCGCCGGCGCCGGCGGCCAGGATGGCGACGCCGAGGACAAGCTTGCGGTTCATGCGCCGGCCTCCCCGGCCAGGCGGCCGAGTGCGGCACGGACGGCGAGGCGCTCCTCCTCGCGCTGCTCATACATGCCGAAGAGCCGGCCGAAGAAGAGCCCGTCGCTGGCCGCCATGATGGCCAGCGCATGGCCGGGCGGCAGGGCATCTTCCCGCAGCCGGTCCCGCATATGGGCGAAGACGGCGCGGATGGGGGCCAGCATGGCGGGGTCATGGTGGAAGACGGCGAGGAAGACGGCGCCGGCGCGCTGGTGCTCTTCGCAAACCTGGTCGGGATGGTCGAAGGCCCAGGCGAAGACGGCACGCGTCGCCGGGCAGGGGCCGGACTGCATCGCCAGAACGGCGTCGAAATCCATCCGGATGGATTCGGCGAGGCGCACGACCAGGCCGTTCAACATCGCCTCCTTGGAGGCGAAATGATAGAGCAGCCCGCCCTTCGAGATGCCGGCCTCGCGGGCGGCGGCCTCCAGCGTCAGGGCCGGCACCCCCTTGGCCTGCACGATCTTCTCGGCGGCGTCGAGGATGCGGGTGCGGGCGTCGGGCATGGGTGGTGAATCAAGCATGCCGCAGAACTATACCGGCCGGACGGTTTGTCAAGGGAAACTGTACCGGCTGGACGGTTGGGGCGGCGCTGACGCTACGGCCCCTGGTTCAGCCCGGCGCGCAGGGCGCGGCCCTCGGCGCCATCGGGATCAATCAGGCCCTCGCGGAGAAACAGGTCGATCAGCACCAGGTTCACGTTGAACTTGATGCTCTCCGTCTCGCGCAGCGCCGCCAGCAGGCGGGGGGCGGGCCAGAGCTCGAAGCGCTCCACCTCGTCATCATGGGGGGCGGGGGTGAAGCTTTCGGGCAGCTCCAGGTCGAACACATGCAGCACGTCCCGCCGCAGGCCTTCGTCGCTGCTCAGGATGTAGGAGATGCGGCCGGTGCGCCGTGCCAAAGCGGCCAGTTCCGGCGCCAGGGAGGCTTCCTCGCCCGCCTCCTTCAACAGGCATTGCTCGGCATCGAGCCCGGCGGGGATGCCGCCGGCGACCAGATTGTCCAGTTCGCCCGGCGCCACCGCCTTGTTGCGGGCGCGGATGCCGACCCAGACATGCAGCCCGTCGCTTCGCCGCACCAGGCCGTTCAGATGCACGCCCTGGCCGATCACGCCGAATTGCGGGACCATGCCGCGGTCCAGCGTGCCCAGCACCGGGCCCTCGGCCGTGGCGCGGATGTCGAAGAGCTCGCCGCGCACGCGGCCGAAGCCCTGCTTGGCCAGGAGGCGCCCGGCGGCCGCCAGGGCATCGCTGCGTTGCCCCGCGCTGCGCAGCCGCCCGGCCATGGCCACGCCGCGCCCCTCGAAATGGAAATCGCGCGGCAGGAAGGTCAGCGCCCGGGCGAGCTCGGCCGTCACCCAGCCCACCTGCTCCGCCCCGAAATGGAAGGGCAGGAGATGCGCGGGGGAGGGCGCGTTGTTGCAGGCCTCGATATGGCGGTACAGCGATGTGCTCATCGCTGCCATGTGGCAGGGCGGGCGCC
>NZ_JAIEQY010000031.1 GCF_019747315.1 Roseococcus sp. | reverse complement strand
TCAGAAGCTCATCCCGATGCCGAAGGACGTGCCCGTGATGCCGCCATCGCCGTAGAAATACCGCGCGATGAGCCGCACGCGGGAGAGGGTGAGACCCATCGCGCCAAACTCATGGCGCCCGATGTCGAACTCGATGCCGCCGCCCACCTTCACCGACCAGCCGAAGCCCAGCGCCTCCCTCTGGTCGCCCAGATAGCCCGAGGCGGAGGTGTCGATCACCCAGCGCAGCGGGCGGCCGAAGGCTTCGAGGCCGGTGGGCCAGCGATAGCGCGCCCAGAGGCCCACCGTCCGGGCCGTCGAATTGCCGCCGATGCGCTCCGGCGTATCGCCGAAGCTCTGCACGCGGATCTGCGTGTAGCGCAGCTCCACCTCGATATCGCGGGCCGGCCGGTAGTCGTAATAAGCAAGCACGAGGGAGCCACCCAGGCCATAGACATTCATGTGCTGGTCGGTGAGGGCCGAAATGTCGCGGCTGGTTCGCCAATTGATGAAGGCGCCGAGAAGCGAGGCGTCGGAGGCCGCATAGCCGAGCGACCCGTTCAGGATCGGCCGCAGCCAGAGATGCTCCGCGAGGCGGATGTCATAGCCGACGCCCAGGGTCGCGGCGATGTTGTTCCAGTGCATCGGCACGCGGCGCGTCTCGCTGCCGCCGGTGATATAGGTGCGCGGATCATAGCGGGCCGTGCCGAGATAGCTCTCCAGGAACAGCGGAAAAGCCTCGCTGACCGTGAAGCCGAAGCCGAATTGCGACAGGGTGAGCGCCTTGGCGCCATCGCCGGAAACCGCCGTGCCCCGGGTGATGGAGAGCGCATTGGTCGAACCATCGGGGGTGACATTGTAGCCGAACAGCCCCAGCACCCCGCCCTGGCGGATGCGCAGGTTGTTGCGCACCTCCGCCGCACGGGCCGCGGCGGCGTCGAGGATGTCGCTGCGGATCGTGCCGTCCAGCAGCTGGGCCTGGGCCGGTTGCGCGGCCAGCAGCAGGAAGAGGGCCAGCGCGAGCCTCATCCGGGCCAGCCCCGCGGCACGCCCTCGGCATTGCGGCGCAGCTCATCCTGCGCGGCGCGGATGCGCTGCACCGCCTCATCTTTCGTGATGGTCGCCGCCCGCGCCTTGAGCAGCGCATGGCCTTCGCCGATGCGGATGACATTGTCGATGTAGCGCTGCCGTGCCGCCTCGCGCGCGGCGAAATCCGCCTCGCGCGCCGCCGCCTGCTCCTGCACGAGTTGCCGCGCCACCGGGTCACGCGTTTCGGTGGCGAGGCGGGCATAGGCGGCGGCCGCATCGGCGCGCGCGGCGGCCTCGGCGCCGGCATTGCCGCTGACGGCGGTGGCGAGGGATTGCGCCAGCGCCTGCACATGGGGGTCCGCCGCCACGATGTTGTCGCGCAGATCGGGCGCCTGGGCATTGCTGCGCGCGGCGCGGCGCAGCAGCGTGCCCAGCGCCGTGACGGCCGCCCCGCCGCGCTCCGACCGGGCCCGGGCCGCCACGGCCAGCTCGACGAAGGGGTCCTCGCGATAGGGCAGCACGCCGTCCGAGGCGAGGGTGGCGATGGCGAGCAGATAGACGCTCATCGCCTGCTGCATGGCCAAGGTGCCGGCATCCGTGCCGCCACTGGCCTGGGGCTGGCCCGCCATGCGGCGGTCATCCACGGCGAAGCTCGCCGTCGCCGCCCAATCGCGCACCGGGGTGTAGTCCGGCGCGTTGCAGGCGCTGAGCGCCAGCACGGCAGCGGGCAGGATGAGGCGGCGGGGCATCGGGCGGGGCTTTCTCATGGGGGCAGGACCGCGGCCAGGGCATCGGGCCGCGGGAGCGGCGCCTCGCGCGGGAGGCTCGCGATGCCACGCCGCAGCCGGTCATCGGCGAGGAAGACCTGGCGCTCCACCTCGCGCTGGGTGATCTGCCGGCCGCGCGCCTTCAGCGCGGCATGGCCGGCGCCGATCTCGGGCAGCAGCCGGGCATAATCCTGCCGCGCGGCGAGGCGGATGGCGCGGGCGGCCTCGGCATCACCCTGCCGGTCCAGCTGGAGGCGGCGCAGCGCGGGGTCTGCTGCAGGCGCGGCGGCCATGGGCGCGGGGGGCGGCGCCTCCGCCGTCACGGCACGGGCGAGGGCGCCCAGCAGCGTTTGCACCGGCACGTCGCTGGCGGCGATCAGGTTCACCAGCCGCCAATCCTCCGGCAGCGGCCGGGGCCCCGCATTGTCGCGCGGCAGGTATTGCAGGGGGCGGTCCGTGCTGGCCAGGCGCAGTTGCGCGGCGAGCTCCTGGACCGCCCGGCCCGCCACCGGATCGAAAGCCGCGGCGGGCGCGGCGAGCGGCGCGAAGAGCGGCTCGCGGAAGGTCAGATCCGCATTGTCCCAGAGCACGCCGAGCGCGTAGAAATACGTCCCCAGCGCCTCCTGCATCGCGCGGATCGCCGCCGCATGTGGCGGGGCGGCCAGGCTCGGACGGTCGGCCGCGATGCTGGCGGAGCGGGACCAGTCACCCATGGCGGTGTTGGGCGGCAGGCCGCAGGCCCCCAGCAACAGCAGGCCCAGCAAGGCCAGGGCCGGCGAGCGGGCGGACATCAAGCGGCGGCGCGGGACATGCGGCCGAAGATGTCGGCAATCCCGGGGCCGGGCAAGTCCGGATCGGGCAAATTTGCCTTGACCGCGGGGGGCCTTCTGGCCGTGCATGCGCCTGGAGCACGCGCAGCCAAGTCGCGGCCAGGGAGAAACGATGCCGCATTCCGCGATGACGCGCCGCATGGCGCTCAGCCTCACCGCCACGGCACTGGCCGCCCCCGCTTTGGCGCAGCCCGCCTGGCCCAGCGGGTCCATCCGCTTCATCGGCCTGTTTCCCCCCGGCGGCGGCACCGACATCCTCTCGCGCCTCTGGTGCATCAAGATGAGCGAGATCACCGGCCAGCAATTCATCGTCGAGAACCGCTCGGGCTCCGGCGGGAATGTCGGCACGGAGGCGATCGCGCGGGCGGCGCCGGATGGCAACACGATCGGCCTCGCCAGCGTGGCGCCGCTCTCCATCTCGCCCACGCTGTACGGGCGGCTGCCCTTCAATGCGGGGCAGGATTTCTCGCTCGTCTCGGGCCTCTGGCAATTGCCCAACCTGCTGGTGGTGAACAATGACGTGCCCGCGCGCTCGGTGCCGGAGCTCATCGCGCTGCTGAAGGCCAATCCCGGGCGCTACGCCTATGCCTCCTCCGGCTCCGGCACCACGGTCCATCTCTCGGGCGAGATGTTCAAGGCGATGGCGGGCGTGGACATGCTGCATGTGCCCTATCGCGGGGCGGCGCCGGCGCATGTGGATATCCAGGGCGGCCGGGTCCACATGATCTTCGACAACATCCCCCAGGGCCTGGCCCTGGCGCGCGAGGGCCGCCTGCGCGCGCTGGCCGTGACCGGGGCCGCCCGCAGCCCGCAGGCGCCGGAAATCCCGGCCATGGCGGAATTCCTGCCGGGCTTCGAGATCACCTCCTGGGGCGGGGTGATGGGCCCGGCCGGCATGCCGTCCGCCATCATCCAGCGGCTGAACGCACTGACGAAGGAAGCGCTGGAAAGCCCCGACCTGAAGCGCCGCTTCGAGGAGAATGGCGCCTCGACCTGGTACACCACGCCCGAGGATTTCGCGACCTTCCGGACGTTGAACGAGGCGGCCTTCGCGCCGCTGATCCGAGCTTCGGGCGCACGGGTGGACTAAGGAAAGGGGTCCGGGGCCTGAGGCCCCGGCCGCCGGAGGCCTTTTTTGCTAACCCGAAATCATTCGGCCCAACGGCTTCCCGCCGAACACATGCACGTGGAAATGCGGCACCTCCTGCCCCGAATCCGGCCCCATATTGGCCAGCAGGCGGTGGCCCGTCGTCTCCAGCCCCAGCGACTTCGCGACCAGGCCCACGGCCCGCCAGAAGCCCGCAATCTCCTCGCTGCTCGCATCCGCATGGAAATCCGCGGCGCTCACATAGGGGCCCTTCGGAATCACCAGCACATGCGTGGGCGCCTGCGGGTTGATGTCGTGGAAGGCCAGGGCGAAGGCGTCCTCATGGACGCGCTTGCAGGGAATCTCCCCGCGCAGGATGCGCGCGAAGATGTTCTGCGGGTCATAGGGGGGCAGGCCGGAGACGCTCATGCGCCCATGATAGCAAAGCCGCGCCGCGGCGCCATGGGTTGGCCTTTGCCGGGAGGATGATTCAGCGATGCCGCCTCAACGCATCATGCCCTACCCCGGCAGGGTATGGTCGCCCTCGCCCAGGGCGCGCTGCATGGTCACCACATCCACCCATTGGCCGAATTTCAGGCCGACCGCCTTCATCGTGCCGATCTGCCGGAAGCCGAGCGAGGAATGCAGGCCGATGGAGCCGACATTCTCGCTGTCGCCGATCACGGCGATCATCTGGCGGAAGCCGCGGGCAGTCGCGTGGTCCAGCAGCGCCAGCACCAGCGCCTTGCCCACGCCCATACCGCGCACATCCTGGCGGACATAGATGCTGTCCTCGGCGGTGAAGCGATAGGCGCTGCGGTCACGGATCTGGGCGTAATAGCCATAGCCGCTGATCACGCCCTCATGCTCGGCCACCAGCCAGGCGCAGCCCGCGCCCTGCACCTTGGCCAGGCGGGCAGCCATCTCGGCCTCGTCCGGGGGCGTCTCCTCGAAGGTGCCGGTGCCGGTCAGCACGTGATGGGCGTAGATGGCGGTGATGGCCGGCAGGTCGGCGGCGGTGGCCTCGCGGATGATCATGGGAGACCAAGCTCCGCCGAGAGCCGCACTGCCAGGTCGAGCAGCGCGCGATCCCGCCCGGGGGCAGCCACGATGGAAAGCCCCACCGGCGCGCCATTCACCCGCCCGGCGGGAATGCTCACCTCGCAAAGGCCGGCCAGGCCGGAGAGCGCGGTGACGCCCATGGTCCGCTCCCGCACCGCATTCTGCTCGGCCATGGAGGCGGTCAGCAGCGGCGCCGGGAAGGGGGAGGTCGGGAACGCGAAGACCGCGCCGCCGGCGAGCAGCGAGCGGATGCGGACCGAGAAGCGCTTGCGGAAGGCGCGGCCGGCCGCGGCCTTGGCCGGGTCCATGTCGCGCGCCGCGTCGAAACGCTCCTTCACGCCGGGGCCGAATTGCGGGTTGGTGGCGGCGACCCAGCTGCCCAGCGTGGCCCAGGCCTCCTGCGCCTGGGCGCAGCGGAAATTCTCATAGGCCGCGGCGAGCACATCGATCGGGCCTTCCACGCGCACCGCCTCGCCCGTGCCGATCACCCGCGCCAGCGCCTCGAAGGCGGGCAGCAGGGCCGCGGCGGTGGCGGGGTCCGCGTTCATCCAGACGCTTTGCGGCTTCAGCAGCGGCGCCAGGTGCTGGACATTGGGCAGCGCATCCTCGGGCAGCAGCACATCGCCCACCGCCTGGAGCACGCTGGCCTTCTGCGCGAACCAGCCGCAGGTGTCGAAGCTGGGGCCGAGGCCACAGGCGCCGGCCAGGCTGACCGCACCCCAGCTCGGCCTGATGCCGAAGACGCCGCAATAGCTGGCGGGAATGCGCACGCTGCCGCCGGTGTCGGAGCCGAGGGCGAAATCCACCAGCCCCGCGCCGACCGCGGCGGCCGAGCCGCAGGAGGAACCGCCGGGGAAGCGATCGGGCGCGCCCGGGTTGATCGGCGTGCCATGCCAGACATTTTCGCCCGTCAGCCCATAGGCAAGCTCGACCGTCTTGGTCTTGCCGGCGAGCGCGCCGCCCGCCTCCAGCAGGGCCATCACGGCCGGTGCGGTGGCGGCGGCGACGGGGTGGGTGCGCCCCCAATCCGGATTGCCATAGGTGGTGGGCGCACCCGCGACGTCGAACAGGTCCTTCACCGCGAAGCTCAGGCCATCCAGCACGCCAGAGCCGAGCGGCGCATGCGTCACCCGCTCGCCCGGGATGAAGGCCTTCACATCATCGGAGATCGGCATGGTTGTGACCCTGAAAGAATGGCAACCATGCTAAGTCGGTGGCCGGGGCGCGCAAGCCACCCCGGCCGTGTTTCGGCTTCAGCGTGCGCGAAGCAGCTCCGGCACGTGCAGCAGGATCAGCTCATTGTCATCCGCGCGCGTCAGGTGGCGCCCGGCCGAAAAGGGCAGGTTGTTGTCATTGCCGACGATGATGTGATCCGCATCCACCATCGCCACATTCTCGATGGTGAAGAAGGGGAAGGTGAAGACCGTGTCGCTGGCGCCCGGGGCGCGGTCGCCGCGGCTGCGGGCCACGCGCTCGGGGTCCTGAATGGCCATCAGGTCGATATGGCCGATCTTGCGGATGAAGCCATCCGCATCCGTGGCGCCCAGATCCACCAGGGTGACGCGCTTGAGGCGCGCCGGCATGGCGAAGCAGGGGGCGGCGTGGGTGCTCTCGACGCCCTGGGCGCAGGCGCGGCCGGCATCGCCCTCGCCATTGTCGCGCTCGATGATGAGGGCGCGGCGCTCGTCGATCATGTTGAAATCGCCGATGGCGGTGGCGCCCTCGGCCAGGCGGAAGCGCAGGTTACGGCCGGTCCAGGCCATGCGCGCCACGTCGAACTCGATCACGCGCAGGAAGGCGCCTTCGGACTGGTTGCTGTTGGGCGCGAAGATCGGCTGCTCCAGCAAGGCCCAGAGGGTGCGGCCATCCGGCGTCATCGCCATGCCCTCATAGCCGCCGGAGCGGCGGGCGCGGAAGGGAACGCCAGCCGTGGGATTGGCCGGGATCACCTGGGCCGGATGGTCGGGCGAGCGCAGTGGCTGGCCGTCCAGCTGGGTCTCGACCACGTTCATCAGCCGGCCCTGGGCGTCGAAGCGCAGCAGGAAGGGGCCAAACTCGTCGCCCATCATGAAGCTGCCATCGGGCAGGAGCTGGATGCTCTCCAGGTCGAAATCGGCGCCGGTCAGGTAGCGCGTCGGCGTCGCCTCGTTGACGATCGGGAAGGCGGCGACGCGGTTGGGGTCCGAGAGGAAGATGGTGTTCTGCACGGCCACGGCGCCGCTGCGGAAATCGGGCCGGATGCGATGGATCATCAGCAGCGCGTCGGGGCTGTTGCGGCGATTGCCGAAGCCATTGTCGCCCGTCACCCAATAGCTGCCATCACCCACCGGCTTGATGCCGGAAAAGCCCTGGAGCGGTTGGCCCGGGAAGGGCATGGCGAGGCCCGTGGGACGCGGCCCATAGCCCGGCAGGCTCACGCCGGGGATGCTGCCCAGCGTTTCCTGGCGCAGATTGCCGGGGCCATTGAAGCGGCCGGAGACGCGGAAATACTCGGGCGCATCGGCCGGCGGCGCGAGGAAGGTTGCGGCCGGGAGGATGGCCTGGCCGACCAGCCGCGCCTCGAAGCGCGTCTCGGCGGCGGCGGGCAAGGCGAGGCTGATGGCGGCGCCCATGAAAAAAGTTGTGGCGAGCAAAAGGCGGCGCATGGCGGATCCCTCCGGGGTGGAGGGCGCCGCCTAGCAGCCGCGCATGTCAGTTCGCGGTCGGATTTATTGCGGCCGCGTCAAACCAGACCGACGAGCGCGCCCTTGGTCACCATGGCGGCGAGGGCTGCGGCGGCCAGCGCCGCGCCCACCGGCAGGCGGCGCGCGGTGAGCGTCCAGACGGCTCCGGCGGCGATCAACGTCCAGGCCACGACATCCCCTGAATCAATGCCGGTCATCTGTCTTCCCCCTATCCCGTTTCGGCATCGCAATTTAGGACGAAGCCTGCCTCTCCGCCAGTTGATTCGCCAGGTGATCAGGGGGTCATGAGCGAGGCTTTCGGCCGGCCCGCCGCATCCCAGTTGGCGTCATCCAGCCAGGCCTGGATGGCGGCGGCCCGTGCCGGCCATTCCTCCGCCAGGATGGAGAACCAGGCGGTGTCCCGCCTCCGGCCCTTGATGGTCATCACTGCGCGCAGCGTGCCCTCATAGCTGAAGCCGAGCCGCTCGGCCGCCCGGCGCGAGGGGGCGTTCAGCGCGTTGCACTTCCAGGTGAGGCGCCGGTAGCCGAGATCCTCCATCGCGTGGCGCATCAGCAGGTACATGGCCTCCGTCGCCGCTCGCGTGCGCTGCATGCGGGGCGAGAACCAGATATGGCCGATCTCGATATGCGCGTTGGCCGGCTGGATCTCCATCAGCGTCAGCCAGCCATCCACCGTGCCGCTGCGATGCGGCCGGACCGCCCAGGCGATCGGGTCATGCGTCGTCGAAAACCCGCCGACGAACTGGGTGACAGCCGCTTCCGAGGCGAAGGGGCCGTAGCCCATATAGGCCCAGCTCGCCTCGCTCGTGTCGCTTTGCGCGGCCTGCCAGAGGTCCGGCGCGTGGCGCGGGTGCAGCACCTCCAGGTCCACGCTGCGGCCCTTATGGGGGATGCGCGCGGGCAGCGGCCGGGGCGTGGTGTCCACGCGCTCGCCCACGGGCGGGTTGGTGTCGGGGTCATGCGGGGGGGTGAAATCAGCCATGCGGCATCATTCCCCGCTTGCGCGCCGTTGTCACGGGCCGCAAAACGCGCCGCATGGACACGAACACCCAACCCATCCTCACCGCGCCCCCGGGCTTCTACGCCGAAGAAGTCACCTGGGTGCATCACTGGACCGAGAGCCTCTTCAGCTTCAAATGCACGCGCGACACCGCGCTGCGCTTCACCTCCGGCCAATTCGCGATGATCGGCCTGATGGTGGACGGCAAGCCGCTGACCCGCGCCTATTCCATGGTGAGCCCCGCCTGGGAGGACCACCTGGAGTTCCTCTCCATCAAGGTGCAGAACGGCCCCCTCACCTCCCGCCTGCAGCACATCAAGGTGGGGGAGCGCGTGCTGATCGGCCGCAAGCCGGTGGGCACGCTGATCCCCGACAACCTGCTGCCCGGCCGCAACCTCTGGTTCCTGGCGACCGGCACCGGCCTCGCCCCCTTCATGTCCCTGATGCGGGACCCCGAGGTCTATGACCGCTACGAGCGGATCATCGTCGCCCACACGGTGCGCGAGGTGAAGGAACTCGCCTATCGCGACTACATCACGGGCGAGTTGCGCGAGCACGAATTGCTGGGCGAGATGGTGCAGGAGAAGCTGATCTACCTGCCCGCCGTGACGCGCGAGCCCTTCCCGGTGCAGGGCCGCATCACCACGCGCCTCGAGACCGGCGAGGCCGAGCGCCAGGCCGGCGTCGCCACGCTCGACCCCGAATTCGACCGTGTGATGATCTGCGGCAGCGAGGCGATGAACGCCGATTGCAAGACGCTGCTGGAAGCCCGCGGCTTCGTCGAGGGCACCAACAACAAGCCCGGCAGCTACGTCGTCGAGAAGGCATTCGTGACCAAATAATCCCCAGAAAAACGCCGAAGAGGCGTCTTTGCGTGGACCCCGATTGGCACTGATCCGGGGGGCTAGGTTCATCCTGTCGTGGCAAAGCCACGACAGGGCGCCGGGGGGCGGCCACGGGGTAAGGCTGGACACACCGGGCAGCCCGCGCGACGTTGCCAGGGGGAGTGACGCGCACCGAGAATCCGGCTGCAACGCAGCCGGCGCGCCGCGACCGCCCTGCCAACCAGCGCACGCTCCCGCGGCGCGAAGCCAAGGCGGCGGAGCCGCCGCCGGCGTTTGAGGACCCAAAACATGTTCGTCGAAGAGCGGATCTACACGATGCATCCCGGCACGATCGGGAACTACATCAAGGCCTATGCGGCCGAGGGCCTGGCGATCCAGAAGCCCATCCTGGGCCGGCTGGTCGGCTATTACTCCACCGAATTCGGCCCGCTGAACCAGGTGATCCACATGTGGGCCTATGAGACGCTCGCCGAGCGCGCCGAGCGCCGCACCAAGCTCTTCGCCAACCAGGCCTGGCTCGACTACCTCGCCAAGGTGCGGCCCTTCATCGCGACGCAGGAAAGCAAGCTGCTCGTCCCCGCCCCATTCCTGACGGTGAAGTGGCAGGACTGAATGGCATGTCCGGGCGCGTCGCCTATATCGCGGCCAGCCTGGATGGCTTCATCGCGGCCGAGGATGGCTCGGTCGCCTGGCTCGAGGCCTTCCAGGCGACCGACTACGGCTATGCCGATTTCTTCGCGGGCATGGGCACGCTGGTCATGGGGCGTTCGACCTATGACCAGGTGCGGCACTTCGGCCCCTGGCCCTATGCCGGCAAGCCCTGCCTGGTGCTGAGCCGCCGCGGCATCGCCCATCCGCCTGAGGGCGTGGCAGCCTGGAAGGGCGACCTCGCCTCGCTCGCCGCGCATCTGCGGGAGGCGAAGGAGCGCGTCTGGGTGGTCGGCGGCGGCAAGCTCATCGCGGGGCTGCTGACCGAAGGTGCTATCACCGAACTCGATCTTTTCACCATGCCGGTGCTGCTGGGCCGCGGCATCCCGCTTTTCGCCGGCGGCCACCCGCCTGCGCAGACAATCAGCCTGCTGGACACCCAGACCTGGCCCAATGGCGTGGTGCGGTTGCGCTACGCGATCGGCTGAGCCACAGGCCGTTCAGTTTGGCGCAAGCTCCGGTTCAGGCTGTAGCAAGCCAGCCCCCGCTACACGCCGCCCTCGCCGGGGCTTGAAACTGTCAGATAGATGAACCAAATGTCATCCGTCGGCCGGCGCTGGAGATCGCAGGCATGTGACGCGCCCCATCTTGTCCAAGGGGCCTGTTGAGCCGACTTCCGGATTGTTTCCCGGGAACCGGAGCGCTGAGCCGTGCGCTCTCCAGAAATACTCTGTTTGGAGAGTCGTGATGATCACTTTCATCGCGCGCCGTTGGCGCGCGCCCTTGCTGTTGCTAGTCGTCCTGCAACCCCTGATGGCGCAACGCGCCGCCGCGCAACCTGGCACGGCGGATGTCGCCATACGCCTGGATGACCGGCAATTCCGCGCCGGCGGCTTCGAACTGGGCCGCGTGGAACCCGAGACCGGCCCTTCCGAAATCCTCCTGCCCGGCCAGGTGGTGGTGCCGCCGACGCAGCTGCGAATCATCGCCGCCCCGGCGGCCGGGCTGGTGGAAAGCCTCTTCGTCGCCCCCGATGAGCGGGTGCGGGCGGGCCAGGCCGTGGCCCGGCTGCGCAGCACGGAGCTGGTGGAGGCGCAGCGCCTCTTCCTGGAATCCGCCACCGCGGCCGACCTGGCGCAGGAAAAGCTCCGCCGCGATGAGGAATTGTTCCGTGAGCGCGTGATCGCCGAGCGCCGCCTGATCGTCACCCGCGCCGAAGCCACCGGGGCCGCGGCCGCGCTGGATGAGCGCACGCAATTGCTGAACCTCTTCGGCCTCAGCGATCATGAGGTGGCGGAGCTGCGCCGCACCCGCCGCATCCAGCAGGGGCTGACGGTGACCAGCCCGGTCAGTGGCATCGTGCTCGGCCGTGCCGCCACACCGGGCGAGCGCGTGGCCCAGGCGACCCCGCTGATGACCATCGGCGATCTCTCCACGCTCTGGATCAACATCCAGGTTCCCCTCTCCCGCGCCCCGGCGCTGGAGGCCAATGCCCGCGTCCTCGTCCCCGCCCAGGGCGCCGAGGGCTTCGTGCTGCGCATCGGCCGCACCGCGGATGCGGCGACGCAGAGCGTGACGGCCGTGGCCGAGGTGAACCGCGCGACCGAGGCCCTGCGCCCCGGCCAGGCGGTGACCGTGGCGCTGCAGCTGCGCGGCAACGGCATGCCGCAATACCGCGTGCCGGCCGGCAGCGTGGTCCGCCACCGCGAACGAAGCTGGGTCTTCATCCGCACGCCCGCCGGCTTCACCGCACGCCCCGTGACGGTGCTGAACGAGACGGCGCAATTCACCTCGATCCGCGGCGGCCTGGCCCCCACGGACCAGATTGCGACGCGGGGCATCCTCGCGCTGCTGGCCGAGCTCTCCGAAGCGGATGGGGGCTGAACCATGCTCGGCAGACTTGTCGATACGGCGCTGCGCCAGCGGCTGCTGGTGCTGATCGCCGCCCTCGGCCTCGCCTTCTGGGGCTTCCAGTCCTACCGGGCCCTGCCCATCGACGCCTTCCCCGATGTGGCACCGACGCAGGTGCTCGTCTCCATGCGCGCGCCGGGCCTGACGCCGGAGGAGCTGGAGCGCCGCGTGACCAATCCGGTCGAGCTCGCGATGCGCGGCATTCCGAACCTGGTCTTCATGCGCTCGGTCACGCGCTTCTCGGTCACGCTGATGACCTTCGAATTCGCGGAGGGCACCGACATCTACTGGGCCCGCGCCCAGGTGAACGAGCGCCTGAACGAGCTGGAGGACCAGCTTCCCGCCGGCGTCTCGGGCGGCCTCGCCCCCATCATCACGCCGCTGGCCGAGATGCTCATGTTCACGCTGGAGGGCGAGAACCTCTCGCCCCGCGATGCGCGCACGCTGATGGACTGGGTGGTGCGCCCGCAATTGCGTGCCGTGCCGGGCGTGGCGGACATCAACGTTCTGGGCGGCTTCGTCCGCACCTATGAGGTGGTGCCCGATCCGGCGGCGATGGCCGCGCGCGGAATCTCGACCACCATGCTGGAGGAGGCGCTGGAGCGGAACAACCGCAATGATGGTGCCGGCCGCATCCGGGATGGCGAGGAGGCGCTGCTGGTCCGCGCCGAGGGCCGCATCCAGACGCTGGAGGATGTGCGCGCCATCGTGCTGCTGGCGCGCGGCACCGGCGTGGTCCGCGTGGGCGACGTGGCCGATGTGCGCTTCGGCGCCCTGCCCCGGAATGGCGTGGTGACGCGCGATGGCGAGGGCGAGGCGGTCTGGGGCATCGTGCTCGGGCTGCGCGGCGCCAATGCGCGCTCGGTCGTCGAAGGCGCGCGGGCGCGTTTCCCGGCCATCCAGGACGCACTGCCGGACGGCGTGAACCTCGTCGTCTTCTATGACCGCGCCGATCTCATCGGAAAAGCGGTCTGGACAGTGCAGAAGGTGCTGCTGGAGGCGATCGTGCTGGTCGTGGTCCTGCTCGTCCTCTTCCTCGGCAATTGGCGGGCCGCGCTGGTCGTCTCGCTCAGCCTGCCGCTGGCCGTGCTGGTCACCTTCGGCCTGATGAACACCTTCGGCCTGTCGGCCAACATCATGTCGCTGGGTGGGCTGGCCATCGCCATCGGCCTCCTGGTGGATTGCGCGGTGGTGGTGGTGGAGAATGCCGCGCACCGCTTCGGCATGGAGAAGGTGGCGAAGCTGACCATCGCCCAGCGCATCCGCTTCACGGCGGAAGCCACGCGCGAGGTGATGGTCCCCCTCGTCTCGGGCGTCATCATCATCATCGCGGTCTTCGTGCCGCTGCTCTCGCTGCAAGGGCTGGAGGGGCGCCTGTTCGGACCCGTGGCGCTCACCATAGCCTTCGCGCTCGTGGCGGCGCTGGTGCTGGCCCTCACGGTGGTGCCGGTGATGTGCGCCTTCCTGCTGCGCGGCGGCCATCACAAGGAGCCGTGGCTGGTGCGCAAGCTCCATGCCGCCTACGATCCCTTCCTGGAGTGGGCCATGACGCGCCCCTTCCGGGTGGCGGGCACGGCGGGCGTGGGCCTTGTGCTGGCCGGCCTCGCCTTCACGCAGATCGGCAGCATCTTCATCCCCGTCATGGATGAGGGGACGCCCGTGGTCACGGTGCGCAAGCACCCCACCATCGGCGTCGAGGAAGCGGCCGAGACGGACCAGCGCATCGCGCGCGAGATCATCGCCCGCGTGCCCGAGGTGCGCGGCATCATGGCCCGAGCCGGCGCCGACGAGCTGGGCATCGACCCGGTCGGCCTGAACGAGACGGACATGTTCTTCACCCTGGCGCCGCCCGACCAATGGCGGGCCGAGGCGAAGGCTGGCGGCACGGCCTGGGTGCTGGAGCAGGTGCGCCAGGTGCTGGACGGCTTCCCCGGCACCAGCTTCTCCTTCAGCCAGCCCATCGACATGCGCGTGCAGGAGATGATCATCGGCGCGCGCGGCGACGTCGTGATCAAGGTCTTCGGCCCGGACATCCCCGAGCTGAACCGCATCGGCCGCGAGGTGGCCGAGGCGGTGCGGGGCATCACCGGCAGCGCCGATGTCTTTGCGCTGCGCAACGAGGGCATGAAATACCTGACGGTCCGCGTGGATCGCCTCGCCGCCGGCCGCCTCGGCCTGAACGCGAGCGATGTGCAGGAGGCGCTGCGCGTCTGGGTGGATGGCCGCAATGTCGGCACCGTCCTGGAGGGCGATCGCCGCATCCCGCTGCTGCTGCGCGGCGAGGAAGGGCTGCGCCGCTCCGCCGCCGACCTGGCCCGCGTGCAGATCGCCCTGCCCGCCGGCGGCACGGTGCTGCTGAGCCAGGTGGCTGAAATCCGTGAGGAGGAAGGCGCCGTGCAGGTGATCCGCGAACAGGCCGAGCGCTTCGCGACCGTGCTGAGCAATGTCCGTGGCCGCGACATCGGCGGCTTCGTCGCCGAGGCGCAGGCCGCCGTCGCCCAGAACGTGCGATTGCCGCAAGGCTACCGCCTGGTCTGGGGCGGGCAGTTCGAGAACCAGCAGCGCGCGCAGGCGCGGCTTGCCATCGTGGTGCCCGTCGCGCTCGGCGCCATCTTCCTGCTGCTCTACCTCACCTTCGGCAGCGCGCGGCAGGCCACGCTGGTCTTCTGCAACGTGCCCTTCGCGCTGATCGGCGGCGTCATCGCCCTCTGGGCCTCGGGCGAGTTCATCTCGGTGCCGGCCTCGGTCGGCTTCCTGACGCTCATCGGCATCGCGGTGCTGAACGGCGTGGTGCTCATCAGCTACATCAACCGGCTGATCGCCGAGGAGGGATTGTCATTGGAACAAGCCGTGCGCGAGGGTGCGAAGCGCCGCATGACGCCGGTGGTGCTGACGGCGATGATCGCGGCCCTCGCCCTCGTGCCCTTCCTGTTCGCCACGGGTCCGGGCAGCGAGATCCAGCGGCCGCTCGCCATCGTCGTCATCGGCGGGCTCGTCACGGCGACGGTGCTGACACTGGTGCTGCTGCCCATCCTGTATGAGCGCTTCGCCCTGCCGAAGGTGAGGGCGGTGGCGGTGGCGGCGATGCTGGCGGCGATGCTGCTGCCGGGGGCGGCCCAGGCGCAAAATGGGCAGGCGCGAAATGCGCAGGCGCAGAATGGGCAGGCGCAGCTCTCGCGCCACCTCGATGCCGCGCTGGCGCTGGATGCGGGTCATCGCACCTTGCAGGCGCAGCGGGACGCCGCGGCCGCGCGCGGGGCGACGGCGCGTTCGCCCATCGCGGGCTCGCCCGCGCTGGGCGGCTCCATGCGCTCGGGCACGCAGGGGCCGGGCCAGGTGCGAGAGCTGGACCTGGAAGTGGCCGCGCCCATCTGGCTGCCGGGCCAGCGCGGCGCGCTCCAGGGCACGGTGGATTCGGCCGTGGCCGAATTCGAAACCCGCATCGCGCTGCGTCGCCTGGAAGTGGCCGGGCTGCTGCGCGAAGCCTGGTGGGATGCCGCCGAGGCCCGCCGCTCGGCGCAGCTGGCGCGGGAGCGGCTGAACACCGCGCGCGAAATCGCCCGCGACGTCACCCGCCGCGCCCAGCTCGGGGACATCCCGCCGACCGAGGCGCTGCTCGCCCGCAACGAGACGCTGGGCGCGGAGCTGGCGCTTTCCCAGGCCGAGGCCGCCGCCGCGCAGGCGCTGGCCGCCTATCGCGTGCTGACCGGCGGGCAGGAGCCGAACCTGCCGGTGGAGGCGCTGCGCCCCGCCGCCCGCCACCCCACGCTGGTCACCGCCGAGGCCGCGCTGGCCACGGCCGAATCCCGCCAGCGCCTGGTGAGTGCCACGCCGCGCGACAATCCGGAGCTCGGCGTCTTCGGCCGGCAGGAGGCAGGTACGGGCATGGATTCCACCACCAGCCTCGGCCTGCGCGTCCGCATCCCGCTCGGCACCGAGGGCCGCAACGCCCCCCGCCGCGCCGAGGCGGAAAGCGAGGTGACGCGCGCCACCGCCGAGCTGATCCAGGCGCGCCGCCTGGTGGAGGCTGGCGTTGTCCGCGCCCAGGCCGAGCTGCGCGCCGCGGAAGCGGCGCTGCGCATCGCCCGCCAGCGGCTTGCCGTGGCCAATGAGCAGGAGGGCATTGCACTGCGCGCCTTCCGCGCCGGCGAGACTGGCACCTTCGACCTGTTCCGCGTCCGACAGCTGCGGCTGGAAGCCGCGAATGACGAAGGCCAGGCCAGCATCGCGGCCAGCCGGGCCCGCTCGCGCGTGAATCAGGCGGCGGGTGTGGTACCCTGATCCGCATGGATGAGATCAACCCGCACGACACCCTCGGCCATCGCTGCCTGATGGGGGTGGTGGCGCCGGCCACCAACACCGCCGTGCAGGCGGAGATGGACGATCTCCGCCTGGAGGGCGTGATCAACGCGCATGCGCGCATCGCCAATCCCGAGCAGCGGGTGGCGGCCGATGCCGATACGCTGGCGGTGCGCGCTTCCATGGTCTCGGGGCTGATGGGGGCGGTTGACACGCTGGCCCCCTGCCGGCCGGACCACGTCATCCTTGGCGTCATGGTCGAGAATTTCGTGGGGGGCGGTGCCGCCGGCACCGCCCTGATCCGCAATGTGGGTGAGCGGCTGGGTTGCGGCGTGACCGACTACTCCTCGGCCATCATCGCCGCGCTGGAGGCGATGTTCGGCCGCAAGGTCCGGATCGGCCTGCTGACGCCCTTCCTGCCGGTGGGTGACGCCGCCGCGCGCCGCATCTTCGAGGAGGCGGGGCATGAGGTGGTGCGTCTCATCGGCCTGCGCGCGCCAAGTCCGGCTTCCATCGGCCGCGTGCCGCTGGACCGGCTGCGCGACGCCGTGGCGGAGCTGAACGGGCCGGAGGTCGAGGTGATCATCCAGGTCGGCACCGGCCTGCCCTTCGCGGCCGTGGCCCGCGCTGCGGAGCGCGAATTGGGCAAGCCCGTTCTGGCCAGCAACCCCGTCAGCTATTGGCGGGCGCTCCGGGCCTGCGGCATCATGGATGCGCTGCCGCAGCAGGGGCGGCTGTTCACGCTATAGGCGCCACCGCATCGGCAGCGGGTACATCAGGCCGCCCTTCTTCCATAGGTTGCTGGGGCCGCGCGGCAGGGCCACCGGCGTGTTCTCGCCCATGTTGCGCACATGGATCTCGCCGTACTCCCGAAGGCGCGGATGACGTGAAGGAGCCGCCGCGGGTCCAGCCTGACCGCATGGCCCAGCTCAAGGCCCTGCCACCTCCCAAGGCTGACCGGCAGGACCATCGCCGCATGGCCGGTGTGGACGCCACAGACCACAAGGCCGCGCGGGCGAATCGCGTGCGGATGGTGCCCAACGAAAAACCCCTCCAGCCTCGCGGCCGAAGGGGTCCAGTCCCGGCTTGCGCCGTGGTGGAGCCGGCCCTGTGCCAGGGCCGGCCCTTATGACGTCAACGGGTCAGCGCATGGGCAGCGCGTACATCAACCCGCCATTGGTCCAGAGGTTATTCGGCCCGCGCGGCAGCGCAACCGGGGTGCTCTCGCCCATCGTGCGTTCATAGAGCTCGCCGTAATTGCCGATGGCGCGGATCACGTTATAGGCCCAGAGCGGATCGAGCTTCAGGGCCTGGCCCAGCTCCGGCGTCACGCCCAGCAGGCGGCGCGTGTTGGGGTTGGTGCTGGTGCGGCGCATCTGCTCGGCATTGGCGGCGGTGATGCCCTGCTCCTCCGCTTCGATGACGGCGGTGGTGTACCAGCGCACCAGCTCGAACCAATCGTCATCGCCGCGGCGGACATAGGCGCCATAGGGCTCCTTGCTGAAGCGCTCGGGCAGCACGGTCCAGTCGCGCGGGTTCTGCATGGTGGAGCGCACGGCGGCGAGTTGTGAGGCATCGGAGCCGAAGCTGTCGCAACGGCCGGCCTGGAGGGCCGCGGCTGCCTGGTCGATGCGCTCGAACACCACGGGGCGGAAGGGCACGTTCACGCTGCGGAAGTAATCCGCCGTCACCTGCTCATTGGTGGTGCCCTGGATGAGGCAGATGGTCGCGCCATTCATCTCGCGCACCTGGCGCACGCCCAGGCTGTTCTTCACCAGGAAGCCGTGGCCATCGAAGAAATAGGTGGTCACGTGGCGCAGGCCGAGCGTGGTGTCGCGCAGCATGGTCTGCGTGGAGGTGCGGAACAGCACATCCACCTCGCCCGAGCCCAGCGCCGTGAAACGCGTGGAGGAGGAGAGCGGCGTGAAGCGCACCTTGCTCGCGTCGTTGAAGATGGCGACGGCGAGGCCGCGGCAGAGATCCACATCCAGCCCCTGCCAGACGCCGCGGCTGTCCGGCAGCGCGAAGCCCGCGACACCCGTGTTGATGCCACAGACCAGGGCGCCGCGGGCGCGGATCTGATCAATGGTCGGGCCGGCTTGAGCGCTCGTCCCGAAGAATGCCACACATGCTGCCGCCAGCGCGGCTCGGATGGACCGATCCCACTTCATGCTTTGCCTGCCTCAACCTTGCTTTTCTGAGCGGGATGGTCGGGCGGGAAGCATGCCGAAGTCAACGCATCACCTGCTGGAGTGACCGCATTGTAATGGCTTGCGGCCGTGTAACGGGATCGGGCGGCCAGCATCCCCCGGCCGGCGCGGATGGTCGATGGCATGGCGCGACAGGGGGCGAGCGGGGGATGGATGATCCACCGCCGCCTGGCCGAGGAAAGCCAGGCCTGGCGTCTCCCGCTGGAGGATCTCACGGAGAGCCACGCCACGCCCACCGCCTGGCCCCTGCCGCCCAACCTCGCGCAGGCCCCCGAGATCATGCGCCTGGGTCGGCGATGCGGCGATCGTGGGGCATCTGCGACGCGTCGAGGCGCAATCGCGCAGCTGCACCCGCATCTGTTTTCCGAAGGGCGGGGCGATCTCACCACGCGCTTCCTTGCGGCCGCGCCCCGGCTGACGCGGCGCTTGTGACCTGCTGAAGCGCTGGTGCCCGCCAATCACCCCGGCGCCTTGGTCCGCCGCCCCAGATAGGCATCCAGCACGCGGTCATCATGCGCGAGGTCCCGTGAGGGGCCTTCCAGCAGGACGCGCCCATTTTCCATCACATAGGTCCGGTGGGTCACCGCCAGCGCATAGCTCGCCATCTGCTCAACGAGCAGGATGGAGAGGCCGCGGGCGTTCAGGTCGATCAGCACCGGGAACAGCATGTCCAGGATCTTGGGCGCGAGCCCCAGCGATAATTCATCGATGATGAGAAGCCGCGGGCGAGAAAGAAGGCCGCGGGCAATGGCCAGCATCTGCTGCTCGCCGCCCGAGAGCGTGCCGGCCTGCTGGTCGATCCGCTCGCCCAGGCGCGGGAACATGGCGATGGTCTTCTCGATATCCTCGTCCACGCCCCGCGGATCCTGCTTGATGCGCGAATAGGCGCCGAGCACGAGGTTGTCCCGCACCGACTGGTCGGCGAAGACCATGCGCCCCTCCGGCACCATGGCGAGGCCGCGCGCCACCATGCGGTGGCTGGGCTCGCCCGTCGTGTCGGCGCCCGCGAAGGAAACGGTGCCGCCGGCCGGCTTCACCACGCCGGTGACGGCGCGCAGCATGCTCGTCTTGCCGGCGCCGTTGGAGCCGATGATGCCGACGAACTCGCCCTGGCCCACCTGGATGTCCACGCCGCGCAGGGCCTCGATCCGCCCATAGGAGACGCGCAGGCCGGAGACGCTGAGGATGGGGCTGCTCATGCCGCGCCCTCCCGCACCGGCAGCGCGCCCTGGCCGAAATAGGCCTCGATCACCTTCGGGTTGGACTGCACCTCGGAGACGGGGCCATCGGCGATCACCTCGCCATAATCCAGCACGGTCACGCGGTCGGAGACGGCCATGATCATGTCCACGTGATGCTCGACCAGGATGATGGTCATGCCGCGATCCGCAAGGCCGCGGATCAGCGCCACCAGATCCTCGATCTCGCCATGGGTGAGGCCGGCGGCGGGCTCGTCCAGCAGCAGGAGCTTGGGGCGCAGCGCCAGCGCGCGGGCGATCTCCAGCCGCCGCTGATGGCCGAAGGGCAGGTTGCCCGCCTGCTCATCGGCGAATTCCGAGAGGCCCACGAAATCCAGCAGCTTCAGCGCCTCGGCGCGCGCCGCGCGCTCCTCGCGGTGGAAGCGCGGCAGGCGCAGCACCGTCTCGGCGAAGCCGGAGCGGAAATGCGGATGGGCACCCACCAGCACGTTCTCCAGCACGCTCATCTGCGTGAAGAGCTCGGTGTTCTGGAAGCTGCGCGCGACGCCGAGCCGCGCGAGCGCGTAAGGCGGCGCATTGTTCAGCGCATTGCCGAAGAGCGTGACCCGGCCCTCGCTCGCCTTGTAGAAGCCCGAGATCACGTTGAGGAGCGACGATTTGCCCGCGCCATTCGGCCCGATCAGCGCATGCACCGTGCCGGCGCGGACCTCCATGTTCACATGGCTCACCGCCGTCAGCCCGCCGAAGCGCAGCGTCACATCCTGCACGATGAGTGTGGCCTGGCCCTGCTCATCCGGCCGTGCCGTCACCTGCTCCATGCCCGGCCCCCAATGCGGCCAGGCGCCCGTCGCGCGCGGGCGGGACTTGCCGGTGATGCGGGCGCGGAGCGCGGCCAGCGAACCCACGATGCCCTTGGGCATCACGAAGAGCACGAGGGCCAGCAGCAAACCGTAGCCGAAGGTCTGCCATTGCCCGAGGCCCTGGAGGAATTGCGTCGCCATGAAGAGCACGGAGGTGCCGATGAGCGGCCCGGCCATGGTGCCGGAGCCGCCGAGGATCACCATCAGCAGCAACTCGATGCTCGTGTTGAAGCTGAAGGTCTCGTAGTTCACGAAGAGGGCGAGATTGGCGAAGAGCCCGCCGCCCAGCCCCGCGAAGCCGGCCGAGATGGAGAAGGCCAGCGTGCGGATGCCGACCACATTGATGCCGAGAGCGCGGGCCGCATTCTCGCTCTGCGCGGCGGCCCGCATGGCGCGGCCGTAGCGGCTGAAGGTGATGGCATATTGCGCCCAGACCGACAGCAGCAGGAAGAACAGGATCAGGTAATAGTAGTTGAAGTTGGTGCGCCTGACCGCCATCAGCGGCTCGCCGAACAGGGTCGGGCGCGGCAGGTTCGCAAGGCCCGAGGCGCCGCCCGTGAAGCTCACCCATTCGCGCAGCACATTCACGAAGATCAGCCCGAAGGCGATGGTGATGACGGCGAGGTACACGCCGCGCACGCGCACGGTGGGGAAGGCCAGGATGGCGCCCATCAGCGCGGGGATGGCGATGGCGAAGGCCATGCTCTCGGCGAAGGAGAAGCCGGCGCGCAGCGACAGCAACGCGGCCACATGCGCACCCAGCCCGTAGAGGGCAGCCTGCCCCAGCGAGACGAGGCCGGCGAGCCCCACCAGCAGGTTCAGCCCGATGACGACGATGCACAGGATCATCGCGCGCATGACGAGGCGCAGCTCATAGCTCGTCGGATACCGCTCGCCGATCACATCGCCGAGCCAGGGGAAGCCGGCAATGAGCAGGGCCAGGACCAGCAGGGCCAACCAGCCCGCAACGCGTGCGCTCATACCTTCTGCACCTCACGCCGGCCGAAGAGGCCCTGGGGGAAGATCAGCAGCACCAGGATCATGACGGTGAAGCCGATGGCGTCGCGCGCCGCGGTCGAGAGATAGGCCTCGATGAACTTCTCCATCACGCCATAGACCAGGCCCGTGATCACCACGCCCGGCGCATTGGAAATGCCCGCGATGATGGCGACGAGAAAGCCCTTGAGGCCGACCACGACGCCCATGGAGGAGGAGGCCTGCACGATGGGTGCCACCAGGAAGCCCGCCAGCGCGCCGATGCCGCCGGCCAGCGCGAAGGCCAGCATGGTGATGCGGTCCGCATCAATGCCCACAAGGCCCGCCGCCACACGGTTATAGGCCACGGCGCGCATGGCGCGGCCCAGCACCGTGCGGCGATAGAACCCCTCCAGAGAGAAGGTCAGCGCCAGCAGCACGGCGGGGATCAGCAATTCCTGCCAGTAGATGCCCGCCCCGCCGATGCGCAGCGGCTGCTCGACCAAGGGTGTGGGCATCGCGCGGCCGAGCGGGCCATAGGTGGCCGTGGTGAAGCTCTCGATCATGGTGCCGACGGCGATCGTGGTCAGCATCCAGCCGATGGCGTTCGCCTCACGGTTGAAGGGGCGCACGAAGACGCGCTCGATCACCGCGCCCGAAAGGGCCGCGATCAGGATGGCGCCCGCCGCCGCCATGGGCAGCGGCAGGCCCAATTCGCGCAGGACGACGGTGAGGACGCCGCCCAGCATGAAGATGTCGCCAAAGGTGAAATTGACGGCCTTGGCGGCGCTCCACATCACGTAGAAGCCGAGCGCGATCATCCCGTAGATCGCGCCCGCCGAGAGCCCCGTCAGGAGGTATTGCAGCAGGGCTTCCATGTTGTGCGCCGCTCAGTTCGTGCGCGGCTGGCCGAAGGGCGTCTGCTCGATGGGCAGCATGGCGCCATTGTGGAAGGCGAGCAGGCGGTAGGAGGCGGGGAGGATCGCATCCATCCGCTCCTGCGTGCGCTCGAAGGCCGGCGCGTAATTCGCGACAATGCCCTGGTAGTTTACGCGGAACATGGCGTCGCGGAGCGCGGTCCGGTCATGGCGGCCGGCGATCTTCAACGCCTCGGCGATGATATAGACCGCGTCATAGGCATTGGCCGTGCCCGAGGGCATCAGCAGGTCGGCCGGGGTGCGGATCTGCGGGAAGCGCTGCTGCATGCCGGCCAGCACCGTCTGCGCGCGCGGCGGCAGCTGGCCCATCCAGGTATAGGTGCCGGCGACGATCACGCCCTCGGCCAGCGGGCCCGCGGTCTGCGCGAATTGCACGCCAATGCCCCAGGCCGAGATGATCTGCGGCTTGTAGCCGAGCCGGTCCATCGAGCGGACGACGTTCGTCGCCTCGCGGTCCACGCCGTAGAAGATCACGGTGTCCACGCCGGCATCGCGCATGCGGGTCAGCTGCGCCGTCATGTCGGTGTCGGCGATGTTGAAGGTCTCGCTGGCCGCGATGGTGAGGTTGGCCGCGCGCATCGCGGCCGTCACATCCGGCACGGCGCCCTGGCCCCAGCCCGTGCCCTCATACATCAGGCCGATGCGGCCGGAGCGGCTGCGCTGCTGGGCGGCGGTGACGAGGAAGGGCGCCACCCAGCGGTCCTTCATCGAGACACGGAACATCCACTGGTTGCGGCCATTCGGATGCTCGACCACCTGCGTGCCGGCGGAAACGACACCGACCCAGGGCAGGCCCATCTCGTCCAGCGGCTCGCGGAGCGCAATGGCGTTGGGGGTGCGGAAGCCGCCCATCATCACCACGCAATTGTCGCGCTCGCCGATGCGGCGGGCATTGTCCACGGCGCGGGCGGGCTCGCCCACATCATCATAGGCGACCAGGCGAAGCTGCTGGCCCAGCACGCCGCCGGCCGCGTTGATCTCGGCCAGCGCCGTCTCCACCGCGACGCGCAGTGCGAAGCCGCTATGGGCGAGCGGACCGGTCAATTCCCAGGAGGCGCCGATGCAGGGCTGGGCGCGCTGGGCGGAGGCGGGGGCGGCCAGGGAGAGGCCCGCGATCGCACCCAGCCCCAGAAGGGCTCGGCGGAGGAGGTTCGGGGGGGTGCGCGACATCGGTTCATCTCCTGCGGCGGGCATGGCGACCCGGGGGTTGAGCGGAAGCGTCGTATGTCCACAGCGTAAGGGCCGCGCGGATGCCCCGACAACGCGCGTATTGCTCACAAGAGAGTCATGTACTTCCCGTTTTGACCGTATTTGCCAATTTTATGTGCGTTTTGGTAGCGATATGGACGGCTTCCAAGCAGATTGTTCCGGACAGCCCACGAAACCTGCCGCTTTTCCCCGTCAGCCCGTCCCGGTCTCGCGGACACTCCGGTCACCCGGCTGCAGGAGAAATGAAACATGGGTCAGAACGGCATCGGCGCTTCCCCGCGGCGCAAGGAAGACCAGCGCTTCCTCAGCGGGCGCGGCAACTACGTGGCCGACATGCAGCGCCCGAACATGGCCCATGGCGTCTTCCTCCGCTCGCCCCATGCCCATGCGCTGGTGAATGGCGTGGAGATCGCCGCCGCCAGCGCGGCGCCGGGCGTCATCGGCATCCTCACCGGCGCCGATCTCGCAGCGGCCGGCGTGGGCGGGCTGCCCTGCGGCTGGGGCATCACCGGCACGGACGGGCTGCCGATGAAGGAGCCGCCGCACCCCGCCCTCGCCCAGGGCAAGGTGCGCTACGTGGGCGATGCCGTCGCCTTCATCCTGGCCGAGACCGCGCACCAGGCGCGCGACGCAGCCGAACTCATCGAGGTGGACTACACGCCGCTGCCCGCCGCGGTGGACCTCGAATCCGCCATCGCCCCCGGCGCGCCGCAGATTTTCGACGACGCGCCCGGCAATCTCTGCTGCGACTGGTCCATCGGCGATGCAGCCGCCACCGAGGCCGCCTTCGCCCGCGCGCATCACGTCGCGCGCCTCAAGCTCGTGAACAACCGCCTCGTCGGCAACCCGATGGAACCGCGCGCCGCCATCGCCGATTTCGAGGCCAGCAGCGGGCAATACACGCTCTGGACCACCAGCCAGTTTCCGCATGTGGTGCGCATGCTGATGGGCGCCTTCGTGCTCAACATCCCGCAGCATCGCCTGCGCGTGGTCGCGCCCGATGTCGGCGGCGGTTTCGGCGTGAAGCAGTTCCACTACGCCGAGGAAGCCGTCGTCACCTTCGCCGCCAAGTGCTTCGGCCATTGCGTAAAATGGGTGTGCGAGCGCAGCGAAGGCTTCATCAGCGACGCCCATGGGCGCGACCACGTGACCGAAGCGGCGCTCGCGCTCGATGCCTCCGGCCGCTTCATCGGCATGAAGGTGATCACCATCGGCAATATCGGCGGCTACATCTCCACCTTCGGGCCGAACATCCCGACCAACCTCTACGCGCCGCTGCTGGCCGGGGTCTATACGACGCCCGCCATCCATTGCCAGGTGAAGGTGGCCTTCACCAACACCGTCCCGGTGGACGCCTATCGCGGCGCCGGCCGCCCCGAAGCCACCTTCGTGGTCGAGCGCCTGGTGGATATCGCCGCCATGGAAATGGGCATGGACAAGGCCGCAATCCGCCGCCTCAACATGATCCCGCGCAGCGCCTTCCCCTACCAGACGCCGGTCATGATGAAATACGACAGCGGCGACCCGCTAGGCTGCATGGACCGCGCGCTGGCCCTGGCCGATTGGGAGGGCTTCCCCGCCCGCCAGGCCATCGCCAAGCAGCAGGGCAAGCTGCGTGGCGTCGGCCTCTCCACTTATATCGAGGCCTGCGGCCTGGCCCCCTCGCGCATCGCGGGCCAGCTCGGCGCGCGCGGTGGGCTCTACGAAAGTGCGACCGTCCGCGTGCATCCCACCGGCCATGTTACCGTCCTCATCGGCACGCATAGCCACGGCCAGGGGCATGAGACCACCTTCGCGCAGATCGTCGCCGAAAAGCTCGGCGTCGCCTTCGAGGATATCGACATCGTCTATGGCGACACCGACCGCGTGCAATTCGGCATGGGCACCTATGGCTCGCGCTCCCTCGTCGTCGGCGGCGCCGCACTCGCCAAGGCGTCGGACCGCGTGATCGCCAAGGGCAAGAAGATCGCGGCGCACCTGCTCGAAGCCAGCGAGATGGACATCGAATTCACCGAAGGCCGCTTCACCATCGCCGGCACCGATCGCGGCAAGAGCTTCCAGGAAATCGCCCTCGCCGCCTACGTCCCGCACGACTACCCGCTGGAAACCGTGGATCCTGGCCTGGAAGAACAGGCCTATCACGACCCCGTGAACTTCTCCTTCCCCGGTGGTGCCCATGTCGCGGAAGTCGAGATCGACCCGGATACCGGCCAGGTCACCCTCGTCAACTACGTGGGCGTGGACGATGTCGGCACCGTCATCAACCCGATGATCGTCGAAGGCCAGCTCCATGGCGGCATCACCCAGGGCATCGGCCAGGCCCTGCTCGAACACTGCGTCTATGACCCCGCCACCGGCCAGATGCTCAGCGGCTCCTTCCAGGACTACTGCATGCCGCGCGCCGACAACCTCCCCAGCTTCGACATGCAAACCCACCCCGTGCCCTCCACCGATACCCCCATGGGCGTGAAAGGCTGCGGCGAAGTGGGCTCCATCGGCGCACCCGCCGCCATCATCAACGCCGTGGTAGACGCCCTAGGCCCCTACAAAATCCGACACCTCGACATGCCCGCCACCCCCGCCCGCATCTGGCGCGCCATCGCCGACAACGCGATGCCGATGGCTGCGGAGTAGTCGGGGAGGGCGCGCCGTCAGGGGCTTTGCCCCCGACACCCCCACCAAAGGCCGTGGGCCTTTGGAAACCGATTGATGGGGAATGGGGGGAGGGGCC
>NZ_JAIEQY010000198.1 GCF_019747315.1 Roseococcus sp. | reverse complement strand
ATTGGCCGCCGTCGGCACGCCACGCGACAATGTGACGATGTCCGGCAGGTCCAGGGCGCGTGGCAGGGCGTAATCCTGGAAACTGGCGGTCAGGATCTGGCCACTCGGGTCGAAGGCGATGCGTTCCATCAGGGCTTCGCCCAGCCCCTGGGCCACGCCGCCGCGGGTCTGGCCATGGGCCAGCATCGGGTTGATCAGCCGCCCCGCATCATCCGCGACGAGATAGGCGAGGATGCGGGCCTCGCCCGTCTCGGGGTCCAGCTCCACCTCGCAGACATGCGCGCTGTTGGGAAAGGTGGGGCCAGCGGGAGCACGGGTGACGGCGGCGCTGAGGCCGGGCTCCAGCCCGGCCGGCTCGCCCTCCCGCGCCGCGACCTCGACGAGGGAGATGGCGCGGTCGGTGCCGGCCACCTGGAAGCGGCCCGTCGTGAATTCGAGATCCGCTGGCGCCACCTCCAGCGCATGCGCGGCCACAAGCCGGGCCTTGTCGCGGAGCGCATGCAGCGCACCGAGCAGCGCGGAGCCCCCCGTCGAGATGGAGCGCGAGCCGAAGGTGCCTCGTCCGTGCGTGACCGCCTGGGTATCGCCCTGGATGAAATGCATGGCGTCCGGCGCCATGCCGAGCACCTCGGCCGCGATCTGGCGGAACGCCGTCTCATGCCCCTGCCCATGCGAATGTGTGCCCACGCGCAGGACCAGGCGGCCGGTCGCATCGAGGCTGACGGTCGCGTGTTCCTCCAGCGGGGCTTCGAGAGGCCCGCCTGCGATCTCGATGGCGAAGGCAAAGCCGATGCCGCGGCGCGCGCCCCGCGCCGCGCTCTCGGCCTGGCGGCGGGGAAAGCCCTGCCAATCCGCCGCGGCCAGCGCGGCGCCGGTCAGGCTGGGAAAATCGCCGCTGTCATAGGTGAAGATCAGGCCTGTACGGAATGGCATCGCCTCCGGCGGCGCCATGTTGCGCAGGCGGAGAGCAATGCGGTCCATCCCCACCGCATCGGCCGCCATGTCGACCATCCGCTCCATCACGAAGGTGGCTTCCGGCCGGCCTGCGCCGCGATAGGGCGCCACCGGCGGCGCATTGGTGAAGACGCCGACAGCCTCCACATGGATGGCCGGCGTCCGATACGGCCCGGCAAGGCCGCCCAGGTTGTTGGTCGCCTGATGCGTCCCCGCAAAGGCCAGACTGGCCCCGAGTGCTGCGAAGGAGCGGGCGCGGAGCGCGAGGAAGTGGCCCTCCGCGTCGAGCGCAAGTTCGGCCTCCCACACATTGTCGCGCCCCTGGTGGTCGGCGAGGAAGGCCTCGCTGCGCGTCGCGCGCCAGCGCACGCGCTGGCCGGTCAGCCGCGCCGCCCAGAGCGCCAGGCCGTATTCCGGGAAATCCCCGCCCTTCAGGCCGAAGGCACCGCCCACATCGGGTGAGATGACGCGCAGCCGCTCGGACGGGATCCGCAGGATCCGCTGAGCGATCTCCTGGCGCAGCGTATGCGGCGTCTGTACGCCCACGATCAGGGTGTAGCTGTCGGTGGAGGGGTCATGCTCGGCGATGCAGGCACGCGCTTCCATCGCGCAGCCGGCCAGGCGCGGGATGGTGAAGTGCCCGCGCACCACATGCGCGGCGGCGGCCATGGCCTCAGCCGCTCTCGCGGCATCACCGGCCTGGAAGGTGAAGGCGCGGTTGTCCGGCTGCTCGTCCCAGATCGGCGGCGCGCCGGGCGAGGCGGCCAGCGCGGGATCGGTGACGGCGGGCAGCGCCTGATACTCGACGACGATCTGCTCCGCCGCATCGCGGGCCTCGGCCTCGCTGGCGGCGACGATCGCGGCCACGGCTTCGCCCACATGCCGCACCCTGCCCTTCGCCAGCAGGTGGCGCGGCGGCTCGAACATCGGTGCGCCATCGGCCCGCTGGCGCCGAATGCGGTTGGAGAAGGTGCCGAAGCCCGCCCCGGCTTCGGCCTCGCTGGTGAGCACCGCCAGCACGCCGGGCATGGCCGCAGCCGCCACGATGTCGGTCGCGACGATGCGGGCATGCGCGTGCGGCGACCGCAGGATCACCAGGAAGGCGTCATCCCGGCGGCCGTGGTCATCCACATACCGGCCGCCGCCCATGAGGAAGCGCGCATCCTCGACACGCCGCGGGCTGCCGCCGATGCGCCAGGCCCGGTCTTGCTCAGCCGCGGGCAAGGTAGTCATAGGCGGAGAGCGCGTGGCACTTCACGACATGGAGGAATTCCTCCACCGAGACGTATTCGTCCACGCTGCCCATGCCGTGGGGCGAGGGGCCGTAGACGACGCCCGGCACGCCGGCCAGGCGCCACAGCCGCGCATCGGTGCCGCCAGGGGAGACAACGCGCTCCGGCACGATGCCGGAGACGAGCTTCGCATTCTCCCGCACGAGGTCCATCATCGGGTGGTAGGGCTGGCACCAATTGGGCCGGGTGGAGACGATCGTCTCCATGCTCGCCTCAGGGTAGCGCGCCAGGATCGCCTCGATCCGCGCGACGACCTCCTCCTGCCGGATGCCGTTCGGGATGCGGAAATCGGCGGTGAACTCGGCGCTGGCGGCGATCATGTTCACCTTCACGCCGCCCTGGATGGTGCCGATGTTCAGCGTCATGGAGCGAATGACGCGGGCCGCGCCCTCGCCATAGGCGCGCTCCATCGCGTCATGCGATTCCTCCAATGCACGGATGAACTCCTCCGGCTCTTCTGGCTGCAACGCCGTCAGGCTCTGCAACTCCTCGATCAGGCGCATGGCGATGCGGATGCTGTTCGGGCTGCGATGGACGAAGGCGCCGTGCCCGCCCGGCGTGCTGACGCGAAAGCGCAGCCAGACCAGGCCCTTCTCGCCGAAGCGCACCGTCCAGGGGCTGGAGGGCTCGCCATTCAGGCAGCAATCTCCCAGCACCTCCTCCGCATGGTGTTCCATGAGATAGCGCGTGCCCCATGGGCCGAAGGTCTCCTCGTCGGAGACGACGGTCAGGGTCAGTCGCCCGCGCAGCACGTCCTGCATCGCATGCAGGTAGTGGTAGGCGAAGATGGAGGCCGTGGTGCCGCATTTCATGTCGCAGGCACCGCGCCCGTAGATGCGCCCGTCCACCAGCTCGGCACCGAAGGGGTCATGCGTCCAGCGCTCGGGGGCTTCCACCGGGAAGACGTCAATGTGGCCGTTGAGGACGAGATGCGGGCCGTCCGCGCCGAAATGCCGGGTCGCGATGAAATTCGGCATGTTGGGCATGGGCGCCACCACCTTGAAGGGCAGGCCCTCGGCCTCCAGGAAGGCACGGACATAGGCGGCGCCCGCCGTGGTGTCGCCGGGTGGATTCAGGTCGCGGCAGCGGATGAAGCCGCGCAGGAACTCCGTGAGCCGGCCTTGGTCACGCTCGATGCGGGCCAGTAGCTGCTGCTTCATGCGGTGCGATCCTCGCAGGCCGGCTTGACGATGCTTCGCGATGACGTTAGCAAATTGTATCCAGTTTACAAGCGCCACTTCGCACACGGTTCCGCCTCGGCTGGATGAGGATCTCCGGAGGAATATCATGGCAAGCACGGCCGAACGCCGCCTGCCGTCCGTTACGCCGCCGGCCAATCTGCCGGACCTGGCCTATGCCGCATTGCGCGAGGCCATCGTGCGTGGACGGCTCGATTTCGGCCAACCGCTGCGCCAGGAGGAGCTGGCGGCCGAACTGGGCATCAGCCGCCTGCCCCTGCGTGAGGCGCTGTGCCGGCTGGAAGTCGAAGGCCTCGTCATCATGCGCCCGCGCCGCGGCTACATCGTGGCCGATTTCAGCCGTTCCGAGATCGAGGAGGTCTTCGCCGTCCGCGCCCTCCTGGAAGCCGAGGCCGGCCGTCGCGCGACAGAGCGCCGCACCACCGCAGAAGCCCGCGTGCTGAAGGCGCTGCTCCGCACGCTCGAGGAAGCCGGCGTGGCCAAGCCGTTGGACACAGAGGCTTTCGCCAGCGCCAACACGGCGTTCCACGACCATTTCATCGAGCATGGCGGCGGGCCGTTGATCACGCGCATGCTGCGCGTGCTGCGCGCCTCGGCCGAACGCTACACACGGCTCTCGGTCAGCCTGGCGAGCGAGATTGCCCATTCGCAGGGCGAGCACCGCGCCATCGCGCGCGCCTATGTGGCCGGCGACGCCGTTGAGGTCGGCCGGTTGCTCGGTGCGCATTGCCGCAACACCGGGCAGCGACTGCTCGCCCACCTGCCGGAAAGGCGCACGCCATGAGCGCGATCCAACTCCCGCGGCCCAAGCCGGCCGATGCCCTGACGGTGCTGGTGCATCATCACCAGTCGGCGCTCTACCTGGACGAGCTGAAGCGTCGCCAGCCCGAGCCGCGCTATGTCGTGCTGGACAATTACGCGGATCTGCCAGCCACGCTGGAACGCGAGCAGCCCGATGCGGTGGTGAGCTTCCGCATGGGATTCCTCGGCGCCTTCCCGCGCGAGATGCTGCTGGGCTTCCCCTCCATCCGCTGGCTGCACGCGACCGGCGCCGGCATCGAGCACCTGCCGCCCTGGGACCCGGCGCGAGTGATGGTGACGAACTCCTCCGGCCTGCATGTCTCGATCATGGCGGAATACGCGATCTGGGCGATGCTGGACCAGGCCCAGCGCATGGGGCTCTACCGCCAGCAGCAGCAGGACCGCATCTGGAAGCTGCTGCCCGTGACGCCGCTCGCGGGCCGGACGGTGGCGATCGTGGGGATGGGGCGCATCGGGCGGGAGATCGGCCGCCGCCTTGCGGTCTTCGGCGCGCGCGTGGTGGGCGTCACCCGGACCGGCGCGCCGCTCGCCGAGGCCGATCTGGTCCTGCCTGAGGCGCGGCTGGATGAGGCGCTGGCCGAGGCCGATATATGCGTGATTCTGACACCGCTCACACCCCGGACGCGCGGGTTGTTCGGCGCCGAGCGACTGCTGCGGCTGAAGCCGGGCTGCCACCTGATCAACCTGGCGCGCGGCAACATCGTGGATGAGGCGGCGCTGCGGCCCCTGCTCGCTGAGGGCCGGATCGGCCATGCCACCTTCGACGTCTTCCACACCGAGCCGCTTGCGGCGGAGGACGCCATGTGGGACGCGCCAGGCGTGACCGTGACGCCGCATGTCTCGGGCGAATTGGCGGAGTGGCAGTTCCACGCCGTCATGCTGTTCGCCGAGAATCTTGGCCGCTGGATCGCGGGGACTCCGCTGCAAAATCTTTGCGACCCAACGCTTGGTTACTGACCCTGGCGCAGCCCCGGCGGCGCGGCCGCGAAGCTGAAGGTGACAGTGAGCGGGGCCTTCCCAACCTGGGAGCCGATCGCCGAATAGTGCCATGTGCAGAGATGCGGATGGTTCACGGCACCGCGGAGGTTATCCAGGATACGCGGTGAAGCCAGGGCGAACGGAGCATGTGGCGGCCCTGCCGGCTTTCTCCTTCGCGACAAGACACAGCGCCGCGAACCGCTGTGTTTGCGCCACTGTTGCGCCTCTGGTGCTGGGTGGAGAATACCGCGCCGCTGTCCCAGTGATGTTGACTGCCTCTCTCCGCGACACGCAGGTGATCCAGGTTGATCAAGCCATGGAAGAACCCTCCAGAGGGCAATCGTCCAGCGCTTGCGGGTGACGCGCTCCCTGGGCGTGAACTTGTTGGCCGCCGCGCGCCTTGGCAAGCTCGGCGTCACAGCCGAAGCTCTTTCAGTCGGAGATACTGCCATGCACGCCATTGAGACCCTGCTGACCCATGCCCGCCTGCCGGATGGCCGGCAGGGAATGGCCATCGCCATCGAGGGCGCGCGCATCGCGGCGATCCTGCCGCCCGGCGCGCCCTTGCCGCAGGCCGGCGCGGTGCACGACATCGGCGGTGATCTCGTCCTGCCCGCGCTCACCGATGGTCACATGCATCTCGACAAGACGTTGTTCGGGCTGCCCTGGATGCCGCACCGCGCCCAGGCCACACGCATGAGCCGGATCGAGACCGACCAGGTGACGCTGCCCGCCCTGCCGCTCTCCACCGCGGCCCGCGCGGGGGAGTTGATCCGCCGCAGCGTGGGCCATGGCACGGGCCATATCCGCACCCATGTGGACATCACTCCGGACTTCAAGCTCAACACACTGGAAGGCGTGCTGGCAGCGCGGGAGGCGCATGCGCATCTCGCCACCATCCAGATCGTGGCCTTCCCGCAAGCGGGTGTGATGCGGGCCCCCGGCGTCGCCGCCCTGCTTGAGGACGCGATCCGCGCCGGCGCCGACCTGGTGGGGGGCATTGATCCCTCCGAGGTGGACCGCGACGCGCGCGGCCAGCTCGACACGATCTTTGGCATTGCCGAGCGGCAAGGCGTCGGCATCGATATCCACCTCCACGAGCCCGGCGAACTCGGCCTCTATGGCGTGCAGGAGATCTGCGCCCGCACACGCGCCCAGGGCATGCAGGGGCAGGTGACCATCAGCCATGGCTTCGGCCTGGGCGGCGTGCCGGAAGGCAAGCAGAAGGCGGCCGCCGAGCTGATGGCCGAAAGCGGCGTGGCGCTGGCGAGCCACGGCGCGGGTGGCGCCACGCTGCCGCCGCTCTTTGCGCTGGCCGAGGCGGGTGTCCGCGTCTTCTGCGGCAATGATGATGTGCGCGACACCTGGAGCCCCTACGGCAATGCCGACATGCTGGAGCGCGCTGCGGTCATCGGCTGGCGCGTGGATGTCCGGCATGACCCGCTGCTGGGGCAGCTCTTCGCCATGTGCTCCTCGGTCGGCGCCGAGGTGATCGGCATCACCGGCCACGGGCTTGCGGAGGGGAAGGACGCAAGCTTCTTCACCATCCCAGCCGAAACGATCGGCGAGGCGATTGGACAGCATCCGCCGCGCCGGCTTGTCTTCTTCAGAGGCCGCCTGGTCGCCCAGGACGGCGCCATTCTTTAGCGCGGCACCCGAACAGGAGCCGCCCGGCACCACGCACGTCAGGGCGTCGCGGAATCAGAAGGAGGGCACGGCCAACGCGCCACTGATCCGACCGAGGCTGCACGCATTTACCGCGCTGGCTGCCGCGGACTGGGCCGATGGCACGCCAGCCGATGTGGCCGTGCTGGCCAGGGGGATGCTTTTTGCGCCCCTGGTGGATGATGGTGCCACGCCCGAGGCGCTGCCGGATTGGCATGTGGCCGCTGCCTTGCCGGACCGGGCGCCGCCGGCCGATCGGGCCGCACTGGGCATCGACCCGCCCGCGGAGTTGTCGGTGCTGGGGCGCATGGCCGACACATCGCAATCGGGGGCGAGGGTGGCGCATGACCTCGACGCGATCGTGGCCCTTCCGGCTCACCGACCAGGGCTGGCCACGTCCGATCTTATTTTGCGATTGCGAGTCACTTGCAACAACCGGAAGCCCGTGCTTTATCGTTGCTATGCCGACGGAAGGCGATGGATTCCCCCACTGAACGATGAAACATCGAGACAGCCCCCCACCCTCCCCTGCTCCCCCAACCCGAGGGCCCGGCCCGACGGAAGCGCGGGTGCAGCCAGCCAGCACGATCAGCAGCGCCGCACTCCTTGCCGGCGCCCGCGAGGTGCTGATCCGCCATGGCGATGAGGCCTACCGACTGCGCCTCACCGCCAGCAACAAGTTGATCCTGACCAAGTAACCCCTCAGCCAAGCCAGCCAGACCGGCGCTGCCAGCAGCCCCGGAATCGCCGCCAGCCAGGCCCCGCCCCCAACCACGGACGAGACCCGGTATGGCAAGAAGACGCATCGCAACCCTGGGCGGCACCATCGCCCTCCTCACCGCGACACCCGCCTGGGCGCAATCGCCCGGTGGCGCGCCGCCCGAGCCCGTGGGCGCCACGGCGCTCGACGCGGTGACATCCACCGCGACGCGCACGCCGCGCGCCATCGGCGATGTGCCGGCCACGGTGAACATCATCGACGCGGAGCAGCTCGAGCGGCAGAACGCCGTGCGTCCGCAGGATGCGGTGCGCTATGAGCCGGGCGTCACCTTCTCCAACCAGCCGCAACGCGGCGGCGGTGGAAACTTCATCATCCGCGGCATCGGCGACAACCGCGTGCGCGTCCTCATCGACGGCGTGCGCCTGCCCGATTTCCCCGAGAGCAATCTCGGCCCCGGCACCTTCACCCGCGACTTCGTGGACCTGGAGACGGTGCGCCGGCTGGAGATCATTCGCGGCCCGGCCTCGGCGCTGTTCGGCTCGGACGCGATCGGCGGTATCGTCAACTACATCACCAAGGATCCCGGCGATTACCTGAACGCGGATCGCACCAGCTATTTCAGCGGGCGTTTCGGATATAGCGGGGCCGACCGCTCCTTCAGCGAGAGCGTGCTGGGCGCGGTGCGCGCCGGCGATGTGGATTTCATGGCGCTCTACACCCGGCGCGATGGGCAGGAACTCACGCCCAATGGCCGGATTGCGCCCAATCCGCAGGATTATTCGGTCAACAGCTTCCTCGCCCGCGCCGTCTGGCGCGCAACCCCCGCCAACACCCTGCGCCTGACCGGCGAGATCCTGACGCGCGAGACCAACACCAATCTGCTGACCGACCGCGCGAGCACAGGCGCCGGCGCCGCGCGTACCACCGTGCAGGACAGCCGCGGCGAGGACCGGACCGTGCGCGGCCGCGTGCAGCTCGACTGGTTCCGCAGCGAGCCGCTGCTCTTCGCGGATCGCATGGATGTGCGCGCCTACTGGTCCCGCCTGGACCGGCGCGAGCAGACCACGCAGCAGCGCTATGTCGGCGCCGCCAACCCCGCCTTCGCCGCCCCGAACCGCCTGCGCTACACCAATACGGAGCAGGAGCAGGAACTGGCCGGGACGGATGTGCAGTTCCGCAGCTCGGCCCAGTGGCTCGGCGCCGAACACCGCCTGACCTATGGCATCACCGTCGAGCGCATCGCCACCTCCCGCCCGCGTGACCGCTATGAGCAGAACCTGGTGACGGGCACCGTGGCCACCACAGTCGGCGGCGAGGCCTTCCCGAACAAGAATTTCCCGGACACGACGACGTGGCAGACCGGGCTCTATCTGCAGGATGAGATCCGCTACGGCCGCTTCAACTTCCTGCCGGCCATCCGCCTGGACTGGTACAGCCTGACCACCTCGCCCGACGCGGCCTTCCTGCGCTCTGCCGCTTCGGGCAATGCGGCCGCGATCAACAATCTGAACGCCTTCGCCGCCTCACCGAAATTCGGCGCGACCTACCGGATGGACGAGATCTACTCGCTCTACGGCCAGTATTCCCGCGGCTTCCGCGCGCCGCCCTATGACACCGCGAATTTCGGCTTCAGCAACCGCGCCCAGGGCTACGAGGTCCTGCCCAACGGCAACCTGAAGCCCGAATACGTGGACAGCTTCGAAGCCGGCCTGCGCGGCCGCTTCGGCGAAGGCTCCTCCTTCCAGCTCGCCGCCTTCTACAACCGCTATGAGGATTTCATAGCGACCCAGGTGATCGGCACGGTCGGCGGCTTGCAGCAATTCCAGTACCGCAACATCGGCCGCGTGCAGATCTATGGCGCCGAGGCGCGCGGCGAATGGCGGGTGACGCCGGAATGGCGCCTGCGGGGTGCCGCAGCCTATGCGCGCAGCGAGGACCTCGACACCGGCCGCCCGGTGGATGGGGTGGAGCCCTTCAACGTCGCCATCGGCGCCGCCTGGCGGGCGCAGGACGGCACCCGCCTGCAAGGGCTGGGCGCGCAGATCAACACCATCGGCGCGCTGCGCAACACCCGCGTGGCCAACCCGACCGGCTACCAGGCGCCGGCCTATGCCGTGCTCGACCTGGCGCTGAACTACGACATCAGCCCGAACTTCACCATCAACCTCGGCCTCTTCAACGTGACCGACACCAAGTATTTCCAGGTCTCGGACACGCGCGGCCAGGATGCGGGCTTCGCCCTGCGCGACCTCTACGCCCAGCCTGGCCGCTACTTCGCGGCCAACCTGATCGGGCGATTCTGAGATGTCGGCGGGGGTGCTCCCGGGGATGCGCGGCCTGGATGGCGCATCATCCTGGCGCACCCCGCCGGCTGGCCGCGCGCAGGGTGGGCCGACGCTGCTGTCGCTCCTGGCGCATCTGGGCGCGGGGCTGCTGGTGATCCTGGCGATGACGCCCCAGGGCGACCGGCTCAACGGCGCGTCCACCAACCCGCCGGCCCTGGTGCCGCTGGAGATCGCCTTTCTCCCCGCCGCGGGCGCCGCAGCGCCCGGGGAGGCCCCCGAGGCCCAGGAGGCCGAACCGCTTCCTGACCCCGGCCCGGCACTGCCTGTCTTCAACACGCCACCACCCCCGATGCCCATTCCGGAGAGCCCTCCGCTGCCGCTGCTCGCCGCGGCACCGCCCCCCCTGCCGGCGCCCCCCAGCCTGATTCCCCCCAGCCTGACTCCCTGGCCGGACCAGGCCGTCGCCATGCCACTGGAGGCCCCTCCCGTGCCGCCGCTGCCGCCCGCCCCTCCCCAGCAGGCCGAGTCTGTGGCGCCTCCCCCGCCCGTGATGGCCGAAGCGCCGCCCCCAAGGGCCGAGCCCGCTCCGCAGCCGCGCCTGGCCCCGCCGGCCCTGGCCAACCGGCCTGCCCTCGCCAGCCCGCGCCCGCCGCGCCGCCCTGGCGCCTCCGGTTCTGGCGCCTCCAGTTCTGGCGCCTCCAGTTCTGGCGCCTCCAGTTCTGGCGCCTCGGCCGAGGCCACGCCCGCGGCTGCGCCCGGCCAGGCCGGCGCCCTGGCCGCCGCCGCACTGGCGTTCAGCCCGCCCTTGATCACGGCAGCCCGGTTCCGCCGCCCGCCGCGCCCGCCCGACTACCCCTCGCGCGCCATCGAGCTCGACCTGAACGGCACCGTGCTCATCCGCGCCCTGCTCGATCCGGAGGGCGACCCGCGCGAGGTGCGGGTTCATCGCTCCTCCGGCCATGCGGTGCTCGATCACGCAGCGGTCGCCGCCGTCAGCCGCTGGGCCTTCGAACCGGCCTCGCGCGATGGGCAGCGCATCCCGGCCTGGGTCGAAGTCCCGGTTCATTTTCGCCTGCACTGATTGTCCCGAACGGAGGCTTTTCATGTCTGATCTGGTTGAACGCTACGAGGCCCTGCGGCAGGAACACCGCCATCTGCGCGTCCGCGACGCGGCGCAGCGGCTCGGAACCACCGAAGCCGCGCTGGTGGCTCTCGGCCTGACCGGCGCCGCCACCCCGCTCCGGCCGGACTGGCCCGCGCTTTTCGCCGCCCTGCCGCGCCTGGGCGTCGTCATGGCGCTGACCCGCAACGAGCATGCCGTGCATGAGCGCCATGGCGCCTATCTCGATGTCTCATCCGGCCCCGGGCACATCCTGGTCCTGGGCCCGGATATCGACCTGCGGCTCTTTCCCGGCCGCTGGCGGCACGCTTATGCGTTGGGCGGCGCACGTCCCTCCCTGCAGGTCTTCGACCGCGATGGCGAGGCGGCGCACAAGATCTTCGCGGTCCCCGGCGTCACAGACATGGCCGCCTGGGCAGCTCTGGTGGGCGAATTCGCCATCACCGACGCGCCCGCGCCACCCGTAAGTGCCCCTCCTGCCGAAGCCGCGCCGGCGGACGCCGCCGTGGATGCCAACGCCTTGCGCAGCGACTGGCTGGCGCTGCAAGACACGCATGATTTCGTGAAGCTGCTGCGCCGCCACAAGGCCAGCCGCCGCCAGGCGTTGCGCCTGGCCGGCGACGACCTGGCACTGCCGCTCGACCCCACCGCCGCGGCCGAGACGCTGATCCTGGCGGCCGCCGGCGAGGTGCCGGTCGTGATCTTCGTCGGCAACCGCTCGGCCATCCAGATCCACACCGGGCCGATCGAGCGGCTCCAACCCTCGGCCGGTGGCTGGTTCAATGTGCTGGACCCCGCCTTCAACCTGCACCTGCGCGAGTCGGGCGTGGCCGAAGCCTGGCGCGTGGTGAAGCCGACCGAGGATGGCGCGGTGACCAGCATCGAATTGCTGGATGCGGCGGGCGGCGTGGTGGCCCAGATGTTCGGCGCGCGCAAGCCCGGCAAGCCGGAGCGTGCCGATTGGCGCTCCCTGGCGGCGCAAATCGCCGAGCGGCATGCGCTGCGGGTGCCGGCGGCATGATGCGCCGCCGTTCCCTGGCCGGGCTGGGAATTGGCCTGGCCCATGCCGCCCGGGCCGAGGCCGGCCCCTCGCGCATCGTCTCGGTCGGCGGCGCGCTCACCGAGACGGTCTTCGCCCTGGGTGCGGGGGAAAAGGTGCTGGCAGTGGACAGCACCAGCCGCTTCCCCGCCGCCTGCGCGACCTTGCCGCAGATCGGCTACATGCGCTCGCTGCCGACGGAGGGGATTGTCGGCATCAACCCCGACCTCCTGCTGCTCTCCGGCGATGCCGGGCCGCCGGAGGTGGTGCAGGTGCTGCGCGCCGCGCGGCTGCCCATCACCCAGGTGTCGGATGGCGCGGGCCCGGATGCGGCGCCTGGCAAGGCGCGGGCCGTCGCCGCGGCATTGGGGCGCGACGGCGAGGCGCTGGCGCGCGCCTTGGCCGCGGATTGGGCCATGCTGGATGCACCCCTGGCGGCCGCCCGCCTGCGGCCGCGGGTGATCTTCGTGCTGTCGCTGGCGCGCGGGGCGCCGCTGGTCTCGGGGCGGGGCACCCATGCGGATGCGATGATCACCGCCGCCGGCGGGGAGAACCCGGTGCGCAACTTCGAGGGCTATCGGCCGCTTTCGGCCGAAGCCGCGGCCATGCTCGCACCCGATGGCATCCTGATGATGGATCACGCCCTGGCCGAGGCCGGCGGCCCAGGCCCGGCGCTTAACACCCCCGCCCTGGCCGTCACGCCGGCGGCGCGCCACGGGCGCATCCTGGCCTTCGACGGCGCCTTCTTGCTGAATTTCGGCCCACGTGCCGCGCATGCCAGGCTGGCCCTGGCCCGCGCCCTTCATCCTGGATTGGCCCTGCCCGATCTGCCGGAGCGGCCATGGACGGCGGGTTGACGGTCACCCCGGTGCTGGCCCGGCCGGCAGCGCCGCGGGTCGCACCGATCCTGCTGCTGGGCGGCCTTCTGTTGCTGGCCTGCCTGCTGGCGGGGGTCCTGCTGGGGCCGGCCAGGGTCACGCCCGCCGGGCTGCTGGCGACGCTGGCCGACCTGCTGGGCTGGGCGCCGCTGGACGTCGCCTATGCCCGGGACGCCGCCATCCTGGGGGTCGTGCGCGCGCCCCGGGTGCTGCTGGCGGCCGTGCTGGGCGCCGGCCTGGCCATGGCCGGGGCGGTGATGCAGGGCCTGTTCCGCAACCCCCTGGCCGATCCCGGGCTGATCGGCGTCTCGGCCGGCGCAGCGCTGGCGGCGGTGGGCGCCATCGTGCTGGGGCCGGCGCTGTTCGGCGCGCGCTCGGGCGCGCTGGGGCTCTGGCTGCTTCCGCTGGCCGCCTTCGGCGGCGGGCTCGCCGCCACGCTGCTGATCGCCAGGCTCGCGACGCGCGACGGCGTGACGGGCGTGGCGCTGCTGCTGCTGGCCGGCGTCGCCGTGAATGCGCTCTGCGGGGCGCTGACCGGGCTGCTGGTCTTCATGGCCGATGACCGGCAGGTGCGCGACATCACCTTCTGGAGCCTGGGCAGCCTGGCCGGGGCGCGCTGGGTGCAATTGCCCGTGGCGGCCCTGCTGGTGCTGTTGCCGGCGCTGGCCATGCTGCCGCTGGCGCGCGCGCTGAACGCGGTTTCGCTGGGCGAGCGCGAGGCCTTCCATCTGGGGCTGCGGGTCGAGTCCGCCAAGCGCTTGGCGGTCACGCTGGCCGCGGTGGCTGTCTCGGCGGGGGTCGCTCTCGCCGGGCTGATCGGGTTTGTCGGCCTGGTGGTGCCGCATCTGGTCCGGCTGATGGTCGGCGCGGATCATCGGCTGCTCCTCCCCGGCGCGGCCTTGCTGGGCGCCAGCCTGATGGTGCTGGCCGACCTTGCGGCGCGCAGCCTGGCGGCGCCGGCGGAATTGCCGGTCGGCGTGGTCACGGCCCTGATCGGTGCGCCCTTCTTTCTGTGGCTGCTGCGCCACCGGGCCGGTGGCGCATGATCGAGGCACGTGGTCTCACCGTGGTGGCAGGGGGCAAGCGCCTGCTCCAAGGCGTGCGCCTGGCGGTGCAGCCCGGCGAGGTGGTGGCGGTGATCGGGCCGAATGGGGCCGGCAAGTCCACCCTGCTGCGCGCCCTGGCCGGCGAGCTTCGCAGCAAGCCCGGCATGGTCCGCTTCAATGGCCAGAACATCGGCGATCTGGATGCGCGGAGCCTGGCGCGACGCCGCGCCGTGGTGAGCCAGAGCGTGGAACTGGCCTTCCCGATGCGCGCGGCCGAGGTCGTGATGCTGGGCCGGCTCCCCTGGCATGGCACGGCCGAGGCGGCGCACGATGGCAGGGCGGTGGCCGGCGCGCTGGCGCGGGCCGGCGTGGCCCATCTGCAGGACCGCGCCTATGCGACGCTCTCCGGGGGTGAACGGCAACGCGTGCAACTGGCCCGGGCCCTGGCGCAGATCGAGGGTGCCGCGACAGGCGCCGATTCACCGGCCGCCCTCCTCCTCGATGAGCCGACCGCGAGCCTGGATGCCGCCCATCGGGCAGGTCTGCTCCGGCTGCTTCGGGACCTGGCGGCGGACGGCCTTGCGGTCCTCGTCATTCTGCATGACCTGAATGAAGCGGGCTTCGTGGCAGACCGGGTGGCGGTGCTGCGCGACGGGAGGCTGGTCGCGTCAGGCCCGGCCGATGAAGTGCTGCGGGCATCGGCACTGGGCCCGGTCTTTGGCGTGGCCTTCCGGGAGGTGCAGGGTGGCGGGCTTCTGCCGGATTTCGCCGGCTGACCGCGCACGCATCCGTGAGAGGGGTGGGGAAAGCTCCAGGAAGGTCGGCCTCGCTTGCTGCTGCCGCCGCGGACGGCACTCAATCTTCGAAGAACGGTGTTTCCTCCTTGGCGTCGCCCTGCAGGCGGATGTCGAAGCGGAAGACGCGCAGGCCGTCCTCCACACCCTCCGCCACCGCGACCAGCTTTCCGCGATGCGCCTCCGGCACCAGCGCGAGGAGCGGATCGCCCGCATTCTCCGCCGGGAAATCCGGGAAGAACGCGATGGTCTGCGCCCGGCGCATCAGCCCCGCCCCCATCACGCTCAGATTGACGTGCGGCGCGCGCCGCCCGCCCGCCTCGGCATAGCCGCCGGGGAGGATGGTGCGAAATTCGTAGCACCCCTCGGCATCGGTCCAGGCGCGGCCCCAGCCCAGGAAATCCGGATCGGCCAGACTCCGCTCGGGGTCGAGCGGGTGGTTGAAGCGGCCCGCCGCATCCGCCTGCCAGGCCTCCAGGATCTGGTTCAGGCAGGGCACCGCCTCGGCCCGCAGCACCCGGCCGCGCAGCAGGATCGGCTCGCCGCGTGGTGTCGGTTCCGCCTCGCGCGAGACGCGCGTCATGTCATTATCGCCCGCCTGGAAGAAGGTGCGCGGGAAGAAGGGGCCGATCGTGTGCTGCGAGGTCGGCGCGAGCAGGGAGTTGGACATGCGGCGTCGCTCCTCAGGGCGTCATCGGCGTGGCGTGGCGGCCGCGCAGCACGATGTCATGGGTGAAGCCGAGCCACTCGTCGCCCACCTCCGCCGGCGGCAGGTCGCGCGCGATGAGCCGCTGCCGCGCCGCGCGGTCGGGGATGGAGTTCAGGATCCGGTCCAGCGCATTCAGCGGATCGCCCTCGAAATACATCTGCGTCACGAGGCGCGAGAGCGAGGACGGCCCGATCACCGAGAAATGCAGGTGCGGCGGCCGCCACCAGGTCTCCTTCACCGGCACGGGATAGGCGCCGGGCTTGATGGTCATGAAGGCGTAGCGCCCTTCCTCATCCGTCCGGATGCGCCCATTGCCGACGAAGTTGGGGTCGAGCGGCGCGGCGCGCTGGTCGATCGGGTGGAAGTAGCGGCCCGAGGCATTGGCCTGCCACAGCTCGACGATGGCGCCGCGCACGGGGCGGCCTTCCTCATCCAGGATGCGGCCCGCGATGTGCATGAGCTGGCCGATGGCGAATTTGCCGGGCGAGAGCTCCGCCAGATTCGCATCGCCGCAGGGCAGCTTGCGCTGCAGCTCGATCGGGCCGGTCGCCTCGGTGCGCGTCGCCGGCCGGCGGATCGCGGGCTGTGATGGCGTGAAAGTCCAGGTGTTGGGATAGCCCGCGATGGGCACCGCGGGCTCGATGCCCGGGGGCCAGGGTTCGAAGCGATCGGGAACGTCGCTCGCCGTCATGGTGTCCTGCCCTTCCTGGGTGTTGTTGTGGCGATCTTGCGGCATCACTCGTCCGGGTTGAAGCCGGAAGCGGCGACGATGGGGGCCCAGGCGTCGCGCTCGCGCAGCATGCGGCTGCGGAAGGCGCTGGGCTCCAGGATCAGCGGGCCCATCTCCAGCCGGGCCAGGCTCTCGCGCAGCTGGGCATTCTGCGTGGCGGCCGCGATGCCGCGATGCAACTCCGCCACCACCGCCTCCGGCGCACGGGCCGGCAGCATGGCGCCAAACCACTCCTCATAGGTCAGCTCGGCCAGGCCCGCCTCGGCGAAGGTGGGGACATCGGGCAGGCGCTCCAGCCGCGCCGGCGCGGTGACGGTCAGCAGCCGTGCATCGCCGCTGCGGTGGAAGGCCGTCAGCTCGCCGATGGGCAGCAGCACCGCCTGGATGGAACCCGAAAGCAGCCCTTGGATCGCCGGGGCCGAGCCGCGGAAGGGCACATGCGTCATGGTGATTCCGGCGAGTCGCGCCAGCTGCGTGCCAATGAAATGCGGCATGGAGCCTGGCACCGGGCTCGCCCAATCCACCGCGTCGCGCGTCTTCGCCCAGGCGATGAACTCCTGCGGCGTGCGGGCCGGGTGGCGGGCGCTGACGGCGAAGCCGAAGGGAAAGATGCAGACCGGCGAGACCGGCGTGAAATCCGCCGCCACGTCATAGCGCAGCGTGCGCGTGTAGAGATGCGGATAGATCGTCAGCATGCTCGCCGGCGTCACGGCGAAGGCGCTGCCATCACCGGGGGCGGCCTTCAGCGCCTCCAGCGCGAGGCGCCCGCCCGCGCCCGGGCGATTGTCCACGATGAGCGGGCGGCCGAGCGAGCCGCGGAGTTGCTCGACATAGAGGCGCGTGATGATGTCGGTCGTCCCGCCGGGCGGAAAGCCGACGAAGGCGCGGACGGCCTGGGCGGTCTGCGCCAGGGCGGGCGTGGTGAGGCCGGTGGCCGCGCCGAGGGCCAGGAGGGAACGGCGCGGAAGGGCGAAACGGGTCATGGCGGGGGCTCCCTGGAATCCTCTCGGCAGGGTCCGCTGCATCCGTCATCTCGAAGGATGACGGCGTCCCGCCTTCTTGGGGGGAGTTTCGCCACGGCAGGGTGTAAATGTCAATGATATGGTTTAATGGATGATGAATCGAAGAGCCCCAGCGGGAGGAACCCCATGACCCACCCGGCGCGAACCACACATGGCCGGCATGTCCTGCCACTCCCGAACGGCCCGCTTGAGGTCGAGGTGATGGGGGAGGGTCCTCCGCTCCTTCTCATTCCCTCACTTGGCCGGGGGCAGGAGGATTTCGACGGCATCGCGCCGGGCCTCGTCGCGGCGGGGCTTCGCCTGATCCGGCCCGAGCCGCGCGGCATCGGGCACTCGGCACCGCTCACGCCCGGCGCCACGCTGCACGACATGGCCGCCGATGTCGCCGCCGTGCTGGAGTGGAGCGGCGCCGGCCCGGCGCTCGTGGCCGGGCATGCGGCCGGCAACTGGGTGGCGCGCGTGCTGGCGCATGACCGGCCGGAACTGGTACGCGGCCTCGTGCTGCTGGCGGCCGTCACGAGCGCCGAGATCGATCCCGCCATCAGCCATGCCATCTCCTCCAGCTTCGACATGTCGCTGAGCGATGCGGAGCGGCTGGAGTACCTCCAGCGCGCCTATTTCGCGCCGGGCCATGATGCCAGCGTCTGGCTGGCGGGCTGGCATCCCGAGGTTTCGCGGGCGCAGCGGGCGGCACGGGCCGCGACGCAGGACCGCGCCTGGCTGCACGCCGCGGAGAAGCACCCCCTGCTCTACCTGGCCGCCGGCGAGGATGCGATCGCGCCCCCGCCCTCCGAGGCGGAGTTGCGAGCGAACCTCGGCCCGCTGGCGCGCCGCGCGGTCATCGAGCGCGCGGGGCATGCGCTGCTGCCGGAGCAGCCGGCGGCGGTGGTGGCGGCGCTGGTGGATTTCGCGCGGGAACTAGCGGCGAAGAAGGGCGCCGGGTAGCCGCCAGGCCCTGGAGCGAGACGAAAGCAGCTCGGCTCGGCCGCTGGGCATCACACCGCGAAGACGCGAACATGCACGCAGTCGGGCAGGCGCTGCCCAAACCCGACAAACAGGCTGCGGTGCAGCCAAGCCAGGCCTGGCACGGAAGTCTCAAAGCTGGGCGAGGTGCGGAAATACACCCGCTCGGGCGGCACGCGCTCGCCCCGCAGCAGCCGTGCCATGTCTTCGGGTGCCGCGTGCCGCAGGCCGCGTTGGACGACATGGACCAGCGCGCCATCCGCCATGCGCAAGGTGTAGCGCGCCTCGATCTCGGCGACACCGTCGGGTCGGATGATCTGGTAATCCGCCCCGCCCGGCAGGATGTCACCGGACAGGCCCGGGCCGGTGACCTGGCCCCCGAGGATCGGCACAATCCGACGCTCCCCCCGGGGGCCCTGGCCAATGACCAGGGGCGGCGCCACCTCGGCCCGGACATCGCAGACATGCCGCATGTCTGGGCGCACGGCCTCAACCAGCGCCGAGTGAGCTTCGGGATGCGTGCTGGCATGCGCCATGCAACCTGCTCCTTTTGTGGGTGGCTGAGGCTTCAGCCTACGCGGTCCATGGCCACGCCTTCGGGCGTCAGGGTGAAGCGCATGAGATCCTCGCCGAAGACGAGCGGCCCGTCATAGACGGCCCGCGTCTCGGCCTCCATCGTCTCCAGCGGCACTGGTGGCACCCCGGGCCCCGCGATCTGGACGATGTGCGTGAAGGCCGCGAGCCGCGGGCGCGTCGCTTCGAAGATCGCGCCGGCCTGCGCGGGCGAGGTGTGATGGTCGGCAATGGCCTGGGGGCCAGGCTTGCCGCGCAGGGCGGGCGGCAGCGCGCAGACCTCGTGCACCAGCAAGTCCACGCCAGCGCCGTGCGCCACGATGTTCGGGTGCGGCTTGGTGTCGCCGGAGAGCAGGATGGAGCGCCCTGCGTGATCAATCCGGAAGCCCACGGCCGGCCGGATATGCTGGCCGTGATCCACCTCGAAGGCGGTGACGCGCACCCCTGCCTCATCGAAGACCACGCCGCCGGTCGCGGGGAAGTCCTGCGGCGCGATCTGCGTGGCCTCCTCCGGTACGGCTTCGTCGGCCATGCGGATGCGGATGTCGTCGGCGAAGGCTTCCCGCAGATGATGCGCCATCCGCGCCGTCCCTGGCGGGCCAAAGAGGCGCAGCGGCGTGCGACGCCCACCCCAGCCGGGCGGCACGTAGCTGCTCATCCACAAATCCGCGAGGCCGTTGACATGGTCCGAGTGGAAATGCGTGAGGAACACGGCCGCCACGCGCCCCAGCGGCACGCCGCATTGCGCGAGACGAACCGGGCAACCCCGGCCGGCATCGAAAACGAGATCCAGCCCGCCGGCCTGGATCAGTGTGGAGGGCCCGAAGCGGGCAGGGTTAGGGTTGGGCGTGCCGGTGCCCAGCAAGGTGACGATGATACCGCCATTCGGTGCATCCATAATGGCATCCTCCCAATGTTATCCGTTGTCCGCGCGCGCCGCGGTCAATCCGGCCTGATCCCCGCTTCGGCGATCAGGGAGGCGTAGCGTGCCGTGTCCTCGCGGAGCAGCGCCGCAAAAGCCACTCTGTCGAGCGGTGCGGGCACCTGGCTGATCCGGCCCAGCCCCTCGCTTGCCTGGGGGGTTGCGAGCCAGGCGCGCAATTCCGCATCCACCCGCGCTACCGGCTCATCCGGCGTCGCCGCCGGCGCGAAAAGGCCGAACCAGACGCTGCCATCCAGGCCAGGGAAACCCGCCTCCGGCAGCGCCGGCACACTTGGCTGGAAGGCGGAGCGTTCCGGCGCGATGGCTGCCAGGGCGCGCAAATTGCCAGCGGCCAGGGCCCCGCCGAAGACTGTCAGGTCCGCCATGGCCATGGAGACCCGGCCCGCGATCAGGTCGCCCATCGCGGCAGGAAAGGCGCGATATGGGACATGGATCAGCTCGATCCCGGCCGCGCGCCGGAACTGCTCGGTCGAGATATGGCCCACCGTGCCGTTGCCGTTCGTCGCATAGGTCAGCGGCTCCCTCGAGGTGCGAGCCAGGCGGACGAGCTCCAGCAGATCACGCGCGGGGGAGTTGGCCGGCACGAAGAGAAAGAATGGCAAGCGGGCAATGCGAACGACAGGCCGGAAGTCGCGCTGCGGGTTATAGGGCAGCCGACTGCCGAACAGTGCCGGATTGATGGCCATGACGGAGTTGGAGGCTAGCAGAAGGGTATGACCATCCGGAGCGGCCTGGGCCACCGCTTCGGCTGCGACGGCACCGCTCGCGCCCGGGCGGTTCTCGACGATGAAGGGCTGGCCAAAGGCCTGACCCAAGTGCGGCAAGGCAAGCCGGATGGCGACATCGGGCGCCCCGCCGGCGGCAAAGGGCGCGATGATGCGAACCGGGCGTTGCGGCCAGGCGCCTTGTGCCTGGGCAGCGGGCGCGAGCGAAGACGGGACGAGCAGCGCAGCCGCGGCCGCAAGCCAGCCACGCCGGGGATAGGGCTGTGTACCACAGAACGTATCATTCATCTTTTTCCTCCCTTGAAGAGTGGCGCTACGTGGACCTCAGCTCCGCTGCTGGCCCCTGCCCTGCGCCCTGGCCGGGGCGCCCGCGATCAGGCGCTCCAGGCCGCCATCGTTGCGCGCGCGCATTCATGCATGACGGTCAGCGCGCGCTGGGTGGCGTTGCTGCCGATGACGAAGGGGTTGGGCCCGCCCGGCTGCATGCGCGCCAGCTTTTCCACCGCCTCGTCATAGAGGTTGTGGTTGGAGAGGAAGACCTCGACATTCTGCCGCGCCGCGATCTCCCGCGCGCGGGCGGTGGCGTCGATATAGGCCTGCAGGCGCGGGATGCGGTCCGCGCGGCGGCCGAAATTGAAGGCCGTGCCGCCCCAGAGCATGGCGCGATGCGTCCGCCCGCCCTGGCGCACATCGAACAGCAGCGTCACAGTGCCCATGGTGTGGCCGGGCGTGATCAGCACATCGAGGCTGGTGTCCCCCAGCCGGATCACGTCGCCATCCTGCACCGAGACATCCCGCCGCGGCGGTCTGCCCCAATCGGGGCGGTCGAACTCCAGGCCCGTTTCCATCATCGTCCAGTCCAGCGCGCTGCACACGACGCGGCAGCCGGAGCGGCGGATGATGTGCCCGGCACCGCCATAATGGTCGCCATGACCATGGCTGATGACCAGCGTGCGGATCTGCGCGGGGTCCAGGCCCAGCTGGCGCATGCCGGCCTCGGTGACGCGTTCGGCATCGGCGTCATTGTCCATCGCGTCTACCAGGATGATGCCGTCCGTCGTGGTGATGGCCCAGGCGCTGACCCAACGGCTGCCGAGGAAGTGGAGATTATCGAAGGCCGTGCCCGGCGGCGGGGCGGGCAGCGCCATGAGCTGGTCGGGCGTCATCGCGCGCCGCCCGGGCGTGGGGGAGGCGACCTCGCCCAGCACGAGATAGGCGCGCAGGTCATCGCCCGCCGCCGCCCGCGCCGCGGCCAAATGCTGCTGCACGGCGGGGTTCTGCGCGGCGGCCGGGCTGGGCGGCAGCGCGAGGGCCAGGCAGCAGGCGCAGCCCAGGCCCAGCAGGCCACGCCGGCCCGGGGAGACGGCCTCGGCGCGCAGCGTGGCGCGGGGGGATGGGGTCAGGAAACGCATGCGGGACACTCCTGGGTCGGGCAGGCCCAGAATGCCCCAACGCAGCCTTAAAAGTCAAAGATATGGTTTATAGGGCGAAGTCAGCGCAGCTTGATGTCGATCCGCACGACATCACCGCGATAGATGCCATCCGCCACCAGGATCAGCACGCCGTTCTGATCCATCGCCGCGCGCCGCACGATGGCGACCGGCGCGTTCAGCGGCAATTGCAGCGCCGTCGCCGTCTCGACATCCGCGGTGCCGATGGTGAGCGTCTGCCAGGCTTCCATGATCTGCACGCCGGGAATGCCGGAAGCGAGCTTCAGCGCCGTCTTGCCGCGCAGATCCGCCGCCGTGACCTTGGAGCGCAGGCGCTGGTCGAGGAAGACCTCGGTCACCAGGAAGGGCTTGCCATCGCGCCAATGCCGCCGGCGGATATGCGCGTAGCGCGGCGCCTTCACCCCCATCTCGGCGGGCGGTGCCGGGATTTCCAGCACGCCGCGCGTCTCGCCCAGCACCTCGATCTCGGCCCCTTCGCGGGCGCGCAGCAGGCCGCTCCAGTCGGTCTCGACCTCGCACCAGAGGCGGTTGGTCTCGGGCGGCTTGCGCACGAAGGTGCCCTTGGCGCGGAAGCGCTCGATCAGCCCTTCCGCTTCCAGCTGGCCGAGTGCCTGGCGGATGGTGGCGCGCGCCACGCCGCATTCCACCGCCAGGTCATCCACGGTGGGAATCTGCGCGCCGGTCTTCCAGACGCCCTGCTCGATCCGGCGGCGGAAAAGCGTGGCGAGTTGGATGTAGCGCGAGACCGCGCTGCGGTTGAGATCAATCGCCGAAGCGGCGGGGCGGGCGGCCAGGGACATGCGCCCCTGGTTACCCGGCCCGTGCGGCGGCGTCCAGGAAATCGCGGCCTTCGCGGAAGGCCTCGATATCCGCCAGCATGCGCGCGATCAGCGCCGCCCGCGTCTCGCGCGTGAGCGAGGCGCTGTGGGGGGCGAGCACGACATTGCCGAGCGTGAGAAAGCGCGGATCCAGCGCGGGTTCGCGCGCGAAGACGTCCAAGCCCGCGCCCGCGATCCCGCCGGATTCCAGCGCCGCGATCAGCGCCTCCTCATCCACCAGCGCGCCCCGCGCGATATTCACCAGCACGCCCTGAGGCCCCAGCGCGCGCAGCACCGCCGCATCCACCATGCGGTCGGATTCCGGTGTCGCGGCGAGCGCCAGGATCAGCACATCGGCCCGCTCGGCCAGGGCCAGCAGCGAGGGCAGGCGTGGCCAGGGCAGTTCGGGCTTGTCGCGCGGGCCGGTCCAGGCCACCGCCATGCCGAGGGCCGCGCAACGCCGCGCAATGGCCTGGCCGATGCGCCCCATGCCGACGATGCCCGCCACCTTGCGATGCAGGCTAAGGCCGAGCCGCATGCGCTCCTGCCCCCAGCGCCCGGCGCGGACGAAGCGGTCGGCCTCGGCCACCAGCCGCGCCGCGCCATACATCAGGCCGATGGCGGCATCGGCCACATCCTCGGTCATCACATCGGGCGTATAGGCGACGGCGACGCCGCGCTGGGCGGCGCCCGGGAGGTCGATGCGCTCCAGCCCCGTGCCCTGGCTGGAGAGGAGCTTCAGGTCAGGCAGCCGGTCCAGTTGCGCCGCCGTCGCGCCCTGCATGGCCGTGGTGACGGCGATGCGGAAGCCGGGCTGCGTGGCGAGCGCCACATCGTCCGGCACCAGCTCATACCGCTCGGCCAGCGCCGCGTGCAGATCGGCCGGGATGGGGCAGAGCAGCAGCAGCGCCTCGCGCATCTACCTGCCCTTGAAGACGGGCTTGCGCTTCTCGGCGAAGGCGCGCCAGGCCTCCTGCGTGTCCTCGGTTCGGGAGAGGGCGGCGGTCTGGGACTGCTCGAAGACATAGCCCTCGTGCAGCGGCATGTACTCCGTCACCTGGAAGCTGCGCTTGGCCGCCTGCACGGCGAGCGGCACCTTGCCCGCGATCTCGGCGCCGATCTTCTGCGCCTCGGCCAGCAGCGCCTCGCGCGGAAGGCAGGCGGAGGCGACATTCATCCGCAGCAGATCCGGCCCCTGCATGCGGCGCGCCGTGTAGATCATCAGCCGCGCATTGGACTCGCTGAAATGCCGCCGCACATGCCCCACGCCGCCGGCCAGGCCCACATCCACCTCCGTCATGGAGAGATAGGCGTCTTCCGCCACCAGGATGATGTCGGCGCAAAGCGCGAGAACGGCCCCTGCCCCGATGGCGAGCCCATTCACGGCCGCGATGACGGGCTTGCCGCAATCCATCACGCAATCGAAGGACGCGCGCGTCAGGCGGTTGTGGCGCTGATAGGCGCCATGCTGGCCCGCGATGTTTGGCCGCTCCTTCAGATCGGCGCCGGCGCTGAAGGCCTTGCCCGCGCCAGTCAGCACCACGGCGCGCACATCCTCGCGGTCATGCAGCGCGTCGAAGACGGCGATGAGTTCCTCCTTCATCGCGCGGTTGATCGCATTGACCGGCGCGCGGTCCAGCGTGACGGTCGCGACGAAATCGGCGACCTCCAGCTTCAGGGTTGCAAAACTCTCGCTCATTCGGTCCGGATCCCCGCGGCATCAATGACTTGTTTCCACCGCGCACTTTCCCGCGCGATGGTCGTGGCCAGCTCCTCCGGCGTGGAGGGCGTGGCTTCCTCGCCCAGCGCCTCCATCCGCGCCCGATAGGCCGGATCGCTCAGGATGCCGACAATGGCCTGGTTGAGGCGCAGCACGATCTCGGGCGGCGTGCCGCCGGTCGCCGCGATATAGTTGAAGGGTGCCGCATCGAAGCCGGGCAGCGTCTCAGCCAGGGCCGGCAATTCCGGCACGAGGGGCGAGCGCTGCGGCGTCGTCACGCCCAGGGCGCGCAGGCTGCAATTGCGCGCCGGCGGCAACAGGATGGAAAGCGTGTCCAGCGCCATGCTCACCGTGCCCGCCACCAGATCCGTGACGGCCGGGCCGGTGCCGCGATAGGGCACATGGGTGATGTCGATGCCGGCCATGAATTTCAGCATCTCCCCCGCCAGATGCGAGGAGGAGCCGACGCCCGAGGAGGCGAAGGTGAGCTGGCCCGGCCGCGCCCGCGCCAGCGCGATCAGCCCCGCCACGTCATTCACGCCGAGCGAGGGATGCACGGCCAGCAGGTTGGGCGCGCGCTTGTAGCCGGAGATGGGCGCGAAATCCCGCACCGGATCATAGGGCAGGCTGCGCATCAGATGGGGGTTGATGATCTGCGGCCCCGGCGTGCCATAGAGCAGCGTATGCCCATCCGGCGCCGCGCGCGCCACGAGCTGCGCGCCCAGCGTGGCGCCGCCGCCCGGCCGGTTCTCCACCACCACCGGCTGGCCCAGCACGGCCGAGAGCGGCGCCGCCAATTGCCGCGCGCTGGCATCGGCCGAGCCGCCGGCGGCGAAGGGGCAGATCAGCCGGATCGGGCGCGTCGGGAAGCCCTGGGCCCAAGCGGGCGCCGGCAGCGCGGCCAGCCCGGCGAGAAGGGAGCGGCGATGCAGTGTCATGCGGTTACTCCAGCTCATGCGCGCTCAGTCCAGTCTTGCGCCGGTGGCGCGCACCACCTCGCCCCAGGCACTGTAGGTCTGGCGGATGAAGGTGGCGAAGGCCTCGGGCGAATCGCTGACGATGCGCCCGCCCTGCTCGGTCAGGACGCGGCGGGCTTCGCCTTCCTCGGTCGCGGCACGGATGGCGGCGTTGAGGATCATGACGCGCTCGGGCGGGATGCCGGCCGGGCCGAGCACGCCGTACCAGGTCTCGCTCACCAGGCCGGGCACACCGGCCTCGATCGCGGTCGGCACATCGGGCAGCACGGCGATGCGCTGCTCGGCCGTGACGGCCAGCGCGGGCAGCGCGCCAGCCCGGACCTGGCCGATCAGCGCCGGCACATCGGCCAGCAGGATCTGGATGCGGCCGGCCAGCAGGTCGGTCACCGCGGGTGCGGCGCCGGGATAGGGGATATGCGTGATGTCGATGCCGGTGCGCAGCTTCAGCAACTCGCCGGCCATATGCAGCGAGGAGCCGATGCCGGCCGAGCCGAAGGCGAGCTGCCCAGGCCGCGCCCGCGCCACCGCCAGCAGGTCCCGCAGCGAGCGGATGCCGAGACCGGGGGCCACCGAGACGATCTGCGGCACGCCCAGCACCTGCCCCACCGGCGAGAGATCGCGCAGCGCGTCATAGGGCATGTTGGCGCGCAGATGCGGCAGGATGACGA
>NZ_JAIEQY010000364.1 GCF_019747315.1 Roseococcus sp. | reverse complement strand
CGCCAGGCGAATGCGCAATTCGGCGTGAACTTCACGGCGCTGGACGGCGCTGGCCTGGCCGCCGCCGAGCCGCATCTGAAGGTGCAGCGCCACGGCGCCATCCACTGGACCGACCCCTATTCGGTGAGCGACCCGCAAGCGCTCACCGTCAGCTACGCCCGCCACTTCGTCGAAGCCGGCGGCCGGCTGCTGCGCGGCGACGCGATGAGCCTCACCCGCGCCGGCGCCGGCTGGCGCGTGCAGAGCGAGGAAGGCCCGGTGGAAGCCGCTTCGGTGGTGGTGGCCCTCGGCGAGGCCTCCGCCCGCCTCACCCAGCGCCTGGGCTATGCGCCGCCGACCTTCGGCAAGCGCGGCTATCACATGCATTACCGCCTGCGCGGCAATGCCACGCTGAACCGCCCGATCCTGGACACGCAAAGCGGCTTCCTGCTGGCCCCCATGCGCGCCGGCGTGCGCCTGACCACCGGCGCCGAATTCGCCCGGCACGACGCCGAACCCACCCCCATCCAACTGGAACGCGCCGAACCCGTGGCGCGCGCGTTATTGCCGTTAGAGGACCGCGTGGAGGAAAAGCCCTGGATGGGCACCCGACCCTGCACGCCGGACATGCTGCCCATCATCGGCCCCCTGCCCGGCCAAGCCGGCGCCTGGTGCGCGTTTGGGCATGCGCACCAGGGGCTGACCCTCGGCCCGACGACAGGGCGGCTGCTGGCGGAGATGATGATGGGGGAGAAGACGTTCCTGGACCCGAGGCCTTATCGGGCGGAGCGATTCTGAAGGGTGCTGCGTTCAGTTTGCGAACCACTTCTGCGGTCGAATTAATCAGTAAGCTCTTTTGGTCATAGCCGACTGAGGGGCAATTTTACGACGAACCGGTGATGATTCCAACTCTTGGCTTTGATCCGACGAGCTGGGCTGGATCTATTTAGCGCGGCGTTCCAAAAGCCACTTCTTCCATTGCTCGGTCCAGTCTCTCACCTGCGCGATCAACTTCCTCCAACAATAACTGGAAGTTACACTGCGAGAACCGTGGCGTATTTGGCTGGATTCCAAGACGCCGACATTCAGCATCACGCCGCAATTGGGCCAGATCCAGGGCAGGTTGCCGAGAAGAGCCGGGACTGACGCGTGTTGGCCCTTGCGCAGACGTGACGACGCCGGACTGCGGGGCAGACGCAGGAGCCAAGACAGGCGACGAACCTCCCGAGGCTGACCGCCCGGGGATCGAATGACCGGTGGCGGCACCGGGGCCGCTGGCCATTTGTGTCGGGGGACAACGGACATCCGCCTCGACGATGACCAAGGAGAAATTGTTGGGATCGATCCTTCTCTTGCGGATCACCTCGTAGTTCGCGCCACAAAAATTGTTTCTGTGCACAAATTCCGAAATTACGTCATCTTCAGATACGCCGCGCGAGACCGCAAAAGGTTCGGAGTTCGCCTGAAATCTTTGCATTCTTGAACCATCGGCATTCGACCAAGACGAAATAACTCGGCCACTCGCACCGCATCCTGCCAACAAAGAAATGCAAACCAGTGGCATTGATAAATAAGTTAAATTAATCAAATGATTATCCTCCGCCCTATCTACATTTTCTTGACTGTCGAATCTGTACCTTGCCGTTTAACTTTCTACTTAAAATCGCACGAATTTACAATAGATTGAACCAAGACCACTCGCAACTCAAGATAAAAGGGGTCTGGGGCCAATGGCCCCAGCCGCCGGAGGCTCTTTCACTTCACCCCGGCCCCGCAACCTTATCCTTATAATTGCAATGCACCGCTGCCGAGCACCGCCAGCACTCCGGCGTCCGCGCCTTGCGCACGTAGCGCCCGTGCAGGATCAGCCAGTGATGCGCGTCCCGCAGCAATTCCGGCGGGATGCGTTTCACCAGCCCGTCTTCCACCGCGCGGGTGGTTTTGCCCGGCGCCAGGCCGGTGCGGTTGCCCAGGCGGAAGATGTGCGTGTCCACGGCCATGGTCGCTTCGCCGAACATCACGTTCAGCACGACATTGGCGGTCTTGCGGCCCACGCCGGGCAGGGCTTCCAAGGCGGCGCGGTCACAGGGCACTTCGCCGCCATGGCGTTCCACCAGCATGGCCGAGAGGGCGGCGACATTCTTCGCCTTGGCCTGCCACAACCCGATGCGGCGGATGAGTTGGCCGATGCCTTCCGCGCCCAGGGCGGCCATGGCGGCGGGGGTGGGTGCGGCGGCGAAAAGGCCGGGCGTCACCTTGTTCACCATCGCGTCGGTGGCCTGCGCGGACATGACCACGGCGACGAGGAGCGTGAAGGCGTCGGTATAGAGAAGCTCCGTCTCCGGCGCGGGATTCTCGGCCGCGATGGCGCGGATGAAGGCGCCCGCCTGCTCGCGGGACATGATACGCGCGCGGCGCGGCGCGGTGGCGGTGCCGTGCAGGGGTTTTGCGGGGGTTTTCACGCGGGGATTCGTCCTATCTGATAAAGCCATGCCAGAAACCGCGACGATATTCGAGGCCCGCTCCGCGCCCCTGAACAGCATGGGTGACCAGGGCTTCCGGATCGTGGCGGGCGTCCTGATCGCCGGCTTCACTTTCACCGGCACGGTCTTCACCATCCTCGGCGCCTGGCCCGTGCTGGTCTTCGCGGGGGCCGAGACGCTGCTGGTGATCGGCATGCTGGCGCTCTATCGCAGCCAGGCGCGCAGCAGCGCGGAGATCGTCACACTGGCTTCCGGCCTGCTCACCATCCGCCGGCGTGAGGGGCGCAGGCGGGAGGAAGCGCGCTTCGATCCCTTCTGGGCGCGGCTGCGCTGGGAGGAGAGGCGGCTTTTCATCGCGCACCGGGGTGCGGCCATCGAGATCGGCCGCTTCCTCACGCCGGAGGAGCGCGAGGACCTGGCGCAAAGCCTGGGCGAGGCGCTGCGCCGCTACCGCGAGCCGGAATTCGATAACCCGCAGCTGCGCTAGCCGGGTACCCCATGGCGCGGTAAACGGCGCAGATGACGACACCTCCGCGCCCCGTAATGCTCGTGATCCTCGATGGCTGGGGGCACCGTGCCGAGACCGCCGACAACGCCGTGGCCCTGGCCCGCACGCCGCGTTTCGACGCGCTCTGGGCCGCCTCCCCGCATGCGCTGCTGCAAACCTCCGGCCTCGATGTCGGCCTGCCGCCGGGGCAGATGGGCAATAGCGAGGTCGGGCACCTGAACATCGGCGCGGGCCGCGTGGTGATGCAGGATTTGCCGCGGATTGATACGGCGATCAGCGATGGCACCATGGAAGCCATGCCGCCGCTGCGCGATTTCGTGGCGAAGCTGAAGGCCAGCGGCGGCACGGCGCATCTGCTGGGCCTGGTCTCGCCCGGGGGCGTGCACAGCCATCAGCGCCATGCGGCCGCGCTCGCGCAGATCCTGATGGCCGAGGGCATTCCCGTGGTAATCCACGCGCTCACGGATGGGCGGGACACGCCGCCCCGCTCCGCCGCCGCGGCCCTGGCCAGCCTGCCGCCGGAGGCGCCGATCGGCACCGTCATCGGCCGCTACTGGGCGATGGACCGCGACAATCGCTGGGAGCGTGTGCGCAAGGCCTGGGCCGCCCTGGTGCTGGGCCATGGCGAGGCGGTGGCCGCGGATGCGCAGATGGCCGTGGCGCAGGCCCATGCCGCCGATGTGACCGATGAATTCATCCCCGCCACCGTCCTGCCGGGCTATACGGGCATGCGCGATGGCGATGGGCTGCTCAGCTTCAACTTCCGCTCGGACCGCGCACGGGAAATCCTGACCGCCCTGCTGGACCCTGGCTTCACCGGCTTCGCGCGCGAGCGCAGCCCGCGCTTCGCGGCCAGCCTCGGCATGGTGGAATACGCGGCCGAGCTGAACCCCTACATCGCGACACTCTTCCCGCCGCAATCCATGTCCGACATCCTGGCCGAGGTGGTGAGTGCCGCCGGCCGCACCCAGCTCCATATGGCCGAGACCGAGAAATACCCCCACGTCACCTATTTCCTGAATGGCGGCGAGGAGCGCGCCTATCCCGGCGAGACGCGCATCATGGTCCCCTCCCCCAAGGTCGCCACCTATGACCTCCAGCCCGAGATGAGCGCGCCGGAACTGACCGCGCGCGCCGTGGCGGCGATCCGCGAGGGCCAGCAGGACCTCATCATCCTGAACTTCGCCAATGCCGACATGGTGGGCCATACCGGCAGCCTGGACGCCGCGATCCGGGCGGTGGAGGCGGTGGATGCCGGCCTCGGCGCCATCGCCGATGCGGTGCGCGAGGCCGGCGGCGCGCTGCTGGTCACCGCCGATCACGGCAATGCGGAATTAATGCGCGACCCCAATACCGGCGGGCCGCACACCGCGCACACCACCAACCCCGTGCCCGTCTTCCTGATGGGCGGGCCGGCCGGCGCGAAGCTGCGCGATGGCCGCCTGGCCGACCTCGCCCCCACGCTGCTGGCGCTGATGGCCCTGCCGCAACCGGCCCTGATGACCGGCCAGAACCTGATTGAAGGAGCCTGAACATGGCCTTGCGCGTCGCGGTCCAGATGGACCCCATGGAGAGCATCGGCATTGACGGCGACAGCAGCTTCGCCCTGATGCTGGAAGCCCAGGCGCGCGGCCATGCGCTCTGGCACTACCATGTGAAGCATCTCTCGATGCAGGCCGGGCGCGTCATCGCGCATGGCCATCCGGTGGAGGTGCGCCGTGAGAAGGGCAACCACTTCACCTTCGGCGCGCCGGTCGAGCTGGATCTGGCGAAGGATGTGGACGTGGTGCTGATGCGCCAGGACCCGCCCTTCGACATGGCCTATATCACGGCGACCCACCTGCTGGAGCATATCCACCCGAAGACGCTGGTGGTGAATGATCCCGCCAGCGTGCGCAACGCGCCGGAAAAGCTCTTCGTCCTGCAATTCCCCGAGCTGATGCCCGAGACGCTGGTGAGCGCCGACACGCGCGAGATCAACAAGTTCCGCATGAAGCATGGCGACATCATCGTGAAGCCGCTGTTCGGCAATGGCGGCGCCGGCGTCTTCCACCTGCAGCCGAACGATCCCAACCTGAACTCGCTGATCGAGATGTTCACCGAACGCTCGCGCGAGCCCCTGATGGTGCAGCAATACCTGCCGGCCGTGCGCCAGGGCGACAAGCGCATCATCCTGGTGGATGGCGTGGCGATGGGCGGCATCAACCGCGTGCCGGCGGCGGGCGAGGCGCGCAGCAACATGCATGTGGGCGGCCGCCCGGAACCCACCAAGCTGACCGATCGCGAACTCGAAATCTGCGCCGTGATCGGGCCGGAATTGAAGAAGCGCGGGCTGATCTTCGTCGGCATTGACGTGATCGGCGGCTACCTCACCGAGATCAACGTGACCTCCCCCACCGGCCTGCAGGAGCTGGCTCGCTTCGATGGCGTGCATCTGGAGCGCGCCATCTGGGACGTGATCGAGGAGAAGCGCCGGCGCTAAAGCCGGAACTTCCCCTCGAAGACCGGCACGCAGCTTCCCGCCACCTTCGCCCGCACCCCATCATGCGCGCGGAAGGCGGAGGCGCGCAGCAGGCTGGGCCGCCCCATCTCCACGCCCTGGGTGATCTCCACACCCAGCGTCTCGCCCGTGCTGAGCGCCAGCAGCAGCGCCACGAGTGGCGTGGCGGCACTGCCCGTCGCCGCATCCTCGACGGTGCCGGAGAGCGGCGAGAACATGCGCGCGCGCAATCGGCCGTCTCCGTCCTTCGCATAGAGGTACAGCGGCAGCCGGCGCGGCCCGAGATGCGGGAAGGCTTCCGCCGCCTCGGCGAAGCGCGCCAGATCCGGCTTGGCGCGGCTGAGGGCCTCGCCCGTCACCTCGGCGATCACGAAGGAATTGCCGACGGAGGCCATGATCGGCAGGTGCATTTCCGTCACCACATCGCCCTCGGTGAGGCCGACGCACCCGGCCAGCAGGCCCGGCTCCATGCGCGGGCCGGTGGAGAGCGGCTGCGGCGCGCCGATCTCGGCCCCCGTCACCACGCCCGCCGCGTCACGCTCGATCGCGACCTCCACCAGGCCCGCGATTTCCTCGAAGCGCAGCATCCCGTCCTTCGCGTGCTCCGCCAGCACGAAGCCGGTGCCGACATTGGGGTGGCCCGCGAAGGGCATCTCCGCCACGCGGTTGAAGATGCGCACCCGCGCGGTGTTGGCGGGCGAGGCGGGCGGCAGGACGAAGGTCGTCTCGCTGAGGTTCAGCTCGGCGGCGAGGGACTGCATCTGCGCGTCGGAGAGGCCGCGTGCATCGGGAAAGACGGCGAGTTGATTGCCGCCGAAGCGCGTGTCGGTGAAGACATCCAGCGTGACGAAGCGCCACGCCTTCACAGCGCCAGCTCCACCATCACGGGCACGTGGTCACTGGCTTTTTCCCAGCCGCGCGCCGGCTTCAGGATCTCATGCCGCACGAGGCTGCCGCAGAGATCCTGGCTGACCCAGACGTGATCCAGCCGCCGGCCGCGATCCGCCGCCGCCCAATCCTTCGCGCGGTAGGACCACCATGTGTAGAGCTTCTGCTCGGCTGGCACGAAGTGGCGCAGCGCGTCATGCCAGTCGCCCGCGCGCATCCAGCCGCCCATCGCCTCGACCTCGATGGGCGTGTGGGAGACGACGTCGAGCAATTGCTTGTGGGACCAGACATCATGCTCCAGCGGCGCGATGTTCAGATCGCCCACCAGCACCGAGCGCCGCACCGGCCCTTGCTGCGCGAACCAGGCCGTGGCTTCGGCGATGAAATCCAGCTTATGCGCGAATTTCGGATTGGCCTCGCGGTCCGCGATATCGCCGCCGGCCGGCACGTAGAAGTCATGCAGGTCGATCGGGCCACCGGGGGCATCCAGCGTCACGCCGACATGCCGGCAATCGCCCTTCATGCACCAATCCGGGTCCTCGCCACGCACCACGAAGGGGATGCGCGAGAGGACAGCCACGCCGTTATAGCCCTTCATCCCACGCGCGATCACATGCTCGAAGCCCAGCGCGCGGATGCCCTCATGCGGGAAGAGCTCATCCGGGCATTTGGTTTCCTGCAAACACAGCACGTCCGGCTTCAGCGCGGCGTCGAGATCGGCCAGCAGCGGCAGGCGGAGGCGGACGGAATTGATGTTCCAGGTGGCGATGCGCAGCGCGGGCAAGGGCGGGACTCGCTGATCGTGAGCCCCTTCTCTGCCGCGCCGCGCAGCCTTTGGGAAGTCAGGACGCGGCGGGCTCCATCTTGTCCTGCGTCTTCGTCTCAAAGTCGCTCGCGTCATGGCGTTCGCGCAGCTGGCCCTCGGGCTCACCCACCATGCGGTTCACCATGCGGCCGCGCCGCACGGCGGGGCGGGCATGGATCTGGTCGGCCCAGCGCAGCACGTTCTTGTACTCATGCACCGAGAGGAACTCGGCCGCGCCATAGGACCAGCCCTTCACCAGCCCGCCATACCAGGGCCAGACGGCGATGTCGGCGATGGTGTAGTCGGGGCCGGCCAGGTATTCGCTCTCGCCCAGCCGGCGGTCCAGCACGTCGAGCTGGCGCTTCACCTCCATGGCGAAGCGGTCAATCGGGTATTCCTGCTTGGTCGGCGCATAGGCGTAGAAATGCCCGAAGCCGCCGCCGAGATAGGGCGCGCTGCCCATCTGCCAGAACAGCCAGGAGAGGCATTCGGCGCGGGCCGCCGTCTCGGTCGGCAGGAATTCGCCGAACTTCTCGGCGAGGTGCATCAGGATGGCCCCCGATTCAAACACGCGGATGGGCTTGGGGCCGCTGCGGTCCAGCAGCGCGGGAATCTTGGAGTTGGGGTTCACCGCGACGAAGCCGCTGCCGAACTGGTCGCCCTCGCTGATGCGGATCAGCCAGGCGTCGTATTCGGCGCCCTTTTGGCCGCGCGCCAGCAGCTCCTCCAGCATCACCGTCACCTTCACGCCATTGGGCGTGCCGAGCGAATAGAGCTGCAGCGGGTGCTTCCCCACCGGCAGCTCCTTCTCATGCGTCGCGCCCGCGATGGGGCGGTTGATGTTGGCGAAGCGGCCGCCATTGGCCTTGACCCAGGTCCAGACCTTGGGAGGGGTGTATTCGGGGGCGTCGGTCATGCGGGAACTCCGTTGTCATGCCGCGGATGTGGGGCTGGCGCCCAGGCTTTTACCATTGATGCAAGGATGACGTTTCAGACATAATCCCTCCATGCGCCATGCAGAGCGCAACCGGAGAAAACCATGTCCAGAATCCTCATACGCAACGCCCAGCTCTTCGACGCGAGCGGCGCCGCCCCCTACCCCGCCGATGTGCTGGTGGAGGGCAATCGCATCCGCGCCGTCGCCACCGAGCTCGGCACTCTGGACGCCATCGGCGCCGACATCATTGATGCCACCGGCATGACGCTGATGCCCGGCATGGTCGAGGGCCACAGCCACCCGACCTTCACCGGCGTGAACCAGCCCGCCGAGCTCGGCGAGATCCCGCCCGAGGAGCATCTGATCCTCACCATCAAGAACACGCGGCTGATGCTGGACCACGGCTTCACCAGCCTGTTCGAGGCTGCATCCGCCAAGCTGCGCCTCGGCGTCGTCACGCGCAACGCGATCAATGCGGGGGATTTCATCGGGCCGCGCATGCGCGCTGCCTCGCCCGAGATCACCACCACCGCGGGCCTCGGCGACGAACGCCGCGCGCATATCTACCGCGAGAGCTTCGCGATGATCGCCGATGGGCCGGAGGAGATGCGCAAGGTCGCGCGGCTCTGCATGCGCGAGGGCGTGGACAACCTCAAGATCAACGTCTCCGGCGATGATTTCGTGAGCCACGCCAAGGCCAGCATCACGCCCATGTCACGCGCTGAAATCGCGATGGCGGTGGAAGTCGGCCATGAATACGGGAAGATGGTGGTGGCGCACTCACGATCCTCCGAGAGCGTGAAGCGCTGCGTCGAGGCCGGCGTGGATTGCATCTACCATTGCGACCAATCCGACCAGGAGGCGCTCGATATGCTGGAGCGCAACAAGCACAAGCATTTCGTGGGCCCGGCCTTCGGCATCCTCTACAACCTGATCTACGAGCACGAGAAGGCCGGAATTCCGAAATCCTTCATCACCGAACGCGGCTTCGACAAGGCCTTCGATGTGAGCTGCGAGACCTATCACCAGATGCGCAAGCGCGGCATCCGCGTGGTGATCGGCGGCGACTACGGCTTCGCCTTCACGCCGCAGGGGCAGAACGCCCGCGACATCAGCCATTTCGTGCGCTTCTTCGGCTATTCGCCGAATGAGGCGCTGCAATGCGCGACGCGCGTCGGCGCCGACCTGATGGGGATGAAGGACGAACTCGGCCAGGTGCGCGAGGGCTTCCTGGCGGATTTGCTGCTGGTGCGCGGCGATGTGCTGGCGGATGTGTCGCTGCTGGAAAAGCAGGAAAACATCGCGATGGTGATGACGGATGGACGGCTGTGGAAGGATCCGCGGCGGACGTTCAAGCGGGAGCCGTTGCCGCTGGCGGCGGAGTAGGATTGAGGGGCTTTGCCCCTCAAACTCCCCAGCAAGAACCTCAGGTTCTTGCATCTCCGACAAATAGGGGTGCAGGGGCGTGAATACCACGCAGGTTTTCACCCCCTGCTGGGGGTCAAGGGGACGAAGCCCCTTTGAGTCGCGCGCCCACGGTATCGAACGCCTTGAGATAGACCTCATTCGTCGCCAGCGGGATCAACCAAGCGTCATCCTGCGGCGCCGCAACCCAATCCCCCGTCCAGACGCCGAAGGTGGTGCTCCCATCCGTCACCGGCCACAGCCGCGGCCCACTCACGTAATGCATCCAGGGCAATTCGCTTTGGCTGATGTAGTAGGAGAAGCTGCGCTCCGCATCGTCCAGGTGCAGCAGGTTCTCGTTCAGGTGCCCCTCGCCGAAGTGGAAGTCGCGCACGCCCGAGACCTTGTCGCTCCGCACGCCGCCCAGCATGTGCATCTTCGTGATCGCCTCATGCCAGGCGCCCATGCCCGCGAAGTCGCGGATCATGGTCCACACGGAATCAACAGGGGCGGCGATGGTGGTGCTGCACCACACCTTGTTCGGCGGAAAGCCCAGCCAGCGCTTGGCGCCAGCAGGTGCGGCGCGGCCCGGCAGCGCCTGTTTCAGCGCATCCCAGCCCCCCTGGAAGACGCCCTTGGAGATGATCTCGACATACTTGCCGGCATCCTCCGGCGCCTCATCGAAATTCGCCTCCCATTCGGCGAAGGTCTTGTCCGTGGCGGTCACGGGCATCAGCCGCACGCGCGCGACGTAGTTGGTCACCGGAAAGGCGGGCGTTTCGAAATTATAGGTGAAGCTGGTGTTGCGATCATCGAGGCCGAGAAGACGCTCGCGCACCATGGTGCCATCCGCCAGCCAGAAGCGGCGGATGCAGCCGACCACGTCGGAATCGAGGCCCTCCTCGATCTCCGAGCGCGCGATGGCCGGGTGCCAGGAGGGCAGGCCATTGAAGTCGCGGATGGTGGCCCAGACGGTCTCGATCGGCGCGTCCAGGATGGTGGAGGCATAGGCGCGGGCCATGGTCACTCTCCTTGCGTTGGCGGCGGCGATTCACGCCCGGGCTGAGGGCCCGGACGATCGCAGCCTAGAAGCTGATGGTCTTGAACTGGCGCGTCTGCTCGGTCAGCGCCTTTTCGGTGGGCAGGCGCTCCATCGAGGAGGCGCCGTAGAAACCGTTGCACAGCGTGGTGTTGCGCAGGATATAGGTGGCGTCCTCCGGTGTGGCGATCGGCCCGCCATGGCAGAGCACGATGATATCAGGCCGCACGCGCTTGGCGGCGGCCGCCCATTCCTCGATCAGCGCGGGGCAGTCTTCCAGCTTCAGCGCGGTGGTGGCGCCGATGGCGCCGCCCGTGGTCAGGCCCATATGCGGCACCAGGATATCGGCGCCGGCCTTGGCCATCTCCACCGCCTCATCGGCGCTGAACACGTAAGGCGTGGTCAGCAAATCCTTGGCATGGGCGGCGCGGATCATGTCGATCTCATGCGCGAAGCCCATGCCGGTTTCTTCGAGGTTCGCGCGGAAGGTGCCGTCGATCAGCCCCACCGTCGGGAAGTTCTGCACGCCCGAGAAACCGAGCGCGATCAGCTCATCCAGCAGATGGTCCATGATGGCGAAGGGGTCGGTGCCGTTCACGCCGGCCAGCACGGGCGTGTGCTTCACCACGGGCAGCACCTCGCGCGCCATTTCCTTCACGATCTCATTGGCATTGCCATAGGCCAGCAACCCGGCGAGCGAGCCGCGCCCGGCCATGCGATAGCGCCCGGAATTGTAGATGACGATGAGGTCGATGCCGCCGGCCTCCTCGCATTTGGCGGAAAGGCCGGTGCCGGCGCCGCCGCCGATGATCGGCTCGCGGCGCGCGACCATGGCGTTGAATGTTTCGAGAAGCCGGCTGCGGGCGATGCGGGGCATGGTTCAGGTGATCTCCTGGAAGGCGGCAAGGGCGGCATCGGCGAAGGCGCGGTCATTGATCGCGGCCTCCACCTCGATGAGCTTGCGGTTGGCGGCGGGGATGAAGCCCGCGCGGATGGTCTCGAACAGCGCGGCATCGGCCGCGGGGTCATGAAAGGGCATGCCAGGCACGTCAATCGCCGAGACACCGCCGAGCGGCAGCAGGAAGCGCACCGGCCCTTCCATGCGATTGAGCCGCGCCACGATGAATTCGCCGATGGCGCGGTTCTCCTCCGGCGTGGTGCGCATCAGCGTCACCTGCGGGTTGTGGACGTAGAGATTCCGGCCGGCGTATTGCGAAGGCACCGTCTCCTTCGCGCCGAAATTCACCATGTCCACGGCACCGACGCTGCCGATATAGGGCAGGCGCCTGCGGATGACGGCGCCGAAGCGATCCTCCGTGCAGGGGAAGACGCCGCCCATCAGGAAATCCGGCACCTCGGTCGTGGTGATGTCGAGCATGGCGGCGAGAAGGCCGGAATCCGCCAGCTTCTCCATGCTCTGCCCGCCCGCGCCGGTGGCGTGGAAGACGTAGCATTCATGGGTGGGCTCCAGCGCCTCGCGCAGCAGGGTCACGCAGGCGGTGGTGACGCCGAACATGCTGAGGCCCAGCCCCGGCTTCTCGGCGCCCGTGGCCGGCGGTACGGCATTCAGCGCCATGCCGGCGGCGGCATGCGCGGCATTGGCGATGACACGGCGCGAGATGGCGTTGATGCCCGCCACATCCACCACGGAATACATCATCGCGATATCGGAAGGCCCCACATAGGGCGCGACATTGCCGGAGGCGACGGTGCTGACCATCAGCTTCGGCGTGCCCACCGCCAGGGCGCGCATGGCCTGCGTCACCAGCGCGGTATTGCCCGAGCCGCCCAGGCCCAGCACCGCGCCGATATCGCCGCGCGCGGTCAGCCAATGCGTCAGCGCCAGCGCCATTCCGGCGACAGCCGCGCCGCGGTCATTCAGCCCCAGCACGGCGGCCGCCCCCTGCGGGTGGTGGGCGGCGATCTCGGCCGCACTCACATCCGCGGCCTGGCTGGCGCCCTTGGTGCCGACATCCACCAGCACGGGCGTGGCCCCCGCGCGGCGGATGCAATCGGCGGCGAAGCGCAGCTCCGCCTCCTTCGTGTCGCAGGTGCCGATGACATAGACGTTCGACATGCTTCTCTTCCCTCAATGGCCGCCGGCGGAAACGCCGAGGTAGCGGCGCTGGATTTCGGCATCGCCGGCGAGTGTGGCGGCCGGCATTTCGGCGGCGATGCGGCCGGTGACCATGATGGCCACCTGCTCGGCCACCTCGGTCGCGACGCGCAGATTCTGCTCGACCAGCAGCAGCGACATGCCGTCCTGCTTCAGGGCGCGCAGCACGCCGATCAGATGGTCCACGATGACGGGCGCCAAGCCCTCGCTCGGCTCATCCATGATGACGAGCTTCGGGTTCATCAGCAGCGCGCGCGAAATCGCCAGCATCTGCTGCTCGCCGCCGGAAAGCTCGGTGCCGCCATTGCGGCGGCGTTCGGCCAGGCGCGGGAAGGTCTCGTAGATGCGCGCGATGTTCCAGCGCGCATCGCGCCCCTGGCTGACCAGCCGCAGATGCTCGTCCACGGTGAGCGAGGGGAAGGTGCGCCGGCCCTGCGGCACCAGGGCCACGCCGCGGCGGGCGATGCGGAAGGGCGGCTGGCCGATCAGGCTTTCGCCACCCAGCTTGATCTCGCCCTGGCTCGTGGACACCAGGCCCATGATGGCCTGGCAGAGCGTCGTCTTGCCCATGCCGTTGCGGCCGACGATGGCGAGCGGCGCGGCGCCGATCTCCAGCGAAATGCCTTGCAGGATATGCGCCTGGCCGAAGCGCACATGCAGGTCCCGGATGCTGAGCATCAGTGGCCGCCCCCCCCAGGGGCACCAAGGTAGATGGCCTGCACCACGGGGTCGCTCTCGATGCGGTCGGGTGTGGCTTCCACCACCACCTCGCCATCCTTCATCACCGTCACGATGTCGGCGGCGGGGAGTGCGATATCCATGTCATGCTCGATGAGGATGAGCGTGAGGCTGCGCGGCAATTCGCGCAGCAGCTTGAGCAGTTCCGGCCGGTCGCCCGGCGAGAGGCCGGCGGCGGGCTCGTCCAGCATGAGCAGGCGCGGATCGCCGGCCAGCGCCATACCGACTTCGAGCTGCCGGCGCTGGCCGTGGCTGAGGTGGATCACCTCGCTGCCCAGCAAATGGGAGAGGCGCATGCGCTCGGCCAGCTCGCGCGCCTTGGCGAGGCCGGGATCGGCGCGGCCGGGGCGCAGGAAGGAGAAGCGGTTGGGTTGCAGGCCGCGCACCGCGATGAAGAGATTGTCCAGCACCGAAAGCCCGTTGAAGAGCAGCGAGGTCTGGTAGGTGCGCCCAATGCCAAGGCGCGTGCGCTGATGCGGCTTCAGCGTGGTGATGTCGGCGCCGAAGAATTCAATGCGACCGGCCGTCGGCGGGAAATCGCCGCAGATGGTGTTGAAGAGCGTGGTCTTGCCCGCGCCATTGGGCCCGAGCACGGCGCGCCGCTCGCCAGGGGCGACGTCGAAGCTGACATCGCGCACGGCCTGCAAGGCGCCGAAGCGGCGGCTGACACCCGAAAGATGAATGGCGGGAACGGTCAAGCGATCACCAGAACAGGAATTGCAGGATGAGAGGGCCCAGGCCGCAGCCGCCCCCCGGAGTCCTCCGATGGCTTCGCCATCGGAGGATGAACCGAATCAGGCAGGATCAGCACCAAGCCGGGGCCCCCACGAAAGCGCCGAAGGCGATTTCGTGGGGATAAGACGGGGCCCCCGGAAAAACGCCTCTTCGGCGTTTTTTTGGGGAACTAGCTAGCTGCCGGCACACAGCCCGGATTGTCGCGGGACGGCGAGCCGAGGGCGAGGAAGGTGGATTCCGGCGTGTTCAGCGTCTGGTTGATGCCATTGGCCCGCGCGAAGGAAACCACCTGCGCGCGCCCATCCCGCTCCTCGACGCGGTTGATGAAGATGTCCGAGATGGCCTGGCGATTGTGGTCCAGCTTCACATCGGCCCCGGTCGGCGCCTTGAAGGTGGCCGCCGCGAGTGCCCGCTGGAAGGCCGCCTGGTTGCCCGAGAGATCGCCATCCACCGCGGCGAGCGCACGCAGGATGCCGGTCAGGTTCGTGGCATAGTTCACGCCGTGGATGGAGGGGGACTGGAAGCCGCCCTCATTCAGCCAGCGGCGGCGATAGCGCTCGACGAATTCGCGCCACATCGGATCATCAATCACATCGGCGATGGGGCCGGAGCTGATCATGCCGACCATCACGCGGCGATGCGGGCCGCGGGCGGAGAGCATGGACTGGTCCGCCATGATGGAACCGGCGATGAGCGGCCGCTGCCCGCCCGCCTGGGCATATTGCGTCATGAAGGCGAGGCCATCCGTGCCGCCATGCACGACGACGAGCGCACCCACATTGGAGCGGTTGATCTGCGCGATCTGGCTGCCGAAATCGGTGGTGCCGAGCGGCGCCCAGTAATGCGTGACGCGGCCACCGGCGCGGCAGAACTCGATGTTGAAGCCGAAGACCTGCGCATAGGGGAAGGCATAGTCGCCGGCGACGATCGCGACCTCGCGGATGCCCATGGTGCGATAGACGTGGTTGCCCAGGCCCGCCATCCATTGCGTGCCATCGGTGTTGAAGCGGAAGAAATTGGGCGAGGGGTTGCGCAGCGTGGTGTCGGCGGCGCCCGAGCTGCCGTTGACGATGGTCTTGCCGGTCAGCGTGCGGGAATAGTCGCGCAGCGCGATGCCCTCGGCGCCCGAGAGCGGGCCCAGGATGATGTCCACATTATCCTGCTCGATCAGCTTGCGCGCCCGCGCCAGGGCCACATCGGCCTGCGCGTTGGAGCTTTCGCGGATGAACTCGATGCGGCGCCCGCCGACGGTGTTGTTGATGCGCTCCAGCTCCATCTGCACGCAGCGGAAGCCATCCTGCCCGCCGGTCGCGAAGGGGCCTTCGAGGGTGGCCAGCCCACCCAGGCGGATCGGCGCGCGTTGCGCATAGGCGGGGGAAGCGAGGGCAACGGCGCCCGCACCCATCAGGGCGGAGCGGCGCGAAAGGCGAAGCGTCATGACGAGATCCTCCTTGGGGTTGTCCGTTCTTGTGGCGCGCGGGGCTGGACCTTCCCCGCGGATTTCGGCTCAAGGCGCATCGCGGCCCCCGAGCAATTTGCGCAGCCGCCGCCCCACGCCGATGATCCCATCGGGCGAGACCAGCACGATCAAAAGGAAGACCACGCCGATCAGCGTGTTGAAGCGGTCCCGGTCGTAGATCGAGGCGGCGAAGGTGTCGAAGAAGGTGAAGGTGAGGGAGCCGATGAAGGCGCCGATGGGATGCCCGAGGCCGCCGATGACCGACATGATCAGCACATTCACCGTGGCACCGAGGCCGATGGTCCCGGGCGAGATGCCGATATTGTAGATGGTCGCCAGCACGCCGCCGCAGCCGGCGATGAAGCCCGCGACACCGAAGGCCGCGATACGATGCGGACCCACCGCATAGCCGAGTGCCGCCACGCGGCGCGGATTGTCGCGAATGCCCTGGAGCACCAGCCCGAAGGGCGTGCGCACCAGGTAGAGCACGCCGAAATACAGCGCCGCCGCGGTGCCCAGCGCCACGTAGAAGAAGACATAGGCGTTGCGGAAATCAAAGCCGAAGAGATCCGGCCCCACCACGTTGCGAATGCCCTCATAGCCATTGAACCAGGCGATGTTGGTCTCGATGAAGCGGAAGACGCCCATGGAGAGGGCGAGCGTGATCATCAGCAGGTAGATGTCGCGCGTGCGCACGGCGATGGCGCCGACGATCAGGCCCATCAGCGTCGCCGCCAGCACGCCCAGCGGGATGGCCACCGCATAGCCGAAGCCGCCCACGATGCGCGGCACCGCGCCCTCGACGAAGACAGCGACGGTGTAGCCCGCCACACCCGCAATCATCATCTGCGCCAGCGAGATGAAGCCGCCATAGGTGGCGAGGAAGGTGAGCGACATGGCGATGATGCCGAAGACGATGCCGCGCCCCAGGATATTCGCCGTCCAGAACTGCGCCTGGTTCGCCGGCAGCAGTTGCAACAGCAGCCAGGGGGCGGCCAGCATCAGCGCGAGGCCCAGCACGGACCAGAGGAGGATGCGGTCACGCACGGCCCCCTCACGCACGACCGAGAATGCCCTGCGGCCGCGTCGCCAGCACCGCCACCATGATGACGAAGGTGAGGATCACGGAATAGGTCGGGAAGATCGCCTGGCCGACCTGCTCGGCCAGGCCGATCAGGATGGCGCCCACCGCCGTGCCGGGGATGGAGCCCATGCCACCCACGATGACGACGACGAGCGAGACCAGCAGGAAGCGCCCATCCACCCCCTGGCTCAAGGGCTGCGCCGTGGCGCCGATCACGCCGCCCAAGCCCGCCAGCGCGGCGCCCAGCGCGAAGACGGCGATGCCCACCAGCGGCACATTCACGCCGCAGGCGCCGAGCATCTCACGGTCATCCACGCCGGCGCGGATCATCATGCCGAGCTTCGTGCGGTTCAGCAGCAGCCAGAGGCCGACGCCGACCGCGACGGCGATCCCGATCTGCACCAGGCGGAAGGTGGGATAGCCGCCGAGGCCCGGGATTTGCGTGGAACCAAAGATGGCGTCGGGCGCGAAGAATTGCCGGGGATTGCCGCCAAAGACCGCCAGCAGCTGGTCGGCCGCGATGATCGAGACGCCGATGGTGACCAGCGCCTGGCGCAGCTCCTGCCCCTGCATCCAGCCCAGCAGCAGCTTCTGCATCAGCGCGCCGAAGACGGCGGCGAAGGCGATGCCGGCGGCCAGCCCCGCATACCAGGCGTACCAGACGTCATCATCATACAGCGGCTCGAACACCGCATAGCCGACATAGGCGGCGATCAGGTAGAGCGAGCCATGGGCCATGTTCACCACGCGCATCAGCCCGAAGATCAGGGAGAAGCCGCTGGCCACGATGAAGTACAGCGCCGCGAGCGTGAGCCCGTTCAGCGTGATGGTGGCGGCGAGATCCATGTCCCCGTCCGTTGCTCCCAATGGTCTTGCCGCGCGGCGGCTTGTTCTGGGATCAGGAGTGCATGAAGGCCCCGGGCGCCTCAAGATGGAATTTCGGATAATGATGGGTAAAATTGGGTCATGATTCCGGCCATGACGTTATGGCCCGTTGCCAGCCTCGACGGCCTGCGCCCCGCCCGGCGCGCCCAGTCCATCTGGCTGCCCGCGCTGGCCCCCTTCCCGCCGCATCTCTGGCCGCTGGTCGCGCTGCTGCCGGTGCTCGACATCAATGGCGCGCTGGCCGCGGCGCTGGAGGCGCAGCGCCCCTTCCGCACCGCCCCCCCGATCGCGGGCATCTTCGCCTGCGACCCCTTCCTCCGCCCCACCGACCTCGCCGCAGGCCTGCACCGGGTGGGCATCCGCGCCGTGGTGAATGCGCCGACCATCCAGCTCTTCGACGGCGAGACGGCGGCCGAGCTCGGCTCGGTCGGCTATCGCGCCGAGGCGGAGTTCCGCGTGCTGCTGCGTCTGGCGGAACGCGGGCTGGAGCCCATCGCCTGCGTCACCTCACGCGCGGCGGCGGATCTGGCGCTGGGGCTGGGGCTGCGGCGATTCCTGCTGCATCCAGGCCTCACGCCGCCGGCCGATCCGCAGGCCTGGTGGAGGGAACTCGCGGGGCATGTGGCGATCGAGGGGGGAGAGGCGATGCTGTGGCGGGAGACAGAACAGTAAACAGGGCCTCCGGCGGCTGGGGCCACGGGCCCCAGACCCCTTTTTCGAAGGCCGTTCAGGCTCGCCGTGAGAGGCGGCGCAGGGCGGCCGCCGGGCGGGCGTCGCGCACCACCCGGGCCGCGGCCGCCAGCACCAGCAGGCAGAGAATGGCCTTGGAGGCACTCCCCATCATCCCATCCACCAGCCAGGCATGGACCACGCTGCCCACCACCACTACCACGGCCAGCGTGACATGGCACAGGCGCCAGACCAGCAGGCGCAGCCGCCCCCGCAGCAGCGCCAGCAATGCCGCGCCAAACACCGCCCACATGGCGACCACGCCCCAGGCCGAGAAGGGCGTGGGCGAGCGGAACAGCAAGGCATCCAGCACATCGGGCGGGCTGGTCAGCCACAGCCCCGCCACATGCATCACCACCGCCACCACCAGCCCCGCGCCGACCCAGCCATGCAGCAACCGGGCGGCGCGCAGGCGCAGCCCCGGCAGGTATCCGCCGGCGAGGAGCGGCTGCACCAGCAGCAGGCCCAGCCCCACCACCCCGGCCAGGGCCGCCGCGATATAAAGCGGCTCACGCCAGGCCAGGAGCGGGCTGGTCGCCGCGATCGCGAGCGGCACGGCAAGCGCCAGGGCCAGCGCGCCCCAAGCGAGCAGCGCGCGCAAGACGGCCGCTCGGCTCACGCCCTCCGCAGGACGAAATGCGCGGCGAGGCTGGTGTCGCGGGCGCTGGCCAGCAGGGGGCGAAGGAAGACTGTCTGGTAGCCATTCTCATCATGCGCGGCGTCATAGGCGAGGTGCGCATGCGCCTGGCCGAAGGCGGGGATGATCTGCGGCATCTCCAGGCGGAACACACCATCGGCATCGGTCAGCGTGGCGCCGTGGCTGTGCGGGTCGCGCTCGTGCCCCTCGGTGGTATGCGCCCAGACCTGGATGCGCGCGCGCGGGATGGGCGCGCCGTCGCCGGCGCGGCGCACCGTGCCGGTCAGCCAGAAGCCGCCCTGGCCGATGCGCGGCACGATCGCCGCGCCGGGCAGATAGTTGTTGGCGCCGCCGCGCATGCTGGGGGTGGGCGCCAGGCCCTGGGCGCGGGCCGGCGCAGGCATGAGGGCGGTTCCGGTTAGGAGCCCGGCGGCGCCCGCGGCCAGGAGGGATCGGCGGGGCTTCGGCGGAAATGTCATCATGGTCTCTCCTCTCCGGCGCGGCGGTGTTTGCATCCTCCCCCTGTGATGTAGGGCGCGGCAGGGGACAGTAAAGCGGCGGTCGCGGGCGGCGCCTGGTTTTCGCGCCTTGGTTGCAGTGCCTGGGTTGCAGTGCCTGGGTTGCAGTGCCTGGTTCAGGCCTCCAGCCCCAACCGCCGCATCCGATTGTACAGCGTCTTCCGCCCGATCCCCAGGAACGCCGCCGTCTCCCCCCGCCTGAACCGGTGCCGCCGCAGCGCGTCCAGGATCCAGGCGCGTTCATCCAGCATTTCCGGCGCCGGCGCCGGGTTGCTCGGCCCGAAAATCCCCTCCAGCAGCCCCGCGCTGATCCGCCCGTCCCGCGCCTCGGTGGTCGCGCGCAGCAGCGTCTCGTGCAGGGCGCGGAGGTTGCCGGGCCAGGGCTGCGCCATCAGCAGCCGCAGCGCCCCCGGCTCCAGGCTTGCCCGGCCCATGGCGTGCAGCATGGCGCGGGCGATCAGGGGAAGATCCTCCATCCGCTCGCGCAGCGGCGGCAGCGGCAGGCGCTGGGCCGAGAGCGCGCGGGCCAGCGCCTCGCCCCCTGGCGGGCGGGTCAGCAGCAGGCGGGCGCGGGGCGGCCGCTCGCCGGGCCGGGCGAAGCGGTCGAAGCTGCCGCGCTCGATCCATTCGGTCAGGCGGGCCAGCAGGCTCGGCGGCAGCGCATCCGCCTGCTCGATGACGATGCTGTTCTGCGGCAGGGCCAGCAGCCCGGGGCGGCCTTCGCCGAAGAGCCGTCCCGCGATCTCCTCCCGCGCATCGAGGATCGTCAGCGCCCCGCTGCGGCGGCTGGCGCGATGGATGGCGCGCGCCGTGGTGGTGCGCCCGCTGCCCGGCTCGCCCTCGATCAGGATGGGCAGGTCGGTCGCCACCAGGCGGGCGATGCGCGTGGCGAGTTGCCTGGCCGCCTGCGAGCGGCCGACCAGGCCCGGGATCGCCGCCTCGCGCTCGGGGTCGTCGCGCAGCAGGGCGGCGGTCTTGAAGGCGGAGGTGGTCTGCATCACCGCCATCTCCAACGGCAGCCGGTCCAGCGTGGAGCCGCCGATATAGCCATCGGCGCGGGAGGCGTCGCAGACCTCCAGCATATGGGCGGGGTCCACGATGGGCCCGCCCTCCACGAAGCAGCGGATGCCGGGATGCTTGCGGCGCAGGGCGGCAAAGATGCGCCGCGCGCGCTCGGCCGCGTCATCCAGGCGCACGCCGCCCGGCACGCCCTGGCTGCCGCCGGCATTCCAGCCGAAATTCAGGCAGATGCGCTCCACCCCCGCGGCGGCCAGCGCCTCCACCTCGGCGCGCGTCTTGGCATAGCCGAGGGTGGGCAGGCCCATGGCATGGGCTGCGCGCAGCAGCGCCACCTCCCGCCCGAAGCCAAGGCCCGCTTCTTCCAGGGCCGCGCGAAAGGCGCCGCCGTGATGGATCGCGGTCGGGAAGTTGGTGACGCCGTGATAGCCGGCCGCCTGGATGTCGCGCAGCAGCGCCGTGAGGTCCAGCCGCGGGTCGCAGGCGGCGGCGCCGAAGAAGACGGGGATCGCCACGCGATCCAGGATTTCGCGCCGGGCGAAGGCATCGGTGAAGCGGTTGCTGTCGCGGATCGGCAGCATGGCGGCCAGCGAGGGCGCACCCATCACGCGCAGCCGCCCGGCATTCAGCGCCAGCAGGAAATCCGCCCCGCCATCGGCGGCCGCGCGCGCCGTCATGCCCAGGCCGATGGCGGCCCCCACCAGGATGTCGCGCGGCCGGCTCATGCCTCCGGCGGCGGCGCCGGGCGGGGCGCCCGCCGGCGATAGGCCCGGCGCAGCGGCGGCCCGCCATCCTGGGGCGGCGGCAGGCGCAGCGGGGCGAGGCGCCGGTCATGGTCGAGGAACACCTCGCAGATCAGCGCGACATGCGGCGTCTCGATCTGCTCGGCCGAGTAATGCGCGGCGGTCGGCTTGTGCCGCTGCGGGTTGAGCGTGGGCGAGGCCGCGAGCGTCCAGCGGAAATCATCCAGCAGCAGGATGCCGCCCGGCCGCAGCAGCGGGATCAGCGCCAGCGCGGCCGGCGCGTCATGCGCCCAGACATGCGCGCCATCGAGATAGACGAAGTCGAAGACCCCATCCTCGCCGCGCGCCCGCATCTCCCGCAGCAGCAAGGCGAGCGTCCAGCTGTAGCTTTCGAAGAGCTTGCGGCCATTGGGGTGGGGCGTGACCCCGGGCCAGCCTTCGGCCCGCAGCTCCGCCATCAGGGTGTCCAGCACATCGGCGTGGTCGAACAGGTGGAGTTCGCCCTTGCCCTCCAGCAGCCGCGCCAGCCCCCGCGTGGTGGCGCCGATCCCGACGCCGATCTCGGCCACCACCGGTGCCGGGCATTGGCGCAGCAGCCGCTCCAGCAGGGCCAGCGCGTCGCGGCTGGGCTTGCTGATGGATTTGTGGTGCGGGTCGTTCAGCCGGGCGGACATGGCGCCTCGCCCGCGACCGTGGCGGGGTCGGTGTTGGCGCCGCAGACCAGCACGCCGACGCGCGCGCCGGGCGGCGGCACCCAGGCGCCGCTGAGCAGCGCGGCGAGCGAGGCGGCACCCCCCGGCTCGGCCACCAGCCGCGCCTCGGCCCAGAGCGCCTGTTGCGCGGCGCGGATCGCGCCATCCGCCACCAGCACGGAGTCCAGCCGCCCCGCCGCTTGCAACCCTGCCACGATGGGGAACATCAGCCCGCCCACCTGGCGCGCGCCCAGGCTATCCGCCGCCAGCCCACCCACCGGCGCGGGCACCGGCTTTCCGGCGGCCAGCGCCGCATGCAGCCCAGGGCAGCCCTCGGGCTCCACGGCAACCAGCGTGACGCCGCTGGCGATGTGCCAGGCGGCGATGCCGCCCAGCAGCCCGCCGCCACCCACCGCGATCAGCAGATGCGTCAGCTCCGGCGCCTGCGCTTCCCATTCCAGGGCCACGGTCCCCTGGCCGGCCAGCACCTCCGCCTGGTCATAGGCATGGACCATCAGGGCGCCGGTCTCGGCGGCGCGCGCCTCGCTGGCCTGGCGGGCCTCATCGTAACTCGCGCCGCCCACGATCAGCCGGGCGCCATAAGCCCGGATGCGGGCGCGCTTCGCCTCGGCGGCGATCTCGGGGACGAAGATCTCGGCCGGCACGCCCAGGCTTTGGGCGGCGGCGGCCACCGCCGCGCCGTGATTGCCGCCCGAGGCCGCGATCACCCCCGCCGGCCCCACCCCCGCCGCGCGCATCCGGTTGAAGGCGCCGCGCGGCTTGAAGCTGCCCGCCAGTTGCAGCATCTCCAGCTTCAGCACCCCCCAGCCGGGCAGGGCCAGAAGCGGGGTCTGCCGCACATCCCCCGCGATGCGGCGGGCGGCGGCGAGGATGGCGTCACGGTCAGGGCTCATCCCCCCAGGTGGCGCGAGGAGACCCTTCCGCGCAAGCCCCAATCCTGCCATAAACCACCCCGCTGAAACCTTCTGGACGCCCGGGAATGCTCCTGCACGGGAACTGCGCGGCCCTGGCGGGCGAGGGTGTTCTCTTCCTCGCTCCCCCAGGCAGCGGCAAGTCGGAGCTGGTGCTGCGACTCCTCGGACAGGGCTGGGATCTGGTGGCGGATGATCAGGTGATGCTGGAGGCGGATCAGGGGATGTTGCGCGCATCGCCACCCCCGGCCTTGGCCGGGCGGATGGAGGTCTTCGGCCTGGGCCTGCTGGCCGGCCTGCCCTTTCGCGCGGCGATACTGCGCCTGGTGGTGCGCCTGGTGCCCCAGCCGGAGGTGCCACGCCTGCCCCAGCCGGAATCCTGGTCCGCGCTCGGCCTCAACCTGCCGCTGCTGCGCCTGGCCGGTGCCGCCCCCGCCGCGCCCGATATCCTGCGCTGCGCCCTCGATGTGCTGGCCGGCCGCGCCACCCTGACCAGCGGCGCCTTCACCGCATGACCGCCGAGGCACCCCGCCCCTTCGTGCTGGTCACCGGCCTGTCCGGCGCCGGCAAGGCCTCCATCCTGCGCATCCTCGAGGATCTTGGCTTCGAGACGGTGGACAACCCGCCGCTCGCCATCCTCGACGCGCTCGTCGAGGATGGCGCGGGCCCCATCGCCGCCGGCATTGACGCCCGCACCCGTGGCTTCGACCCGGTGCGCGCGCTCTCCACCATCGCCCGGCTGCGGCAGCGCCCGGGCATCGCCACCTCGCTGGTCTTCGCCACCGCCGAGGAGGAGGTGCTGCTGCGCCGCTACACCGAGACGCGGCGCCGCCACCCCATGGCGCCGGGCGGGCCGCTCGGCAGCCGGGTGCAGGATGGCATCGCCCGCGAGGCCGCCTTGCTGGCCCCCCTGCGCGAGGCGGCGGATGTGCTGCTGGACACCTCGACCCTGCCTTTGCCGGAGCTGCGCCGGCTGATCGAGTCGCGCTTCCGCGATGGCGGCCCGCCCGGCCTGAACATCAACCTGAAATCCTTCGGCTTTCCCAAGGGCCTCCCGCGGGAGGCCGATCTCGTCTTCGACATGCGCTTCCTGGCCAATCCGCATTACGACGCGCTGCTGCGGCCGCTGACGGGCCGGGATGCCGCCGTGGCGGAGTATGTGGCGGCCGATCCGCATTTCCCGGCCTTCTGGACGCGCCTGGTCGGCTTCATCGAGCCGCTGCTGCCGCGTTACGTGGCCGAGGGCAAGAAATACCTCACCATCGCCATCGGCTGCACGGGCGGGCGGCATCGTTCCGTCTTCGTGGTCGAAAAAATGGCAGCCCATCTCCGGCAGCAAGGCTGGCGTGTGGATGTTGCACATCGGGAACTGGGCCAGAGCCACGATATGGTGCTAATTGCCCCCTCTGATCCCGTTCAGGCGCCCCCCGCTGCCCCCCATGCTCCATCTACCATGCCACTTCCCGTGAAGTTCGACTCATGATCGGCCTTGTGCTCGTCACCCATGGACGGCTCGCACTCGAATTGCGCCATGCCATGGAGCATGTGGTGGGGCCGCAGGCGGCTGTCGCCACCGTCTGCATCGGGCCCGAGGACGACATGGAGGGCCGCCGCGCCGATATCCGTGCCCGCATCGCCGATGTGGACCAGGGCGATGGCGTGGTGGTGCTGACCGACATCGCCGGGGGCACGCCCTCCAACCTCGCCTTCTCGCTCGCCGATCACAAGACGATCGAGGTGATCGCGGGGGTGAACCTGCCGCTGCTGGTGAAGCTGGCCAAGATCCGCGGCACCGAGCCGCTGGCCGAGGCGGTGGAGCATGCCGCCAAGGCGGGGCGGAAATACATCACCGCGGCGAGTGACCTCGCAAACGGCCATGCGGCACCCCAGATCGCGGGCAAGAATGGGAATGGAACCGCCGAATGAATGAGTGGCCCACGGAAGAGGGCGGCGCGCCGCATCTGGCCTCCGCCGCCGAGAGCCCGCCCCCGCCGCAGGATTGTAGCTGCCAAGGTGGCGGCGGGATGGTGCTCAAGCGCAACATCAAGATCATCAACAGCCGCGGGCTGCACGCCCGCGCGGCCGCCAAGCTCGTTGCCGTGGCCGAGCGCTATTCCGCCTGCCTCAATGTGAGCCGCGCGGGGCAGAGCGTGCCCGCCTGCTCCATCATGGGGCTGATGATGCTGGGCGCCGGCCAGGGCAGCGAGATCCTGCTGGAAGCCGAAGGCTGGGACGCGCGCGAGGCGCTGGACGCGGTGGCCGGGCTCATCGAAGCCGGCTTCCATGAAGACTGAGGCCGGCCAAAAGGCAGACGCCGCGGCGAAGGCGGACCCCAAGCCCGGCCGCCGCAACGGCAAGCCGGCCGAGCAACGGCTGGTCGGCATCGCCGTCTCGCCCGGCATCGTCATCGGCACCATCTACGACACCACCGAGGCCCCCGCCGAAGCGCCGCGCCGCGCCATCACCGCCGAGGCGGTGGAGATGGAGCGCACCAAGCTGCAGGATGCGGCCGCCCTTTCCCGCAAGCAGGTCTCCAAGCTCAAGACCCGCCTCTCCGTCCTGCCCGAGGAAGCGCAGGAAGAGCTGGAGCCGCTGCTCGACGCCTATATCCTCATGCTCGGCAATTCGCGGCTGCTGCGCGGCGCGCGCAAGCGCATCGGCGAGGAGCTGCTCTCGGCCGAGACCGCCGTGCAGGACGAGGCCGAGGCCATCGCCCAGGCCATCCTCGCCGCCAAGGGCGATGACAAGGCCGGGCTGAACCGCCGCGCCGGCGAGGTGCGCGAGATCGCCCGCCGCCTGAC
>NZ_JAIEQY010000360.1 GCF_019747315.1 Roseococcus sp. | reverse complement strand
GCCGGCACGACGGTGCGCAGCAGGCCGAGCGGGATGCGGGTGCCGTGTTGCTCGACGAAGACCTCCGGCCGGGTCGCCATGGGCCAGGTGCCGAGCCCGGCGATGGAGACGACTTCGCCCCGCTCCGGCATATGGATCAGCAAGGGCGCCACGCCGGAGACCTGCACCTGGTCGGGATGCACCACGCCGAGCATGATGCCGGCTGCGACCGCCGCATCCACCGCATTGCCACCGGAGGCCAGCATGGCGGCACCTGCCTCGGCCGCCAGCCAGTGCCCGGCGGACACCATCCAGCGCTTGCCCGCAATCATCGGCTGTTGCGGCATGGCCGTGCCGGTCATGGGCATGATGGGCATCGTGCGTGTCCTCCGCTGGCAGGTTCGATCTTCCCTGAAGAGGGCATCCGCGTCGAGGCACGGGAGTGGACGCCATGTCTGCAAGGGGCCAGTCTTTTCAACCCAACCCCTCCGGAGGTCCTATGTCGCATCCTGCTCATCACATGCGTGGCCCAATGGGGCGCAGGCTGGTGCTTGGCATCGCGGCTGGGGTCGTCGCCGCCCCCCGCGCCGAGGCGCAGCCGCGCGCCCTGCCGGCGGGCACGGTGACCCTCGTCGTGCCCTTTGGCGCGGGCTCCACCAATGACATCTTGGCGCGGCTTGTCGCGCCGGAGCTGGCTGCGCGGCTCGGGCAGCCTGTGGTGGTGGACAACCGCGCCGGCGCCGGCGGCACGCTGGGCATCGGGCAGGTCATCCGCGCGCGGCCGGACGGCCTGACCCTCGCGCTGGTCTCCGCCAGTTCCATTCCCATCAACCGTGCCCTGTTCCGCAACCTGGCCTTCGACCCCGCGCGGGACCTGAGCCTGCTGGGCATCGCCGGCTCCACCCCCAATGCGCTGATCGTCTCGAGCGAGAGCGGAATCACCAGCCTGGAGGCGCTGATCGCGAAGGCGAAGCAGCCGGGGCAGCCGCCGCTGCGCCATTTCTCGCCGGGCAATGGCACGTCGCAGCACCTCTCCTGCGCGCAGCTGGCGGCGGCGACCGGCATCACTGTCGAGAACGTGCCCTACCGGGGCCCGGCAGAGGGTGTGACGGGCCTGCTGGCCGGGGAGACCAATTTCGGCTTCGCCTCCGTGCCCTCGGTGGCGGGATTGCTGCGGGATGGCAGGCTGCGCGCCCTGGCCACGACCGGGCCGCGACCCTCGGCCCTGCCTGGCGTGCCGACGCTCGTCTCCCTCGGTTATCCTGGCTTTGCCGACACCGATATCTGGTTTGGCCTTGCCGTCGCGCGGGCGGTGCCGGCCGAGGTTCTGGCGCTGCTTCGCGCGGCACTGGACCAGGCGCTGGCCGATGCCGCGTTGCGGGAGCGCCTGACGCGCGCCGGCTTTGATGCGGTGCCTCAGCGCACGCCCGAGCAATTGGAGGCCTTCGTCACCACCCAGGTCGCCTTTTGGAGCGATCTGGTCCAGCGTTCGGGCGCGACGATGGATTAGGCGGAGCCCGCGATTCAGCCTGCGCCCAGCAGGAAGGCCGGCAGGCGCTCGGGCGTCCTGATCAGGCCGGCCAGCTCATCCAGGGCGCCGGCCACCGCGGCGGCCACGGCCAGCGCGCCGCCACAGCGCGCCAGCGCAGCGCCGGCGGGCTTGAGGCGCAGGGCCGGATGGGCGCCGGGTTGCCCGGCGATGTTGGTCGTCAGGATTCCGGCGCGCTCCATCAGGATCATGCCGAGCGCGGCCGTGGCCTCGACCGGCACGATGGGGGGATGCACCAGCCCGGCGCGAGCGAGGGTGAGGGCCAGCACATCCTCCGCGGAGACCAGCGGCCCGAGATCGGTCCGGCGGACCACGCCAGGCGGCAGCTTGCCCTCCAGCGCCTCGGCCAGTTCCAGCCCTTCGTGCGCTTCGCGCCGCAAATCCTCGGGCGACCAGGCTTGCAGGCCGCGCAGCACGCCAAGCGCTACCGGCGCACGCGCCTCCATGCCGATGAGGCTGGCGGTGGCGGTGATGCGTGCCATCAGCCGCGCCTCGCCGGCCATGATGCCGGCGCGCGGGCCGGGCAGGCCCGCCTTGTCCGCGTTGGTCACCACGAGGTCGGCACCCATTTCCAGGCCCGGCCGGCCGCCATGCAGGATGGTGCGGATCCGCGCGCCATAGGCGTCATCCAGCAGGACCGGGACGCCCCGCGCATGCCCGGCGGCAATGGCGGCGGCGATATCGGCCTCGGCCAGGCGCGCCAGGCTGCTGGTGACGGTGGTAATGACGAGCAGCGAGGCATCGGAGGGAAGATGCAGCTCCGCAAGGCCTGCCACCTCGTCAAACCCGGCCTGGGCCAGCGCGGCGCCCCGCCGCAGGGATGGGTGGGAGCGGCTGCCGGCCGGCACCAGCGACACCACGCGCCCGCCCGCAGCAAGGGCCAGCATGCTGGCCACCAGCGCGGCACTGCCCCGGTTGAACAGCGCCGTCGCCGCCTCGGGCTTGGCGCCGAGATGCGTGCGGATCACCGCCGCGAGCTCGGGCGCGAAGCGGGCCGGGCCAATCCATTCCTCGGCCAGTTCGAGGTCGCCCTCGCGCAGCAGCAGGTCCCGCCGGTTGCCGGTGAAGATCCCGATGCTGGCGGCGCCATGCGCCTCGGCTCGCGCGCGGATCACAGCGAGACCGTGGCGCAGGCGCAGCCCATCCTCCGTGGATGAGGCCAGGACTCTGCCCCGCGCAAACCCGACCAGCGGGTCCAGCGCGTTGCCGAAGCGGTCCCGCCCCATCATTCGAGGCGGATATTGCCGGCTCGCACCACCTCGCCCCATCGCGCGAGGTCGGAGCGGATGAGCGCGGCGAAGGCCTCCGGCCCTTGGGGGCGCGGAATCAGCCCCAGCGCCGAGGTGCGCGCCCGCAGCGCGGGGTCGTTGATGGCGGATGTCGCGGCGGCGGCCAGGCGCGCGATGATGGGCGCGGGGGTGCGTGCCGGCGCCAGCAGCCCCCACCAGCTTTCCGCGACCAGCTCGATCCCCTGCTCCCGGAAGGTCGGCACATTTGGCAGATCGGCCAGGCGGGTGGCGCTGGCCACGCCGAGGGCGCGGATGGAGTTGTTCTGCAGGAAAGGCGCCGCTGTCAGCATCGAGGTGAAGGAGACCTGCACCTGCCCTGCCGCGAGGTCGGTGATCGCCGGCCCCGAGCCGCGATAGGGGACATGCACCATCTTCGTGCCGGTGATGCGCTGGAACCCCTCCGCCATCAGATGCGTGTTGCCGCCGATCCCGGCCGAGGCGATGGAAAACCCATCCGGCCGCGAACGCGCCAGGGCGACGAATTCCGCGGCATTGGCGGCTGGCAGGCGGGGGTTGGCGAAGAGGATCATGGGTGCGACGCCCAGCACCGTGATGGGCGCGAAATCCGCCACGGGATCGTAGGGCAGGTTGGGCATGAGGTGCGGCACGATCGTGTGCGGCATGTCGGCCAGCAGCATCGTGTAGCCATCGGGCGCCGAGCGCGCCACGACCTCGCTGCCGACCACGCCCGTGGCGCCGGCGCGATTGTCGATCACGACCGGCTGGCCGAGGGCGGCCTGCATGCCCGGCGCCACCAGCCGCGCCGTGACATCCGAGCCACCGCCGGGGGGATAGGGCACGATGATGCGGATGGTGCGGCTGGGCCAGGGCGCCTCCTGCGCCAGGGCTGGCGTGGCGAGCAGGGCGGGCGCGGCGAGGACAAGGCGGCGTTGCATCAGCGGGCTCCCAACAGGCGTTCCCAGCGGGCGAATTCCGCCTGGACCACGGCTTCGCTCTCGGCCAGGGTTCCGGCCGGAACACGGTCGCCGCCCAATTCGCGGAAGCGGCGCTGCACCTGCTCGGTGCGCAGCGCGCGCACCACGGCCGTGTTCAGCGCCTGGCGCAGGGCGGGCGGCGTGCCGGCGGGGGCGAAGATGCCCTGCCAGACCGTGAACTCGTCATCCACGCCGATCTCGCGCCAGGTGGGGATATCGGGCGCGAAGGTGCTGCGGCGCGGCGTGGTGACGGCGAAGGCGCGGGCCTGCCCGGCATTGTGCGTCTGGAAGCCCGTCACCCCCGTGTCGAATTGCAGCGCGATGCGCCCGGCGATGAGGTCGAGCGTGGCGGGCGCGCCGCCGCGATAGGGGATCTCGTTCATCCGCACGCCCGTCGCGCGCAGGAAGAGGATGGCCGCCATTTGCAGCGTGCCGCCGCCGCCCGTGGTGCCATAGTCGTAGCGATCCGGGTTGGCGCGCAGCAGGGCCAGGAATTCCTGGCCATTGGCGGCGGGCACATTGTTCGCCACCAGCATTGCCATGGGCGCTTCCACCAGCAGGGTGATGGGCGTCAGTGTCGTGGCCGGATCAATCGGCGCATTGGGCGTGAAGAATTTCAGCGCGGCCAGGCTGTTGTTGTTCACCAGCAGCGTGTGCCCATCGGCCGGCGCGCGGGCCACCACCTCGCTGCCCACGATGCCGCCGCCGCCGGCCCGGTTCTCGACCACGACAGCATGCGGCGATTGCTGGGACATGGCCTCGGCCACCACGCGCGCGGTGACGTCGGTGGCGCCCCCGGCGGCGAAGGGCACGATGATGCGCACCGGTCGCTCGGGGAAAGCCTGCGCCAGCGCAAGGCCGGGCAGGGTGAAGGCAAGGAGGCAGGCAAGGCGGCTGAGGCGCTTCATGTCACTCTCCTGGGGGTGGTGGGGCGGTGCTTTCGCGGGATGATCCCTGGTTGCGCAGCGTGGCGGTGGCGGCGGCGTCCAGCGCGCCGCTCGCATCCACGATGACGGCATAATGCGTCTCGGCGGCCGCCACACTCACCTTTCCCTGCGCCACGTCCCTGGCCACCAGGGCAGGGTCGCGCGCGCGGGGGTCGCCAAAGCCACCGCCGCCGGGGGTGATGATGCGCAGCAGTGCGCCATCCCGCAGGCCATATTCGGAGAGAGTGGAGGGCAGGCGCGGCCCGGGCGTTGCATCGTCAGGATCGAGCAGGAAGGCGCCGACCTCTCCGGGCAAGCCGCCGCCAAGGCCGCTGGCGGCGAAGACCTGGCGCGCGCTGCGCAGCGCCAGCACGGCATCCGGCGCCGTCACGCGCAGGTCACGCCGCACGCCCATGCCGCCGCGATGCCGGCCCGGGCCGCCACTGTCAGGGATGAGTTCATACCGCTCGACCCGCATCGGGAACTCCAACTCGGTGACTTCGACCGGCAGGTTGGAGGTGTTGGTCATGTGCAGTTGCATCACGTCCAGCCCATCGCCCTGGGCGGTGCCGCCCTGGCCGCCGGCGAAGTTCTCGTAATCCACGTAGAAGCGGTTCCGCACCGGATCGGGGCCGGCCATGATGATGCCCTGATAGGGGCCACCCGCCGCCATGGCCCTGGTGGGCGCGGCCTCGCCCAGACAGCGCAGCATGGCATCCGCCAGGATCATCGAGGTGAGGTTGCGCGAGCCCACGCCGCCGGGCACGCGCGGATTCACCACGCTGCCCTCGGGCGCCACCACGCGGATGGCGCGATACATGCCTTCATTCACTGGCATGGCCGGGTCGATCATCGCCTTGGTGCAGAAATACACCGTGGCCATGAGGTGGGTGAAGGGCACGTTCTTGCCCGAACCCAGTTGCGGCGCGCAGCGCGTGAAGTCGAAAAGCAGTTCATCCTGGCTGACTGTGAGCGAGAGGCCGAGCCGGACCGGATTGTCGCTGATGCCATCCTCATCCAGCCAATCCTCGGCCTCATAGATGCCGGGCGTGAGCACGGCACCGATGCGGTTGCGCGCGCGGCGCTCATTGGCGTCCAGCATGGCGGTGATGGCGGCTTCCGTCGCAGCGAGCCCGTAGCGTTCATACAACGCGATCAGGCGCTGCGTGCCGCGCGTGTTGGCGGCGATCTGCGCCTTGAGATCCCCATCCGAGAAATGCGGCGTGCGCGAATTCAGCAGGAACAATTCCCACACATCCTGGCGGATCGTGCCGGCCTCGATCAGGCGCATCGGCGGGTAGCGGATGCCCTCCTGGTAGAGGCTGGTGGAATCCCCCGCCTCGCTGCCCGGCACCCGCCCGCCGACATCGGAGTGATGCGCGACGGAGGCCGCGAAGGCGATGGGCCGCCCCTCGAAGAAGATCGGTGTGGCCAGCGTGCAGTCGTTCAGATGGGTGACGCCGACGATATAGGGATCATTGGTCAGGAAGGCGTCGCCCGGGCGCATGCCGTCCAGCGGAAACCGCGCCAGGATGGCCGGCACCAGGCGCAGCGTGGAGCCCAGATGCGCCGGCGCATGCGTAGCCAATGCCAGGGTGCGGCCCTGCAGGTCGCAGATCGCCGTCGAGCAATCGGCGCGCTCCTTCACATTGGGCGAATAGGCGGTGCGGATCAGGCTGGCGCACATCTCCCAGGCGGCGGCTTCGAGGCCGCTGGCGATGATCTCCGTGCGTGCCGCGGTCATGCCCGGCCCTCCGCTTCCAGCAGCAAATTGCCGTGCGCATCCACATGGCAGGTGACGCCCGGCGGCACGATGGTGGTGCTGTCCATCTGGTCCAGGATCAGCGGGCCTGGCAGCGCATCGCCCGGCCGCAGCTCGTCCCGCATCAGGATGGGCGTGGTGGCGAAGCCCGTCTGCGGGAAATGCACCAACCGCTCACCGCGCGGCACGGGCGGTCCCGCGCGCGGCGGCAGGGCGGTGGGCCGGAGCTGCGCGGCACGGCCCGGCAGGGCGGCGCTGAGGCGGAAGGTCACCAGCTCCAGCGCCTTTTCCGGTTGGTGATAGCCATAGAGGCGCCGGTGCTCGGCATCGAAGCCGCGTCGCAGGGCGGGCAGGATCTCCGGCGGGCTGAGATCGGGCGGAATGGAGATTTGCAGCTCGAAATTCTGCCCCTGGTAGCGCGCATCCACCACATGCCCGATGCGAAGCTCCCCCAGGGGCTGGCCGCCCCGGCCCAATGTGGTACGGGCGCGGCGGGCGAGTTCCTGGAAGACCAGCGCGGCCTGTGGCCCGGCTTCCGGCGCATCGCCGCGCAGCAGGCGGGTCTGGCTCAGATCCACCTGGACTTCCTTGGTCAGCACGCCCATGGCGCAGAGGACGCCGGGGCTTTCGGGCACCAGCACGCGCATGCCGAGTTCGCGCGCCACCTCCGCCGCATGCAGCGGGCCCGCGCCGCCAAAGGCGACCAGCGTGAAATCACCGGGATCCAGCCCGCGCTCCACCGAGACAAAGCGGATGGCCTGGGCGATGTTCGTGTTGGAAATGGCGATGATGGCTGCCGCCGCTTCCTCCAGGCTCAGGCCGCGCGGCCTGGCCACCACGCGCTCGATCGCCTCGGCGGAGAGTGCGGCATCAATCGCCAGCCGTCCCGCCAGCAGATGCGTGGGGTTGAGCCGGCCGAGCACGACATTGGCATCGGTCACCGTCGGCTCCCGCCCGCCCTGGCCGTAGCAGGCGGGCCCGGGCCTGGCGCCCGCGCTGCGCGGCCCCACGCGCAGCAGGCCGCCCGCATCCAGCCAGGCGATGCTGGAGCCACCCGCCCCCACCGTATGCACATCCACCGCCGCGGAGCGGATCGGCAGCCCATCAATCTGGCGGGATTGCGTGATCTCGGGCCGGTGGTCGCGGATCAGCGCGACATCGGTGGAGGTACCGCCCATGTCGAAGGTGATGAGGTTCCCGAGCCCCGCCGCGCGCCCCACATGCAGCGTGCCGCTGACACCGCCGGAAGGGCCGGAAAGCAGCGTATCCAGCGGGCGCTCGGCCGCCAGCTCCGTGCTGAACACGCCACCGCCCGAGGTCATCACCCAGGGCGCGACCCTGACGCCCTGCTCGGCCACGGCGGCGCGGAAGCGGCTGAGGTAGCGGCGCATCACCGGCATCAGCGCCGCGTTGATGACCGTGGAGCTCAGCCTTTCATATTCGCGGAATTCGGGCAGCAGGTCGGTGGCGATGGTGAGCGCCACTTCGGGCCATTCGGCGCGCAGGATGGCGGCGGCCTGTCGCTCATGCGCGGGATTGGCATAGGCATTGATGAAGCAGAGCGCGATGCTCTCGCAGCCCGCCTGGCGCAGGGCGGCGATGGCGCGGCGCAGGCCTGCTTCGTCCAGGGCTTGCAGGACGCTGCCCTCGGCCGCCATGCGCTCTGGCACCTCATGGCGCAATTCGCGCGGCACGAGCGGCAGCGGGCGGCGGGCGAAGAGGTCATAGACATGCGGGCGTTTCTGCCGCGCGATCTCCAGCAGATCCCGGAAGCCCTGCGTGGTGATCAGCCCGGTGCGGGCCAGCTTGCGCTCCAGCAGGGCGTTGGTGGCGACCGTGGTGCCGAGGCCCACGAAGCAGACCTCACTCGCCTGCCGCCCGGCCAAGGCGAGGGCCTCCAGCATGCCCTGCACCGGCGCGCGATCGGGATCCTCGGGGGTGGAGGAAAGCTTATGCCGCAGGCTGAAGCCCGTCGCGTCATCGGCGAGGAAGACATCGGTGAAGGTTCCACCGACATCGAGTCCGATCCTGAGCGTGCCGTCCGTGGGGATGGGTTTTGCTCCTGCGCGGCACATTGCCGGGTTCAATTGTCTGCCCGATACTACAAATGCCGCCAGCGGCCTTGTCAACGCTTAAGGAGGCCCCGATGCCGCTTCTGCCCTGGACCGAGTGGCTCGCCGCGCCGATGGCCCGGCTGGACCCGGACATGGATGCGCTCATCGCCGCGCAGCGCGCGCAGAATGCGGCGACGGTGAACCTCGTCGCCTCCGAGACCTATTCACCCCGCGCGGCGCTGGAAGCCGAGGCCTCGGCGATGGTGGACAAGAACGCATCCGGCTATCCGCCGCGGCGCGGCTTTGGCGGCGGCGGCGTGATGGATGACATCGAGCGCCTGGCCTGCGCGCGGGCCTGCGCCCTGTTCGGCGCGGAGCACGCGAACATCCAGGCGCTGTCCTCGACCATCGCCAATATCGCGGTGCTGCGGGGGCTGCTCCGGCCGGGCGATCGGATCCTGGCCTTCGACCCGCTGGCGGGCGGGCATGTGAGCCATGGCGCGGGCAAGCACATCTCGGGCCAGGCGCATGAGGTGCGGTTCTTCGGCGTGGAAGCGCGCGATGCGGTGGATTACGCGGCCGCCGCGCGGATCGCGGCCGAGTTCCGCCCGCGCATGATCATCGCCGGCTCCACCTCCTATCCGCTGCCGCTGGATTTCCGGCGCCTCGCCGCCATCGCGGCTGACGTGGGTGCCTTGTTCTTCGCCGACGTGGCGCATGTGGCCGGGCTGATCGCGGCGGGGCTGCACGACAATCCCGTGCCCTATGCCGATGTCGTCACGACTTCGACCCACAAGACGCTGTGCGGGCCGCGCACGGGCGGGCTGATCCTGTGCAAGACAGGGCATGCCGCGGCGATTGACCAGGCGCTGGCGCCGGGGCTTCAGGCGGCGCCGGGCGGGCATATCATCGCGGCGCGGGCGGTGCTGTTCCGCCTTGTCGCGCAGCCGGAGTTTCGGTTGCTGATGGGGGCGGTGATGCAGGGCGCGGCCGCGCTGGCCGAGGGGCTGCGCGCCTCCGGCGTGGCGCTTTATGCGGGCGGCACCGGGACGCATATGGTGGTGGTGGATTTGCGCGGCAGTGCGTGGCGTGACGCGGATCTGACCGGGCGCCTGTTCCGCCATGGCATGATCACCAACACCACCAGCCTGACGGGCGGGCTCGCGCTGCGTCTGGGCTCCACGCCGATGGCGCTGCGGGGTGTGGATGCGGCGGGGATGCGCGCGGTTGGATTGCGGCTGGGCGGCTTCCTGGCGCGCGGACCCGAGGCGCCGGATGATCCCCGCCTGGCGGAGGCGATGGCGGCGCTGGCGCTGGAGCACCCCGTGCCGCCTGGTTTGTCCCCTCCGATGTAACGAAGGTCCAGGAAACCTGTTTCCTGGTGGGGGGCGCGGGGGGCAAAGCCCCTCGCAAACCGCCCTCAGGCCAGCTCGAAAAACGGCAGCTTCCGCCCAGGCGCTTCCTCGGAAAACACCACGCGCACCGCACGCCCGATGAGGTTCGCATCGTCCGCGACCGGTGTTGTCAGCCGGCTGTACATCAGCGGCCCTTCCTCCAGTGTGACGGCGAGGAAGATGTAGGGCGCATCGGGGAAAAAGGACGGGTGCTGCGGCCGGCGCACCACGGTGTGGGTGCGAATGGTGCCGCGCCCCGAGACCGCCACCCATTCCAGATCGCCGCCCTGGCAATGCGGGCAGCAGATGCGCGGGAAGTAGATGTGCTTGCGGCAGCCGGGGGCGAGGCAGCGTTGCAGCTTCAATTCGCCCGCGTCGCAGGCGTCGAAGAAGGGGCGGTTGATCGCCGTCAGGCGGGGCATCGGCTTCATGGCGTTCACTCCCGCCCCAGGACGACGGCGCTGGCCGAAAGCCCGCGCCCATAGGAGACCTGGCCATAGCCCGAGACGACGCCGCGCCGCGCGCCGGCCACTTGGCGCGCGCCACCCTCATGCCGCAGCTGTGTCACGAGTTCGGTGACGCCGATCATGCCGCCGCTCGCGCCGCATTGGCCGGCGGAGAGCTGGCCGCCGCCGGTGTTGATGGGCAGGCTGCCGCGCACCGTGCAATCGTTCTTGCGGATCAGCTCCGCCGCACCGCCGCGGGGGGCGAAGCCCATGCCCTCCAGCTGCACGAATTCCATCACCGGGTAGTCGTCATAGAGCTGGACCAGGTCCATCTCCTCCGGGCCACAGCCGGCGGTGTTCCACATGCGGTCACGGAACAGCTCCCAGCCGGCGCTGAAGCCGTAGATGTCATCGGCGGGGTGGTTGTGCATCTCGCCGCCGCCGAGGATGCGCAGCCGCGGTACATCGAGGCGGCGCGCCACGGCCTCGCTCGCCAGCACCACGGCATCGGCGCCGCAGCAGGGCAGCACGCAGTCGAAGAGGCGCAGCGGGTCCGCGATGGGGCGGGCGTTGAGGTAATCCTCCATCGTCAGGCGCGTGCGCAGCAGGGCGTTGGGGTTGAGCATCGCATTCTCGCGCTGCGCGATGCAGAGCCGGCCGAAATCTTCCCGCGCGGCGCCGAATTGCTCCATGTAGAGCCGCGTGTGCATGGCGAAGACGCCATTGGCCGCGCCATAGCCCCAGGGGCCCATATAGTCGTGCTGGCCGGGATTGCGGCTCATGTTCATGTGCGAGGTCACGTCGAAGGCATCGGCGGCCAGCACCACCACCACATCGGCATCGCCATGCTGGATGGCGCGCGCGGCCTGCAACATGGCGGAGATGCCCGAGGCGCCGCCATACAGCCCCTGGGACAACCAACGGCAGGTCAGCCCCATGTGCTCGGCCATGGTGGTGACGTTGTCGGGGCCGAGGGTGAAGCAGGTCACGCCCAGGCCGTTCACGTCACGGAAGCCGAGGCCGGCGGAGCGCAAGGCGAGATCCGCCGCCTCCCAGATCAGGCGCTGGACGGGCTTTTCGGTCTTCTTTTCATAGGGCGTCTGTCCGGCACCCACAACGAAGACGCCCTCATATCCCGGTCCCATCAGATCACCTTCGCCATGCGCAGCCGTTGGAATTCCGCGGGATCGAGGCCCATCTCGCCCAGCCAGATCTCTTCGTTGCAGGCGCCGAGTTCGGCGCCCGTGTGCCGCACCTCGCCCGGCGTGCGGGAGAGCAGGGGGACGGCATTCTGCATCCGCACCTCGCCGAAATCCGCATCGGGCACGGGCACGATGGTCTTGCGTGCCGCGTAGTGCGGGTCCTTGAAGATCTCGGCGATGGTGAGGATGGGGCCGGAGACCACCTCGCCCGCTTCCAGGATGCGCAGCGCCTCGTCGAAATCATGGCGCAGGAACCAGCCCGCCATGATGGTGTCCAGCACATCGGCATTGCGCTGGCGCAGCAGGCCGTCGGTGAAGCGCGGATCACGCGCGAGCTCGCCCATGCCCATGGTCTCCACCAGCCGGTCGAAGCTCTTCTGCGTGGAGGCGGAGATGGTGATGTAGCGGTCATCGCGCGTGCGATAGGCGTTGCGCGGGCTGTCCGTGCTGGAGCGGTTGCCGATGCGCTCCCGCACGAAGCCCAGCTGGTCATAGGCGATGGTCTGGAACTCGATGAGGCGGAACAGCGGCTCGAAGAGGCTCACATCCACCTCCTGCCCGCGGCCGGAAGCCTGCCGCTCATGCAGCGCGAACATGGCGCCGAGGGCCGCGAAGGTGGCGGCGACACTGTCCGCCTGGGCGTAGGAGGAGGAGAGGGTGGGCGGGCCATCGGGGAAGCCCGTGAAGCTCGGCAGGCCGGTGAAGGCCTCTGCCACCGTGCCATAGCCGCCGCGCTGCGCGTAAGGCCCGGTCTGCCCGTAGCCGGAGACCCGGACCAGGACGAGGCGCGGGTTGATCTTGGAGAGCACGTCATAGCCCAGGCCCCAGCGCTCGAAGGTGCCGGGGCGGAAATTCTCCACCAGCACATCGGCATCCTTGACCAGGCGGAGCAGCAGGTCCCGCCCCTCGGGCTTGCCGAGATTGAGGGTGATGTTGCGCTTGTTGCGGCCGATGACCTTCCACCAGAGGGATTTTCCCTCCTTCTCCGGCGGGCGGGCGCGCATGGCGTCACCCTGCTCGGGATGCTCGATCTTGATCACATCCGCGCCGAAATCCGCCAGCATGGTACAAGCGAGCGGGGCAGCGATCATCTGGCCCGCGTCAATCACGCGAAGGCCGGCAAGGGGTCCTGGGGCGGCTGCCATGGGTCCATCCGGAGTCACTTTGTCCGGTCAGTCGGACAAATCATGGGGAGGCTAGGGGCGAAGCCGCCAGGCTTGCAAGTGCTCAGCCACGGGGCTTTCGTGCGGCCTTGCGTGGCGTGGCCGGAGGTGGCGCCAGCTGCACCGTGTAGAAATAGCGATCCGACCGATAGAGCGAGCGGAAATGCACGGCGAGGCCACCCGATTCCAGCGCGTAGCGCCGGGTCAGGCAGAGCAGCGGCGCGCCGATGGGCACTTCCAGCAGCGGCGCCGCCTCGATATCGGCGGCCAGCGCCTCGATGGTCTGTTGCTCCTCCTGGATGCGCAGGCCCAGCGTCTCCCGCAGTTCGCGCTCGATGGAGGTGCGGCGCAGATCGAGTGCTGCGATGCGCGCGCCGATGGGCTCCGGCATCCAGGCATCATGCCAGGCGAGCGGCAGCGCCTCGAAGCGCCGCAGGCGGGTGATGCGGAACAGCGGTTGCGTGGCATCGAGGCCGAGTTGGGCGGCGAGGTTGGCGGGGGGGCGGGTGGCGGCCGCGTGCAGCACCCGCGCCTCGGTATCCAACTGCAGCGCAGAGAAATCTTCCGTCATGCCGGTCAAGCGCTGCTCGGGCGGCTGGCTGGGCATGCGGGCGATGAAGGTGCCGCGGCCTGGCGTGCGGGCGATGATGCCATCCTGCTCCAGCAGGGCGAGCGCCGCGCGCACCGTCTCCCGGCTTACGGTGAATTCGGTGCGCAGCGCCTGCTCGGTGGGCAATTGGTCGCCCACCGCCATCACCCCCTGGATGCGTTCGAGCAGGATGCGCCGGACATGCAGATATTTGGGGTAGGGGTTGAAAAAGCCTCGCATGGTGCCGGTCTCCGGTTCAGGCGACGGAGTAGGTCGCTGGAGGAGCGGGGATGCACCGGGACGCCTGTGCCAGCAAGATCAGGGCGCGGTGTTGCAACGCAACCCGCGCCCCCGCCGCTCATGCGTCCGCTCCCTCCCGATCGAGCCCGAGGCGACGGCAGAGCAGGATGGCGGCCTCATGCGCCATCTGCGCGGCGAGGCTCGCCGTGATGTTCTCAACATCATGCGGCGGGCTGACGGTGTTGATGTCCACGGCCACGATCTCCAGCCCCGTGAGCGCGCGCATCAGCGCGATGCCCTCGCGTGCGGACAACCCGCCCCAATTCGGGCTGATCACGCCCGGCGCGCAGGAGGGATCGAAGACATCCATGTCCCAGCAGAGATAGACCGGCCGGCCGGCGGCGATGGCGGCGAATTCGGCCATGCTCTGCGCGAAGCCGCGCGAGAGCAGCGCCTCCGTGCTGATGACGCGAAAGCCGAGGGATTCCGCGTAGGCAACGCGGCCGGCCTCATGGATGGTGCCGCGAATGCCGACATGCCAGGAACGGCCCGCGTCAATCAGGCCCTCCTCCGCGGCATGGGTGAATTGCGAGCCGGAATCATAGCGGTGCGGCTCCTTCCAGGGTTTGCAATCGGTGTGGCTGTCGATGTGCAGCGCGACCAGGCCCGGATGCTGGCGGGCCACGGCCCGCATCAGCGGCAGGCTGATCGCGCCATCGCCGCCCATCGTGATGGGGATGGCACCATGCCGCATGACGCGCAGCAGCGCGGCCTCGATCCGCGCAAAACCCTCCGGGATGTGCGAGGGCGTGAGGCGGACATCCCCGGCATCCACCAGGCCGAGCCGCGCCACCGGGTCGAAATCCGCATGCGTCGTGTTGAAGCGCCGAATTTGCCAGGAGGCGAGGCGCACCGCCATCGGTCCCTGCCGGCTGCCGATCCGCTGCGGATTGACGCCGCAATCGAAGGGGATGCCCAGATAGGCGGCGCGGCAGCCCGGGCCAGGCAGGCCATGCGGCGCGCTGAGAAAGCTCGGCGGCGGGGCGAAGAGGTCCTCCTCGGAAAAGTTCACGAGGCGCGCGCGCCCGAGCGCTCCACCACCTCACGCCAGCGGGCGGTCTCGGCCAGGGTGAAGGCGCGGAAGGCTTCGCGGTTGCGCTCGACGGGCAGGGAGCCGAGTTGCTGCAGGCGCGCCTGGAAGGCCGGCGTCTCGATCATGCGGTCCATCTCGACGCGCAGGCGTTCCTGGATGGGAGCGGGCGTGCGGGTCGCCACGAAGATGCCGCCCCAGATCAGCATCTGGAGCTGCGGGAACCCGGCCTCGGCCACGGTCGGCACATCGGGCAGGCGCGAAAAGCGTGTGGGCGAGGTGATGGCCAGCGCCTTGGCGCGCCCGCCCTCGATGCGCGGGATGGATGGGGGCAGGTTGTCGATGATGAGCTGCACGCGCCCGGCTTCGAGGTCCTGGTGCGCGTCGGGCGCCCCGCGATAGGGCACATGCACCATGTCGATGCCGGCCGATTGCTTCAGCAACTCGCCGGCCAGGTGCAGCGAGGTGCCGACACCCGAGGAGGCGAAGTTGATCTGGCCCGGCCGCGCGCGGGCCAGGGCCACCAGCTCCGCCATCGTGCTCACCGGCAGCGAGGTCGCCACCAGGACAACATTCGGGATCAGGTAGCACTGCCCGATCGGCACGAAATCCCGCAGGAAGTCGAAGGAGAGGCCGGGTTGCAAGCTCTGGTTGATGGCGTGGTTCACGGTGCCGAGCAGCAGCGTGTTGCCATCGGGCCGCGCCCGGGCCACGGCCTCGGCGCCAATGCTGCCCGAAGCGCCGGGCCGGTTCTCCACCACGACGGGGACGCCCAGCGAGGCCGAGAGCGGCTCCGCCATCAGCCGCGCCATCAGGTCCGGATTGCTGCCGGCGGCGAAGCCGACGATGAAGCGGATCGGCCCGTTGGGCCAGGCCTCCTGCGCCAGGGCTGGCGTGGCCAGCGTTGCGCTACCTGCGGCGAGCAGGCTTCGGCGTCCAACCATGGTCGTCAGCATCGGTGTCTCCCGTTCTGCGTGACCGCATTTCCCGGGGCGATGTTCCCGATCACTGGCTTGACCTGTCAAGGCGTAAATGTTCGGATCGCCGTACAAATCGCTGGAGGCGAGCATGCAGGATGGTTTGCGCAGGGCCCCGATCGCCAATGTCCCGCGTTTGCACGCCTTCATGGACCGGGCGGGGGTGGATGCCGTGGTGTGCCGCGCGGGGCACAACTTTTCCTACCTCTCGGGCATCGTCTATCCGGGCACGCTGGCGCGCCATGTGGACCTGGCCGACAGCAAGCGCGCGGTGATGGTGATCTGGCCGCGCAATGGGCGGCCCTGCATCGTCACCAACAGCATCGCCGCGGGCCTCGCCCGGCGCGATTCCTGGATCGAGGATGTCGTCCTCTATGACGGCTATCTCGAATCCCCCTATGCGCGCCTCGCCGCGACGATGACCGCGATGGGCCTGGGGCGGGGCCGCGTGGCGATGGAGCGGGACTATGTCTCGGCGCGCGACTGGCAGGTGGTGGCCGATGCCATGCCCGGCGCTTCCCTCGTGGATTCCACCGACCTGATGGACCGCGTGCGCGTCGTCAAGACGCCCGGCGAGGTGGAGCTGATCAAGCAGGGGGCTGATCTGCTGGATGACGTGTTTCTCGACGTGTTCCGCACCATCAAGCCGGGCGTGACGGAGCGCACCCTGCATGCGCGCATGATCGAGGGCTGCCTGATGCGGGGCTTCGAATGGGCGCACGGCATCCTGAACTCGGACAAGAACACCGTCCCCTATGCCGGCGAGAGCGACTGGGTGCTGAACAGCGGCGACGTGATCCGCACGGATTACGTGGCCTACCGCAAGAATTACCCGGGCCATCAGTCGCGCAATGCCATCCTCGGCAAGCCGACACCGCAGCAGGTTTCGGATTATGCGAAGAACCTGGAGATCTATCGCGGTGCCATTGATCGTTGCCGCGCGGGCACGCGCGTGGGCGACATCTATGACTGGGTGATGGCCGAATTCACCCGCGCGGGATGGGACTACAAGACGCTGCTGATCGGGCACAGCGTGGGCAGTTGGTGGCACCAGCAGGAGCCCATCCTGATCCGCGGCAGCGACGAAATCCTCGAAGCGGGGATGGTGCTGGCGCTGGAGCCACACAAGGCACATTGGCATGTACAGGACATGGTCCTGGTGGGCGAAGCCGCGCCACTGCTTCTCTCGGACCGCTTTCCCACGGACGAACCATTCATCGCGGAAGGGTGATGGGGCAGCCTCGCCTGGTCGGAGGGCACCTTCCCATGACCGCATCACCGCACCGCCGCGCATCGTGCCGGCGCCAGAAGGCAGGACAGGCCCATGCAGTTCGGCATCTTCGACCAGAATGACCGCGGACACCTGCCGCTGGCCGACCAGTACGAGCATCGCCTGCGCCTGGCCGCGCTCTACGACCAGCTGGGCTTCGACCGCTATCACATGAGCGAGCACCACGCGACGCCGCTCAGCACCGCGCCCTCGCCCAGCGTCTTCATCGCCGCACTCACGCAGCGTACGCGGAACCTGCGCCTCTGCCCGCTGGTCTACCTGCTGCCCACCTACCATCCCCTGCGCCTGGCGGAGGAGATTTGCATGCTCGATCACCTCAGCCGGGGCCGCTTCGAATTCGGCATCGGCCGTGGCGCCTCGCCGCATGAGCTGGCCGCCTTCGGGGTGGACGCGGCGAATGCGCGGGACATGTACACCGAGGCGCTGGAGGTGATCCGCGGCTTCTTCGCGGCGGGCGATTCCTTCACGCATCAGGGCCGCTTCTGGCAGATCGACGACGTCCCGAAGGAGATCGCACCGCTGCAACAGCCGCATCCGGCGATGTGGTATGCGCTCGCCTCGCCCGACTCCACGGTCTGGCCGGCGCAGAATGGGGTGAATGTGCTCTGCGGCGGCCCGGTGGCACGGGTGCGCGCAGTGACGGACCGCTACCGCGCGGAGTGGCGCACCGCCCATCCGCAGGGCGGGAAGGAGCCGCTGATCGGCGTCAATCGGTACATCCTGGTCGCCGATACGGAGGCCGAGGCCCTGGAGCTGGGCCGCGCCGCCTGGCCCACCTTCTATCGCCACTTCATGAAGCTCTGGCACAAGCACGGCACCTTGCCGGTGAACGCGAAGCTGCCGCCGGATTTCGACACGCTGGTCGAGGCCGGCCAGGCCGTCGCCGGCTCGCCCTCCACGGTGCGCGAGGCGCTGCTGCGGCAGGTGCGCGATGGAGGGCTGAACTACCTCATCGGCAACTTCACCTTCGGGGGACTTGCCCCCGCGGACACCGAGGCTTCGGTGCGGCTCTACGCGGCCGAGGTGATGCCGGCGCTGCGCGAGGTGAGCGCCGTTCCGGCCTGAATGAAACACAGCGCCCGCGACGCGTCGCGGGCCATGGCGACGAGCGACCAACGCCCGCGCCCCTGAGGAGGACATGATGAAGAGACGATCCATGCTCGCGCTGGTCGCGCTGATGCTGGCGGCGCCAGTGGCTTTTGCGCAGCAGGCGCTGCAGCCTGGCGGCGGGACGGTTCGGCTGGTGCTCGCCGGCGCACCCGGCAGCGCCGCCGATGCGGTCGCCCGGGTGCTGGCGGAGCCGCTCTCCGAGATCCTGGGCCAGCCCGTCGTGGTCGAGAATGTCCCGGGCGGCGGCGGCGTGTTGGGCGCCACGCGCGTCATGCAGTCGCGCCGCGACGGCATGACCATCCTCTCGGCCGTCTCGGGCTCCCTGATCGGTCCGATGCTGGACAGCAACCTGCCCTATGTCATCGGACGGGACCTGCTGCCGGTCTCGCAGATCACGGCCGCGATGGCGGTCTTCGTGGTGCGCGCCGGCCTGCCCGTCACCACGCTGCAGGAGTTCATAGCCCGCGCGAAGAGCACGCGCGAGCCGCTGGCCTTCGGCAATTACGGCTATGGCTCCGCGAGCCACCTTCAGGGCATGCTCCTCGCCCGGCAGGCGGGGCTGGATGCGGAACCCGTCCCCTTCAGCGGCACCGCGCAATTCATCTCCGAGTTGATCGCGGGGCGGCTCTGCTGTGGCTTCATTGATGCCGGTTCGGCGCGCGAATTCATCCGCAACGGGCAGCTGCGCCCGCTGGGCGTGACGGGTCCGCAGCGCACGCGGGACCTGCCCGATGTGCCGACGCTGACGGAACTCGGCATGACCAGCTTCGACCCGCAGATCTGGCAGGGCATGTTCCTGCCGGCGGGCACGCCGCCGGCCATCGTCGCCGCCGTGGGCCGCGCGCTGGGCGAGGCGGTGCGCCGCCCGGGCCCCACCAACCTCATCCGCGGCGTGGGCTACGAGCCGGTCGGCAGTACGCCCGAGCAATTCGCCGCGATGATCGCGCATGACGCACCCATCTGGCGTCGCATCATCGAGGATACGGGCGTGCGCATCCGTTGAAGAGCGCGGCGGTCAGCGCCGCGGCCCGCGCACCAGCAGCACAAAGAGGATGGCGAGGCCCGAGACCGCCATGTACATCCCGAAGGCGTTGAGGTGGCCGATCATCGCCGCCTGGCGATCCACCTCGCGCGAGAGGCGGGCCAGCCCCTGCACCGTCTCCATTTCCCACCCGCCCATGCTGCCCGGCCAGAGCAAAGCGCGGTTGTAGGGCGAGAGCATTTCCATCATCCGGCTGTAGTTCGTGGTGCCGGAACGCACGATTTCGGTCACGCTCAGCGAGATGAAGAGGCTGGAGCCGATGTTGCGCAGCAGGTGGAAGACTGACATCCCCTCCGGCGTGTCGCGGCTGTCGAGGTCGCCGAAGGTCATCACCGTGAGCGGCACCCAGATGATGCCCACCGCGATGCCCTGCAGCACGGAATTGGCCAGCAGCAGGTTCACGCCCGCATTGAGGTCGAGGCTCATCAGCCAGAGGCCCGAGACCACCAGCAGCCCGAAGCCGATGCTCATGCCGATGCGCGGGTCCCAGCGGCCGATCAGCAGCGTCAGGCCGAAGCCGATCACGCCACCCAATCCGCGATAGCCGACGATGATGCCGATGACGCTGTCGGGATAGCCCGCATGTTGCTGCAACAGCGTGGGCAGCAGCACGATCGGCGTGAAATTCACCATGCCGTAGATGAAGACGAGGATGAGCCCGAGCGCGTAGTTGCGATGCCGCAGCAGGCGCAGGTCCAGGAAGGGCCGCTCCGTCGTCAGGCAGTGGACCACGAAGGCGTAGAAGGCGAGGACCGCGATGCAGGCTTCCAGAATGATCTCGGTGGATTCGAACCAGTCGAGCCGCTGCCCGCGCGAGAGCACGAGCTGCACGCAGGCGATGGCCGTGGCCAGCAGCAGAAACCCCAGCCAATCCATCGGCAGGCGCTGCTGGGCACGGTCGGCCGGCAGGGCGAAATGCAGGGCCACGGCGGCAAGCGCGCCGGCCGGGACGATCATGTAAAAGGCCCAGCGCCAATTATAGGTCTCGGCCAGGATGCCGCCGAAGACGGGGCCGACCACGGGGCCCAGCACCACCGTCATGCCAAAGATGGAACTGACCAGACCTGCCTGGTGGCGCGGGAAGCTGTCCAGTACGATGGCGTTGGAGAGCGGCACCACCGGCGCGCCGATGCCCCCCTGCACGATGCGCCAGAGCACGATGGCCTCCAGCGATTCCGCCTGGCCGCAGAGCCAGGTGGCGATGGTGAAGCCGGTCACGCAGACGATCATCACCCGCCTGCGGCCGAAGCGCGCGACCAGGAAGCCCGTGGTCGGCGTGACGATGGCCGTCGCCAGGATGTTGAAGGTGGTGGTCCAGGCGATCTCGTCCGGTGTCGCGGCGAAGCTGCCCTGCATCTGCGGCAGCAGCGAGGAGGCGACCAGCAGCGTCGTCGCATAGAGCGTGGAGCCCAGCACCACCGCCGCCAGGATGGCGTAGCGGCGCGGGACGGAAAGCTCCTCGCTGCTCACCCCCGACATGGCGCCCGCGGCCTCCTATAAAGCTTGACGAAGGTTGTCTGGACGATAATAACCACAACAATAATCCAAGGCGAGGCTGTTGATGCCGCCCGACCAGGCTGCCCGGCAGGATGATCGCCGCCAGATCGGTTATCTCATCACCGATGTGGCGCGGATGATGCGCGCGGCCTTCGATCGCCGCGCCCGGCAGATCGGCCTGACGCGCCCGCAATGGCAGGTTTTGAGCCGGCTGCACCGCTATCCCGGCATCACCCAGACCGAACTTGCCGAGATGCTGGAGATGGAGCGCGCCACGGCCGGCCGCATGCTGGACCGGCTGGAGCGGCGCGGCTGGCTGGTCCGCAGCGCCGACCTGGCGGACCGGCGGGTGAACCGCCTGCACCTGACCGCCGAGGCCGATGGCATCCAGGCCGAGATGGGCCGCATCGCTACCGAGTTCCTGGATGAGGCGATGGGCGACCTGGCGGAGGAAGAGCGCGCCGTGCTGACGGCGATGATGGAGCGCGTGAAGGCGCAGCTCCAGGCCATGGGGCCGCGCGGGGCGCGGGAGGAGGCGGCGTGAGCGCGCCGGGCCGGTCCCGCCTCAGGACGCTCCTGCTGGTGGTGGTGCCGGTGCTGGCGGTGCTGGGCGGGCTGCTGATCTGGCAGCAAGGCGGCCGCTACATCACCAGCGAGAACGCCTATGTCCGCGCCGATATCGTGCAGATCGCGCCCGAGGTGACGGGACGCGTGGTGGAGGTTCTGGTGCGCGACCACGCCCGGGTGGAAGCCGGCACGGTGCTGCTGCGGATCGATCCCGAGCCCTTCCGCCTCGCCGTCGAAAAGGCCGAGGCCGAGCTGGACGCGGCCCGCACCCTGGTCGAGGTCGCCCGCGCCACCCATCGCGAGACGCAGAGCGAGCTCGGCGAATTGCAGGCCCGCGCCGACCACCTGCTGCGCCAGGCGCGGCGCCAGCAGGATCTGGCGGCGCGCGGTGTCTCGCCCGCCACGCGGCTGGAGGAGACACAGAACGACGCCGATGTGGCGCGGGAGCGCATCAATGTGGTGCGCCAGCGCCTGGTGCGGCTGCTGACCACACTGAAGGGCGACCCTGACCTGCCGGTGGATGAGCACCCCAATGTGCGCGAGCGCCTGGTGGAGCGCGACCGCGCGGCGCTGGACCTGGCGCGCACGGAGATCAAGGCACCGGTCGGCGGCACGGTGGTGAACATGCGGGTGCAGCGCGGTGAGCAGCTGCGCGCCGCCACGCCGCTCTTCGCACTGGTCTCGGACCGACGCCCCTGGGTGGATGCCAATCTGAAGGAAACCACGCTGGCGCATGTCAGCATCGGCCAGCGGGTGGAGGTGGTTCTGGACCTTTATCCGGGCCTGGTCTGGCAGGGCGAGGTGGAGAGCATCAGCCCGGCCACCGGTGCGGAGTTCGCAATCCTGCCGCCGCAGAATGCCTCGGGGAATTGGGTGAAGGTGGTGCAGCGCCTGCCAGTGCGCATCCGCCTGTTGCCGCGGCCGGATGAGCCGCCGCTGCGCGCGGGCATCACGGCGACGGTCTCCATCGACACGGGGCGGCAGCGCCGGTTCGGCGATATCGCCACCTACTTCCAGGGGCTTCTCGGCGGCGGCGCGGCGCAGGGCAGGGCGCCGTAGCCCCCCTCCGCCGCGCGGGTAGCCTCTCTATTCCGGCTGCACCCCGGCTGCGCGAAGCAGCGTCACGCTGCGCGCCACCTGGGCGCTGATGAAGCCCATCACCTGCTCGGACGTCGTGAAATTCGGGCGGACCTGCACCGCGAGTTCCGTCAGGCGGCGGTGGTTCTGCTGGATCGCGGTCTGGAAGGCCGCACTCAGCGCGGCGACGATGGCGGGTGGTGTGCGGGCGGGGGCGAGGACCGGGAACCAGATCTCGGCGATGAACTCGGGCAGCCCCGCCTCGGCCGAGGTCGGCACATCCGGCATCGCGGGGCTCCGCTCGGGTGCCGCGATGACGAGCGGGCGGGCGGAACCCGCGCGCACCACGGAGGAGGCGGCGGGGATGTCGGGCGTGCTCATCTGCGCCTCGCCGCTCAGCACGGCCAGCATGGAGGGGCCGCCGCCGCGATACTGGATGATCTGGAAATCCACATTCGCGCTCGCGCGCAGGATCTCGCCGGCGAGGTGGATGGAGCTGCCGATGCCGCCGGAGGCCAGGTTGTAGCGGCCCGGATGGGCCCGCAGCAGCGCCAGCAGCTCCTGGAAGTTCCGCGCCGGGACGTTCGGGTTCACCACCACCACATGGGGCGCGAAGCCGATGATGCCGATTCCCGCGAAGTCATTCACCGCATCGTAGGGCATGCGGGAGACCAGCGCCGGCGTGATGGCCTGCGCGCTGCTGTTGACCAGGATCGTGTAGCCATCGGGCGCCGATTTCGCGACGAGGTCCGTGCCAACCAGCCCCGCCGCGCCGCCGGTGCGGTTCTCGATGACGAGCGGCTGGCCCAGCGCGGTGCCGACCGCCTCGGCCAGGAGGCGCGTCACCACATCCGTCCCGCCGCCGGGCGCATGGGGGATGATGACGCGAATGGGCCGGTCGGGGCGCCAGGTGGACTGGGCGTGAGCGGGTGCGGCGGCAAGCACGAAAGGCGCAGCCAATACAGTGCGGCGGTTCAGCATGAATCATCTCTCCCTGCGCCGTGGCGTCTTTGTTGCGCCACGCTTCGCCGGAAGAGCTTAGCCGCAGGATTATCGCCGTGCAGAAAATTTTGTACGGTGCCCGCCCGCGCCTCAGCCCAGGGTGATGCCGGCCGCGCGGATCACCTCGGCCGCCGTGCCGCGCTGGATGGTGAGCCAATTGGCGAAGGCCTCGGGCGAATTGCCGACCATGATGGCACCGGCCGGATCCATGCGCGTTCGCACGGCCGGTGCCCGGGCCGAGACCGCCGCCGCCGCCGCCATTCGCGTGATGATGGCGGCCGGTGTGCCGGTTGCGGCGAAGAGGCCGTTCCAATCATTCAGGTCGAAGCCGGGAAAGCCGGATTCCGCGATGGTCGGCACATCGGGCAGGGAGGGAATGCGCTCCAGGCTCGTCACCGCCAGGATCCGGGCGCGCCCCGCCTGGACTGGCGGGCGGATGGACGAAGAGGTGATGAGCACGGCGTCAATGCTGCCCGCCATGATGTCGCGCGCTGCATCAGCGCCGCCGCGGTAGGGCGCATGAACCAGGCGAATGCCGGCCTTCTGCTCGAAGGCGGCCAGCGCCAGATGCGCCATGCCGGCCGCCGGGGGCGTGCCGACACTGATCGTGCCTGGCCGCGCCTTCGCCGCCGCGATGAACTCGGCCAGGTTGCGGGCGGGAAAATCCTGCTTCACCGCGATGACCTGCGGGAAGGAGGAGATCTGCGTCACCGGCACGAAGGATTGCGCGTAGTCGAAGGGCAGGTCCCGCATGAGGATCGGGTTGGTGAGCTGGTTCGCCGCATCCACCAGGAAGGTATAGCCATCGCGCGGCGATTGCAGCGTGGCGCTGGCCGCGATCACCGCATTCCCGCCTGTCCGATTCTCGATGACGATGTTCTGGCCGAGTGCTTCCTGCATGTCGGCGGCAATGGAACGCGCGGCCGTGTCGGCGGCCCCGCCGGCGGCGAAGGCGACGATGAAGCGGATGGGCCGGCTTGGCCAATCCGCTTGGGCAAAGGCCAGGGAAGGCGTGGCGAGGCCCGCTGCGAAAAGGGCGCGGCGGTGGATGTTCTTTGGCATGTTGTTCCCTCCGATCGTTGATCGCCGTCAGGCGGCGAGGCGTGCGATTTCCTTGGCCACCGCATCGCCCATCGCCTCGGTGCCGAGCAGATGGGCGCCATCTTCCATGATATCCGCCGTGCGATAGCCTTCCGCCAGGACGCGGCGCACCGCGCGCTCGATGCGCGTGGCCATTTCGGGCTGGCCGAGCGACTGGCGCAGCATCATCGCGGCCGAGAGGATGGAGGCCAGCGGATTGGCGATGTCCTGGCCGGCGATATCGGGGGCGGAGCCATGCACCGGTTCATAGAGGCCCTTGCCCGCGGCGTTGATGGAGGCCGAGGGCAGCATGCCGAGCGAACCCGTCAGCATGGCGGCCGCGTCGGAGAGGATGTCGCCGAAGATGTTGCCCGTGACGATCACGTCGAAATCGCGCGGCCTGCGGATCAGCAGCATGGCCGCCGCATCCACGTAAAGGTGCGACAGCTCCACATCCGGATATTCGCGCCCGACCTCGGTCACGACCTCCCGCCAAAGCACCATCGTCTCCAGCACATTGGCCTTGTCCACGGAGCAGAGCTTCTTTTTGCGCGCGCGCGCCGCCTGGAAGCCCGCATGCGCCACGCGGCGGATTTCGCTCTCGGTGTAGCGCATGGTGTTGATGCCCACGCGCTCGCCATTCTCGACATGGATGCCCCGAGGCTGGCCGAAATAGATGTCGCCCGTGAGCTCCCGCAGCACGACCAAGTCCACATCCTTCAGGACGTCGCGGCGCAGCGTGGAGGCGCCGGCGAGTTCGGGGATGGCGAAGACGGGACGGAAATTGGCGAAGAGATCCATGCGCTTGCGCAGGCGCAACAGCGCATGGCCGCCGCGCTGCTCGGGCGGGCGCAGGTCGCTGTCGAAGGTGCCGGCGGCGCCGAAGAGGATGGCGTCCGCGCGCTCGGCCAGCTGGGCGGTGGCCTCGGGCAGGGGGTCACCCTCCGCATCGAAGGCGGCATCGCCGATCCTGGCCTCGGTCATCTCGAATTGCGGGCCGTTGGCGGCCACGGCGCGCAAGGCCTTGACCGCCTGCGCCGTGACCTCGGGTCCGATGCCGTCCCCGCCCAAAACCGCGATATGCATGAAGCGCTCCGATCAGAAATTGTCACGGCCGAGGCGCTGCTCGAAGGCGGCGATCTCCTCGGCATGGGTCAGGGTGAAGGCCATCTCGTCGAGGCCTTCGAGCAGGCTCTTCTTCGCGAAGGGGTCGATCTCGAAGTGGTGCACCTGGCCATCGGGGCCGGTCACGGTCTGGGCCGGCAGGTCGATGGCGATCTCGCAACCGGG
>NZ_JAIEQY010000292.1 GCF_019747315.1 Roseococcus sp. | reverse complement strand
CTGGTGGTGCATCATGTCGCCCGCGATGATCGCGGTCTGCCCCTTGCTGGAGACCTTCACGCAGACATGCCCGGGAGAATGGCCGGGCGTGAGGATCAGGCTGATGCAGTCATCCAGCGTGAAGCTCTCATCCACCAGCAGCGCCTGGCCGGCCTTCACGATGGGCTCGCAATTCATCCGCCAGACGCCGCCGGCGCCGCCCGCGCGCTCCTTGCCCTCGCCCTCCAGCGCCTCCCAGGCGGCGTATTCGCCCTTGTGGAAGATGTATTTCGCGTTGGGGAAGCTCGGCACCCATTCGCCATTCACCAGCTTGGTGTTCCAGCCCGTATGGTCGATATGCAGGTGGGTGCAGAAGACATAGTCGATATCGGCCGGCGTCAGCCCCTCGGCGGTCAGCGCGTCCATCCAGGGCTGCTTCGGGAAATCCATCGGCGCCGGGAAGCCCTTGTCCTCGCCGGTGCAGGTGTCCACCAGGATGACGTGCTGCGCGGTGCGGATCACAAAGGTCTGATAGGTGATGACCATCTTGCCGCTGGCGGGCTCGAAGACCTCGGGCGCCAGCTTCGCGATGTCGGCGGCCTTGGCGGCGCTGTCGTATTGGAGGAAGAAATCCTCCGGCCGGCGCCAGGGGCCGTCGCGCTCGATGAGGCTGGTGATGGCGACGTCGCCGATCTGCAGGCGCTTCATGTGTCACTCTCCGTCTTGGACGGTGCCATCCTGAATCGGATCGGCGCCGCACGCCAGGGACGGGGGGCATTACACCCGGTGCGGGTCCTCGAAATGCCGCTCCACCAGCGCATCCAGCAGGCGCACCCCGAAACCGGTCGGGCTGCCCTTCGCCGCCAGGCCTTCCGTGTGCTCGGCCGTCTCCACGCCCGCGATGTCCAGATGTGCCCAGGGCAGGGCGCCCACGAATTCCCGCAGGAAGGCGGCGGCGTGCGAGGCATCGGGCTGCGGGCCCTTGCCGCCTGGCATGCATTGCTTGAGATCGGCGATGTCGCTGCGCAGATCCTCGCGGTGCCGCTCGCCGATCGGCAGGGGCCAGAGCCGCTCGCCTACCATCTCGCCCGCGGCCGTGGCGGCGGTCGCGAGCGGCGGGTCATTGGTGAAGAGGCCGGCGCGGTGGTGCCCCAGTGCCGTCACCACGCTGCCGGTCAGGGTGGCCAGGTCCAGCAGCGCCTGGGGGCGGAAGCGCCTTGCCGCGAAATGCAGCGCATCGGCGAGGACCAGGCGCCCTTCGGCGTCGGTGTCCACCACCTCCACGCTTTGGCCGCCCAGCATCCGCAACACATCGCCGGGGCGATAGGCCATGCCGCTGGTCGCGTTCTCGGCGATGGCGAGCACGGCGACAGCGGGGCAGGGGGAGCGGCGGCGGGCCAGGGCCAGCATGGCCCCCGCGCAGGCGGCCGCCCCGGCCATATCGGCGCGCATCGCCTCCATGCCGGCGGCGCCCTTGATGGAAATGCCGCCCATGTCGAAGCAGATGCCCTTGCCGATGAAAGCCACCGGCGGCGCCTTGAAGCCGCCCTCCCAGCGCAGGATCACCAGCCGCGGCGGGTTCACGCTGCCCTGGCCCACGGCCAGCAGCCCGCCCGCCCCAAGCCGTTGCAAGTCCTTGCGGCCCAGCACGGTGACGCGCAGCCCCTCGGCCCGGAGCCCCTTCAGGCGGCGGGTGAATTCGGTCGTGGTCAGGCGATTGCCGGGCTCGGCCACCAGCTCGCGCGCGAAACTCACGCCCGCCAGGGCGGCCTCGGCCCGGGCCCAGGGGGTGGCGAGCAGCGCGGGCGCCTCCACCAGCAGCTCGATGCGGCGGGGGCCCGGGCCGCGCGCGGATTTCAGCCGCTCGAAGCGCCAGGCGCGCAGCAGGGCGCCGGTGGCCAGCCCCACCGCGAATTGCACGGGAAGGCCGCGCGCATCCAGCGCCACGCGCCGGGCATCGCCGGCCGCCGCGATGCAGGCCGCCCCCACACACTCCCATTCATGCGCCGAGGAAGCGCCATCCGCGCCGATCCAGCGCTCGCCGGGCGAAAGCTCCAGCACTTGGCCCGGGCGCCCCTGGAAGCCGGAAGGGTGGGGTGCCGTGCCTTCCAGGATGGGCCGCAGCAGCAGCGCGCCCTTGGAGGGCGCGCGGCGGATTTTCAGCACCGATCAGCCTTCATGATGCTCCGCCACGAGCCGGTCCAGCATGCGCACGCCATAGGCGGTGGCGCCCTTCGGGATGGTTGGGCTGTCCTTGCTGCTCCAGGCCGTGCCGGCGATATCGAGATGCGCCCAGGGACGGCCCTCCACGAAGCGCTGGATGAAGCAGGCGGCGGTGATGGAACCTCCGGCCCGGCCGCCGCCCACATTCTTCATGTCGGCGATGTCGGACTTGATCTGCTTGTCGTAGGCCTCGCCCAGCGGCATGCGCCAGGCGGCCTCGCCCACCGCATTCCCGGCGGCGATGATCCGCGCGGCCAGTTCCTCGTCATTGCTGAACAGGCCGGCATGCTCATGGCCGAGGGCCACGATGATGGCGCCGGTCAGCGTCGCCAAATCCACCATGAAGGCAGGGTCGAAATTCCGGATGGCGTAGTGGATCACATCGGCCAGGACCAGGCGGCCCTCGGCGTCGGTGTTGATCACCTCGATGGTCTGGCCGGAGGCGCTGGTCACCACATCGCCCGGGCGCTGGGCATTGTGACCGGGCATGTTCTCGACCAGGCCCACGATGCCGATGACATCCGCCTTGGCCTTGCGGCCGGCGAGCGCCGCCATCAGCCCCGCGACGGTTCCGGCGCCGGCCATGTCCCACTTCATGTCCTCCATGCCGCCGGCCGGCTTGATGGAGATGCCCCCCGTGTCAAACGTCACGCCCTTGCCGATGAAGCAGAGCGGCTTGTCCATCTTCTTTTTGCCGGACCCGTTCCACTTCATCACCACCATGCGCGGCTCGTTGATGGAGCCCTGCGCCACGCCCAGCAGCGCGCCGAAGCCCAGCTTCTTCATCTCCTTCGGGCCCAGCACATCCACGCCCAGGCCCAGCTTCTCCAGCCCCTTCAGCCGCTCGGCGAATTCCACGGGGGTCAGGATATTGGCGGGCTCGGAGACCAGGTCCCGCGCCAGGAAGACGCCCTCCACCACGGCCTTCATCGGCGCGAAGGCGGTCTTGGCGGCGGCGGCCATGGCCGTGCCCAGCGTCAGCTTGGCGAGCTTCGGCTTGTCCTCGGCCTTCTCCGTCGTGCGGTAGCGATCGAAGCGGTAGGAGCGCAGCGCGGCACCCATGGCCAGGCTCGCGGCCTGCTCGGCCGTCAGCCCATCGGCCGCGACCATCACCGCCGCCTCGCCCGAGACCATCGGCACCAGGCTGCCGCCCAGCTTCTCGGCATCCGGCGTCTCGCCCATGCCCAGCGCCACCAGCTTGGTGATGCCGCCCGCGGGCGCCCAGAAGGTGGCCGATTGCCCCTTCTTGCCCTTGAAGCCCGCGGCCTCCAGCGCGCGGGTCAGGCCGCCCTCCATCGCCGCATCCAGCGTGCCGGCGAGGCCCGCGAGCGGGGCCCCTTCCGCCAGCAGCAGGACCAGCGCGCCGGTCTTCGGCAAGGCGGGCTTGGCAAAGGCGATATCGAGCATGGGGGGTTCCCGTTCCGGAATGGAGGATTCGTCACAGGATAGGCCGCGCCTCGCATTGCGTCATCCCGCCCGGGGGAGATAGACCCGGCCCATGACCCATCAAGAGCTGCTCGACCTCGCCTGCCGCCTGGCCCGGGATGCCAGCGCCGCCATCGAGGGCGTGCGCCGCGCCGGCTTCGCCATCGAGCGCAAGGGCGATGCCAGCCCCGTCACCGCCGCCGACCGCCTCGCCGAGGGCATCATCACCGAGGGCCTGCGCCTCGCCACGCCAGACCTGCCCATCGTGGCGGAGGAAGCCTTCTCGGAGGGCCATATCCCCGAGGTCGCGCCCCGCTTCTGGCTGGTGGACCCGCTGGATGGCACCAAGGAATTCGCCGCCGGGATCGATGAATACGTGGTCTGCATCGCGCTGATCGAGGACGGCCGGCCCGTGCTCGGCGTGGTCGCGGCCCCCGCGCGGGGCAGCGTCTATGCCGGCATCGTGGGCGAGGGCGCCTGGATCGAGGAGGGCGGCGCCCGCCGCCCCATCCAGGCCCGCCGCGCGCCCCCCGAAGGGCTGCACCTGCTCGACAGCCGCTCGCACCGCGACGCGGCGGCAACCGAGGCCTTCTGCGCCAGCCTCACCATCGAGCAGACCACTCGCATGGGCTCCGCGCTGAAATTCGCCTGGATGGCCGAGGGCCGCGCGGACCTGATGCCGCGCCTCTCCTCCGGCATCATGGAATGGGACACGGCAGCTGGCCAGGCGGTGCTGGAGGCGGCCGGCGGGCGCGTGCTGGATATCGAGGGGCGGCCGCTGGGCTATGGCAAGCCGGGCTATCGCAACCCGGGCTTTGTCGCCTGGGGTGCGGAATGAGAAGTAAAAGGGCCTCCGGCGGCTGGGGCCGCCCTATTCCAAAAATGGGGCCCCAGACCCCATTCCTTGGGGTATTTGTTCAACATCCTGGCGATGCGTTTCTGACGAAAGGGGTCTGGGGCCTGCGGCCCCAGCCGCCGGAGGCCTCTTTTTTTCCATGACCGCCCTCCTCGACGACCCGCTCGACGCCGCCGCCCTGCTCCGGGCCGGCGCCCTGGTCGCCTTCGCCACCGAGACCGTCTACGGCCTGGGTGCCGATGCGCGGAACGGCCCGGCCGTGGCCGCCATCTTCGAGGCCAAGGGCCGCCCGCATTTCAATCCGCTGATCTGTCACTTCCCTGACGCCGAAGCCGCCTGGGCCGAGGTCCGCCCCGATGACCGCGCCCGCGCCCTCGCCGCCGCCTTCTGGCCCGGTCCGCTCACCCTGGTGCTGCCCCGGCGCGCCGATTGCCGCATTGACCTGCTGGCCGGCGCGGGCCTCGACACCCTGGCCGTCCGTGTCCCCGCCCATGCGGGCGCGCTGGCCCTGCTGCGCGCGGCGGCGACACCCATCGCCGCCCCCTCGGCCAATCGCTCCGGCCGCGTCAGCCCGACCACTTCGGCACATGTGATGGAGGAGCTTTCGGGCCGGATCGCGGCGGTGCTGGAGGGCGGCGAATGCGCCGTGGGGCTGGAATCCACCGTGCTGGACCTGGCCGGCGGCGGCGCCGCGCTGCTGCGGCCGGGCGGCGTGCCGGTGGAGGCGATCGAGGCGGTGATCGGCCCGGTCGGCCGGCCCCTGCCGCGCCAGGCCGGCCCGCAGCCCACATTGCGCAGCCCGGGGATGCTGCTCTCGCATTACGCGCCCAGCCTGCCCCTGCGGCTGGAGGCGACGGAGGTGGCACCCGACGAAGCGTTGCTCGCCTTCGGCCCGCCCCTGAGCGGCGCGGCCACGACCTATCAGTTGTCAGCCTCGGGCGATGTGCGGGAGGCGGCGGCGCGGCTTTTTGCGGGGCTTCGCGCCCTGGATCAGCCGGGGCTGCGCGGCATCGCCGCCATGCCGGTGCCGGGGGAGGGGCTGGGGCCGGCCATTCGGGACAGGTTGGCCCGCGCGTCGGAGCCGCGGAAGTAATACCAGATCGCTCCGAGTTTGGCCGATGAAAGGCGCATCCAGGGCAAGCGAAAGAGAGAGAGAGGCCTCCAGCGGCTGGGGCCGAGGCCCCAGACCCCATTTGACTTGTCTGTTTCAACAGAGACTTGGCGGGGATGGATCGACGTCAAGGAAGGGGTCTGGGGCCTCGGCCCCAGCCGCCGGAGGCTCTCTTTGATAGATGAGTCGCCGCTCCCAGCGATCCGGCACAAAATCTCGTCGCGAAGCCGCGGAAGGGTGGGGATCGCGTCCCGCGTTGCCGCCTCAGCGCGGCGCCGTCCGGTAATGCTCCTGGTCATCCACCGCGCAGTCGCGCTTCAGCGTGGCCAGGCGCGCGGAGTTATGCGTGTGGCCGATCCGGTTCTGCCGCGCGATCTCCTCGTCGATGGACTGGTTGAAGCCCTGGCAGCCGCTCAGCCGGTTCACCACCACCGGGGCCGTCACATTGCTCGCCACGGTGACCGGCGCGGGCGCTGCCTGCAGCCAATGCATGAGGCCGAAGCCACCAGCCGAGAAGATGACGATGGTGAAGAGGCTCACGAGAAACTTACCGGGCGCCATGAGACGTGTTCCATAAATGCGGCATGCTTTCGGAGTATAGCAGTTGCGATCCGTCCGGAAAATCAAATTTTGGGTTTTTTTTGGATGGCCCTGCCGCCCGGCACGGGGCCTCTGGAGATGCCCCGTGGCATCGCTATAAACCCCCATGCCCGACACCATTCCGACCCCTGAAACCGCCCCCCTTCTCGACGCCTTCCGCGCCCTTCTTGGCCCCTCCGGCATGCTGGAGGCCCCGGCGGATATCGCGCCGCATCTCCAGGATTGGCGCGGCCTCTACCAGGGGCAGGCCATGGCCGTGCTCCGCCCCGCCAGCACCGGGGAAGTCTCGGCCTGCGTGAAGCTCTGCGCCGAGCAGGGCATCGCCATCATCCCGCAGGGCGGCAACACCTCCATGGTGGGCGGCGCGACACCCGAGGCCCGGCCCCGCCAGGTGGTGCTGAGCCTGATGCGCATGAACCGCGTGCGCGAGGTGGACACGGCCGACATGACCATGACGGTGGAGGCCGGGCTGGTCCTCGCCCGCGCCCAGCAGGTGGCGGCCGAGCATGGCGTGCTGTTTCCCCTGAGCCTGGGGGCCGAGGGCACGGCGATGATCGGCGGCCTGCTCTCCACCAATGCCGGCGGCAACACCACGGTCCGCTACGGCAATGCGCGCGAACTCATGCTGGGGCTGGAAGTGGTCCTGCCCGATGGCAGCGTGATCAACGGCCTGCGCCGCCTGCGCAAGGACAACACCGGCTACGCCCTGCGGCACTTGTTCGTGGGCGCCGAGGGCACGCTCGGCATCATCACCGCCGCCGTGCTGCGCCTGTTCCCGGCCGCGCGCGAGACGGCGACCGCCCTTTGCGCCGTGCCATCGGAGGATGCGGCCTTGGCCCTGTTCCGCCGCTTCCGCACGGCCGATGAAGGCGCGGTGCGCGCCTTCGAATACATGTCCGGCATCGGCATGGGCATGGTGACCAGCACCATCGAGGGCGCCACCGTCCCGCTCGCCGCGCCGGCCGAGCACTATGTCCTGGTGGACCTCGCCGCCTCGCGCGAGGGCGCCGGCCTGCGCGGCCTCATGGAAACCGTGCTGGAAGCCGCCATGGAGGCGGGCGAGGTCGAGGATGCCGCACTCGCGGAATCCGAGGCCCAGCGCGCCGCCATCTGGCGCCTGCGCGAGGAACACCCCGAGGCGCAGAAGCGCGCCGGCGCCAGTGTGAAGAATGATGTCTCGGTCCCCGTCTCATCCGTCCCCGAATTGATCCGCCGCGCCTCGGCCGCCTGCCGCGAACTCGTCCCCGGCAGCCGGCCCGTGCCCTTCGGCCATATGGGCGACGGCAATATCCACATGAACCTGGCCCAGCCCGAGGGCATGAGCGCGGCCGATTTCCTGGCCCGCAGCCATGACATCATGGATGTGGTGAATGATGTGGTGCGGGACCTCGGCGGCAGCTTCAGCGCCGAGCACGGCATCGGCCGCCTCAAGACCGACATGATGGAGGCCTGGCGCGGTGGCGCGGAACTGGACGCGATGCGCCGGATCAAGGCGGCGCTCGACCCCCAGGGGATCATGAACCCGGGGAAGTTGCTTCCTGATGCGTGACCCGGCGGCGGGCGGCTGGTAAGACCCAGGCGGCATGAAGCGGATAGACCTCTACATCATGCGGCAGCTCACGCTGTCGCTCTTTGCGGTGACCGTGGGCCTGGCGGCGCTGGTCTGGCTCACCCAGTCGTTGCGCTTCATCGAGCTGGTGCTGGACCGCGGCCTCTCGATCTGGGTCTTCCTGGAGCTGACGGGGCTGCTGCTGCCCAGCTTCTTCGGCGTCATCCTTCCCATCACCACCTTCGTGGTGACGCTCTTCACCTATGTGCGCCTCGCCTCGGACCGCGAGCTGGTGGTGATGCGCGCGGCCGGGCTCAGCCAGTGGCAATTGTCCCGCCCCGCCTTGCTGGTGGCGATGGGCGCCATGGGCCTCTGCTTCGTGCTGAACCTCTGGATCACCCCGGCCTCCCACCAGGCCTTCCGCGAATGGCAATTCGAGATCCGCAACCAGATGGCCGGGCTGCTGTTGCAGGAAGGTGTCTTCTCCTCGGTGGGCGAGGAGCTGACGGTCTATGCGCGGGACCGCGATGCGGGTGGCACGCTCTATGGAATCCTGGTGCATGATTCGCGCGAGCGTGGCGCGCCGGTCACCATCCTGGCCGAGAGCGGGCGCATCATCTCCACGCCGCAGGGCCCGCGCGTGACGCTGTTCAACGGCCAGCGCCAGCAGGTGGAGCGCGTGACGCAGCCCGATGGCACCAGCACCATGCGCCTCTCGGTGCTGAGCTTCGATGAGAACAGCCTCGACCTCACGCGCGCCAATCGCAGCGAGGGGCAGCGCTTCCGCAACGCCCAGGAGCGCACGTTGGAGGAGCTGTTCAACCCCGAGGAGGGCGTCTCGGTGCGGGATCGCCGGCGCTTCCTTGCCGAGGGGCACCAGCGCCTGAGCGGACCGCTCACCGCCATCACCTTCGCGCTGCTGGCGCTGGCCGTGGCGCTGACCGGGCAATTCCGGCGCTTCGGCGGCGGCTTCAACCTCTTCATCGGCAGCCTGCTGATGGTGGCGCTGCTGGCGGTGGGCCTCTCCATCGGCAATCTCGCGGCGCGGCAATCGGCGCTGATCCCGCTGATCTGGCTCCATGCGCTGCTGCCGGGGCTGGCCTCGGCCTGGGTCATCGCCGGCATGCCGGGCCTGCCCGACCCGCTGCGGGGCTTCGCCCGATGATCATCGCGCGCACCCTGACCCTTTATGTCGCGCGCCGCTTCCTGATCGCGACGGGGGGCATGCTGCTGGCGCTGACGCTGCTGGTCTCCATGTTCGACTTCATCGAGTTGCTGCGCCGCGCGGCGACGCGGCCCGATGCCGGCTTCGCGCTGGTCGCTTCCATCGCCGGGCTGCGCATGCCCTTCGTGGGCTTGCAGATCATGCCCTTCGCCATCCTGCTGGGCGGGTTGCTCGCCTTCTGGCGGCTGACGCGATCTTCCGAGCTGATCGTGGCCCGGGCAGCCGGGATTTCCGCCTGGGGCTTCCTCTCGGGGCCGATCCTGGTGGCGCTGTTCTTCGGCACGCTGGCCATCACCGCCGTCTCGCCCATTTCCTCGGCCATGCTGGCGCGGGCCGAGCGGCTGGACGCCTCCTTCCTGCGTGCCGGCGGCGGCGTCACGGCGCTGGCCGGCGGGCGGCTCTGGCTGCGCCAGGGCGATTCGGGGCTGGAGCCGGGCGGCGTCATCGTTCTCTCCGGCCGCCCGGCGCGGCTGCTCGACACCAACCGCCTCGCGGATTTTCGCCTGGCCGATGTCACCATCTGGCGCCTCTCGGCCAGCGGCCGGGCGCTGGCGCGGATCGAAGCGCCGCAGGCTACGCTGCGCCCCGGCCGCTGGGAGCTGGAGCGCGCCACCATCTTCGGCGCCGACCGGCTGCCACGCCCCGAGGCGGCGATGACCCTGCCCACGGACCTGACGCCCGACCGCATCGAAAACAGCTTCGCCTCGCCCGACACGCTCTCCTTCTGGGCGCTGCCGGATTTCATCGCGGTGCTGGAACAGGCCGGCTTCTCGGCGCTTCGGCACCGCCTGCAATTCCAGTCCATGCTGAGCACGCCTGTGCTCGCCATGACGATGGCCCTGCTGGCCGCCGGCTTTTCCATGCGCAACAGCCGGCGCGGCGGCGTGGCACAGACCCTCACCGCCGGGGTGGCGGCCGGCTTCGGCCTTTTCGTGCTGGACCGCATCACGGGCGAGTTCGGCGAATCCGGCACGCTGCCGGTCTGGCTCGCCGCCTGGGCACCCACCGCCACGGGGCTGCTGCTCGCCCTGGCCTTGTTGCTGCATTTGGAGGACGGTTAGCAGAGATGACCTCCCCCCCGCCCCGCCCGTCCGATATCCTGCCGCCCTCGCTGCGGGTCCGCCCCCTGCCGCGCTTCGCCCGCCGGCGGCTGCGGCGCCAGCAGGCGCTCTGGCTCGGATTGCGACCACACCGCCGGGTGTGGCGCTCGCTGGCCTTCGCCGCGGCGGTCATCCAGGCCTTCCTGCTGCCGGCGCAGGCCTTGGCCCAGGGGGCAGGCCAATGGGGGGGGCAGGGCAACTTCGGCTTCAGCTCCGAATCCCAGAGCTTCTCGCCCCTCGGCACGCCGGGCTCGCAGCTCGACGCCGTCTCCCTGCCCAACCTGCTGACCCCGCCCGTGGCCGGCACGCCCGGGGTGGCGGGTCCGCGCGGGGTGCCGGGCGCGCCCGCTACGCCCATGGTCAGCGGCAATGATGACGACCCCGTCACCTTCATGGCCGATGAGGTGGAGTATGACCGCGAGCGTGAGCGTGTGGTGGCCCGCGGCCGCGTCGAGGCCTGGCAGGGCGGTCGGTTCCTGCGCGCCGACAGCTTCACCTATGACCGCAACACCCGCATCGCCCTGGTCCGCGGCAATGTCGAGATCATCGAGGCCGATGGCCAGGTCTTCTACGCCGAGGAAGCCGAGCTGGGCGAAGGCTTCCGCGACGGCGTGCTGACCGAGGTGCGCGCCCGGCTCGCGCAGAATGCGCGCCTGGCCGGCAATGGCGTGCGCCGCACCGATGGCACGATCAACGAGATCAGCCGCCCGGTCTATTCCTCCTGCAACCTCTGCGAGGCCGACCCGACGCGCCCGCCGCTCTGGCAGATGCGCGCCCGGATGGCGACGCAGGACCGCGAATCCCAGCGCCTCTCCTATCGCGACGCGACGCTGCAGCTGGGCGGCATTCCGCTCTTCTACACGCCCTTCCTCTCCCATCCCGATCCGCAGACGCCGCGCTCCTCGGGCTTCCTCTTCCCGACCAATGGGTATTCGCGCTTCCTCGGCGCCTTCTCCCAGACCCCGTATTTCTGGGCGATCGACGACACGCAGGACCTGCTGATCACGCCCACCGTCTCCTCGCTGGCATTCCCCAATCTCGGGTTGGAATACCGCCGGCGCTTCAACAATGGCGAACTGCAGATCCAGGGCTCCATCGGCTACCAGAACACCGAGCAGGCGGAGCGCGCCTCCAGCGGCGGCACCGGCTCGCCCGGCATCAATGGCCACATCTTCTCGCGCGGGCGCTTCGCCATTGATGAGAACTGGCGCGTCGGCTTCGACGGCAACTACGCCTCCAGCGACAGCTACCTGCGCACCTACCGGTTCGAATATCGCCGCGTGCTGGTCAGCACCGCCTTCATCGAGGGATTCTGGGGCACCGAGACCTATGCCCGCCTCGATGCGCGCTACTACCAGGGGTTGAACAGCCAGGACAATCTCTCCACCATCCCCGTGGTCGGCCCCTATGGCATCGTCGAGCACGCGCCGCGCAAGCAGATCCTGGGCGGCCACGTCACCGCCGATATCGGCATCCTGGGCCTGACCCGCCCGACCGGCACCTTCAGCCAGCGCCTCGCCAGCCGCGCGACCTGGGAGCGCACGCTTTATGGCGATTTCGGTGATCTCTGGACCTTCCGCAGCCAGTTCGACGGCACCAGCTATTACGCCGGCGACCAGCAGCTGAACGGCTTCAACCCGCTGCCCGAGGCCAATGGCATTCATGCCAACGGCAATATCCGCATCGCCGCGGATTGGCGCATGCCCTTCATGCGCTCGGCCGGCGAATGGGGCACGCAACTGATCGAGCCGCGCGTGCAATTCGTCACCGGCCCGCATCTCGGCCGCCAGATGCGCTTCCCGAACGAGGACGCGCTGGATTTCGAATTCACCGAGGCCAACCTCTTCCAGCTGAACCGCTACACCGGGCGAGACCGGCTGGAGGGCACGACGCGCATGGACCTGGCGCTGCGCGGCAGCTGGACCTTCCCCAATGGCGGGCGCGTGGAGAGCGTGGTCGGCCGCTCGATCCGCGCCACCGAATCCACGACCTTCCCGCAGAATGTGGGCCTGAACAACCGCGCCTCGGACTGGGTGACGCGCAGCACCTGGTCCCCCGTCTCCTGGTTCGACATCATCGCCCGCAACCGCTTCGACGGCGAAAGCCTGCAACACCGCGCGACCGACGCGAATGCGAGCTTCAACCTGGGCGCCGTCGGGCCGCTCAGCAATGTCTCGCTCAATGCGAGCTATCTGTTCAACAACCGGCTGCCGCAATTCTCCAGCAGCCTGGGCCGCGACGAGGCGGCCTTCGGCGCCTCCATCCAGTATCGCACGGCGGCGGGCGGCATCTGGCGGGCGGCGGGCTCGGTCCGCTACAACTTCGTGGCCGACCGCCCGGCCATCGTCACCGCCGTCTTCGGCTATGAGGATGAATGCTTCATCCTGGAGGGCCGCTTCCTGAAGCGATACGCCCTCAACCCCACCACCAACGAGCAATACCTGGGCAACACGGTCTTCCTGGTGCGCCTGGGCTTCAAGACGATGGGCGACCTGTTCTTCCGCGCCATCTGATGCCGCCAGCCTTGGGGGAGAACGCCGGATGTTTCGGCGCTTCCCTGTGTTTTTTCCGGCAGCCTGCTAAGAGACAGCCCATGATGCGCGCACAGCCCCACCCCATCCCGCAGGCCCGCTCCGCCACCGGCCTGATCTGGCCGGTCCTGGCCCTCGTGCTGGCGCTGCCCGCCATCACCCTCGGCATCGCCGTCGGCCTTGCCCCTGGCACCGCCTGGGCCCAGCCGCGGCCGCAAGGCGCCGCCCCCGCCGCCTCGCCCAATGCGAACCGCATCCTCTCCGTCGTGAATGGCGAGCCGATCACCCAGGCGGAGGTCACCTCCCGCTCGCGCCTCTTCGCGCTCAATGCCGGCATGGGCGCCTCGCCCGAGACGCTCGCCCGCCTGCAGCCGCAGGTGCTGCGCCTGGCCGTGGATGAGCGGCTGCGCATCCAGGAGATCCAGCGGCGCCGCATCGGCGTCTCCGACCAGGACATCGCCGACGCGCTGGGCGATATCGAGCGCCGCAACAACCTCCGCCCCGGCGCGATGAGCGCCCAGCTGCGCTCGGCCGGCATCCAGCCGCGCGTGTTGTTCGACCAGATGCGCGCGCAGATCGGCTGGGGCAGGCTGCTGCGCCAGGCCCTCGGCCCGCTCGGCGAGATCAGCGAGCAGGAGGTGAATGACGCCATCGCCGCCCGCCGCGCGCAGGAGGCCCGCGCCGAATTCCTGGTGGGCGAGATCTACCTGCCCGTGGATGACCCCGCCAATGAGGCTGAGGTGCGCCGCTTCGCCGATGAGGTGATCGGCCAGATCCGCCGTGGCTCGCCCTTCCCCGTGGTCGCCACCCAGTTCAGCCAGGCGCAGACGGCGCTGGGCGGCGGCGATCTCGGCTGGATCGGCACCAACCAGCTCGACCCCGAGGTGGCCGCCATTGTCGAGCGCATGCCGGCGGGCGCGGTCAGCAACCCGATCCGTGTGGCGGGCGGCTTCCAGATCGTGACGCTGCGCGCCAAGCGCGAGGGCGGCACGGCCAACCAGCTTTCCACCATGCTCACCATCCGCCAGGTCTTCACCGCCTTTGACCGCCCGCTCGACCCCCAGGCGCCGACCGAGCAGCAGCGCGCCGTCGTCGAGCGTGCCCAGCGCCTTTCCCAGAGCCTGCGCGGCTGCGAGCAGGTGGACGCGCTGCCCCGCACCAGCGACCGCCCGACCGACCCCGGCCCGATCCGCCTGGAAGGCCTGAACCCGCCCGCGCTGCGCGCCATGCTGGCCGGCCTGCCGCTGGGCCGGCCGAGCCAGCCCGTCATCGCCCCCGATGGCGTCCTGCTGCTCATGGTCTGCTCGCGCGAGCAGCGGAACCTGAACGAGTTCACGCCCGATGCCGCGCGCAACCAGATCCTGCGGGACCGCGTGGAACTCCTCTCGCGCCAGTTGCAGCGGGATTTGCGCCGCCGCGCCGTGATCGAGACGCGTGCCTGAGCTCACCCCCCTTGCGGGCGTTGTCGGCAAGTATGGCCTGGATGCCCGCAAGGCGCTGGGCCAGCACTTCCTCCTCGACGAGGTCCTCTGCGCCCGCATTGCCCTGCTCCCTGGTGACCTCACCGGCCGTCACGTGCTGGAAGTGGGCCCCGGCCCCGGCGGGCTGACGCGGGCGCTGCTGGCCAAGCCGCTCGCCCATCTCACCGCCGTCGAGCTCGATGACCGCGCCATCACCGCCCTGGCCGAGCTGGTGGAGGCGCATCCCGACCGCCTGACTGTCCTGCGCCAGGATGCGATGAAGTTTGATGGCGTGGCCGAACTCCCCGCGCCCCGCCAGGTTGTGGCGAACCTGCCCTATAATGTCGGCACGCCGCTCCTGATCGGCTGGCTGCGCGCCGCCGCCCATTGGGAGCGCCTGACCCTGATGTTCCAGGAGGAGGTGGCCTTCCGCATCACCGCCGCCCCGCAGACCGAGCATTACGGGCGCCTCGCCGTCCTTGCCCAATGGGTGGCTGCCTGCTCGATCGGGCTGCGCCTGCCGCCGGGCGCCTTCCGGCCGCCGCCGCGGGTGCATTCCGCCGTGGTGGTCATCACCCCCCATGCCGCGCAACCCCCGCCGGACCTCTTCCGCGCCATGGAGCGCGTGACGGCCGCCGCCTTCGGGCAACGCCGCAAGATGCTGCGCGGGTCGCTCAAGTCACTGGGCGATGCGGAGGGGCTGCTGGCGCAATGCGGCATCGCCGGCGAGCGCCGGGCGGAAGAACTGCCGGTGAGCGCGTTTGATGCGCTGGCGCGGGCCGTGGCGGGGCGGGAAGGCAAGTAAAAAGGGGCCTCCGGCGGCTGGGGCCGAGGCCCCAGACCCCTTTTGTTGACGGCGGGTAGTAAACCCAGGATCTCATCAAATAATGGAATGGGGTCTGGGGCCTGAGGCCCCAGCCGCCGGAGGCCTTTTTTCTTCTACATCTCGCTCTCGCGCCGCCTTTGCCGCAGATTGTACCACACCAGCCCCGCCACCAGCGGTACCAGCCCCGCGATGATGATTTCCGCCGTCGTGCCGAATTGCGTCCAGGGCAGCGGCTTCAGCAGGTAGCCCAGCACCGTCAGCAGGTAATAGGTGATGCCGGCGACGGAGAGGCCCTCCACCGTCTGTTGCAGGCGCAGCTGGGCGCGGCCGGTGCCGGCCAGCGTCGCGAGCTGCGCCTCGGCCTGGGCCTCCTGCGTCACGGCGACGCGGGCGCGCAGCAGGTCCACGAGGCGCGCCGTGCGGACCGAAAGGGCCGAGATGCGCGCGCCGGTGGCCGTCACTGTCGCCATGGCGGGCTCCATGCGTCGGTCCAGGAAGCGCGTCAGCGTGGGCAGGGCCAGGATCGGCATCTCGGCCAGTTCCGAGAGGCGGCGCAGCACCAGCCGGTGATAGGCGGCACTGGCCGAGAAGCGCTCGGCCGTCGCGGCATTGGCGCGTTCGATCTCGCCGCCGATCTGGGTGAGTTCCTCCAGCGCCTCGCGCTCGGAATCCAGCGTCTCCAGCGCGGCGAGGCGCTCGGAGAGCCGCGTCAGCTGCTCGGAGGCGGAGGCGAGGCCCGGGCCCACGGCGCGCGCGGCCGGCAGCGCCAGCAGGGCCATGGCGCGATAGGTCTCGATCTCCCACAGCGTCTGCGCCAGGCGGCCGGCGACCAGCGGCGAGGGGTGCTCGGCCACCAAGATATGGGTGGCGCCATCCGCATGCAGGCGGAAATCCGTGTAGACCATGGCTTCACCCCCCGCGACGGCGGCGCCGGAGAGGCTGTCGCCGGCGAAGCCACACAGTTCGGGCGCCGTGTCCACCAGGGTGATGTGCATGGCGGCGATGGCCTGGCCCGGCAGGGCGGCCAGCCATTCCGGCGGCAGGGCGGCGAGCGCCGGATTCTCGAAGGGGCGGTTCGGGTCCGCGCCATCGGCCATGAAATTCCAGCCGGTGAATTCCGTATGCCGCTCGAAGCGCAGGCGGAAGGCGCCGAAATCGGCCAGGAACCAGGAGGCGCCGGGGGCCGGGGGCTGCACGCCGTGGCGCGCGCAGAGGCTCGCCAGATGCGCATCCTCCGCCGTGCGGTCCGGCGCCAGCATGGCGAGGCGCGAGAGGCGCGCGGGGCCATGGATCGGGATGGCCGGCCGGGCGTGCAATTCGCCGACCAGGGATTCGCGGGCAGGGTGGGTGGGAAAATTCATGCCCCCTGTAACTAGGGATGCTTGGGCTTGGGCGAAACCCTCGTCAGCGCTGGAACTTCGTGCCAATCATCAAGCCATGGAGATCCGCAATATCACGCCGGCCGATGTGCCCGCCCTGCTCGCCCTGAACAATGCCGAGGCGGAGCGTGTGAACGCACTGACCAAGGATGCGCTGGAGGGGCTGCTCGCCCGTGCCTTCGCAGCGCGGATGACGGCGGATGGGCAAGCCTTCCTCATCGCCTTCGACCACGCGACCCCGCCGCAAGGGCCGAACCACGCATGGTTTACGGCGCGGGAAAGTTACTTCGCCTATATCGACCGCGTGGTGGTCGCACCCGGGGCACGCGGCAAGGGCGTGGCGCGGGCGCTCTACGAGGACCTGGCCCGCATGGCGCTGGCGGAGCAGACCAACCTTCTCACCTGCGAGGTGAATCTGGACCCGCCCAATCCGGAAAGCATCGCCTTCCACGAGAGGCTGGGCTTCACCGCCTGCGGCGAGGCGGTGGATCGGAGGAACGGCAAGCGGGTGCAGTATATGCGGAAGCCGATCTGAAGGGCCTCCGGCGGCTGGGGCCGAAAGGCCCCAGACCCCATTTGTTTGTCATTCCGATCAGTAGCTTGGAAGGTCGGCGCCGGCCCCAAGGAAAGGGGTCTGGGGCCCCGGCCCCAGCCGCCGGAGGCCCTTTTTCTTACCGGCTGGCCAGCAACCCCGTCGGCTGAATCGCCAGATTGGGATTGGCGCAGACATCCAGCGCCGGCATTTCGGCGGCCCGACCATTGGCGAAGACGATCCGCACTGAATTTCGGCCTGGCGTGCCGCGCACCACCTGCTCGCCGCCGGGCGGCAGGGTGCCGGGGGCCAGCAAATCCGGCCCCCAGTCGCCCGGCCCACGGGCGCTGACAAAGGCCTGCTCCACCGTCATCGGCCCGAGATTGCGCAGCCGGAGCTCGCCCGAGCAGCCGAGTGAGGCCACTGTGTCGCCAGCCCCGCCGGCACAGCCAGCCAGCAGCGGCAGGAGTAGAAGCGCCGCCCGCATCACCAGCTCGGATCAATCGGGGAGGGCGGGGCGCCGGCGGCGGCGATCACCTCGCCCGCGGCCAGCAGCAGATCCTCGCGATAGCGCCCGGCGACGAGCTGCACGCCGAGCGGTGCCGTGCCCGAGAGGCCCGTGGCGACCGAGAGGCCGGGCAGGCCGAGCAGCGGCAGGCCAACCTGCGTGAGTTGCGCCTCGATGATGGCGGTGAAGGCCTCGGCACCGCGCTGGTCGGCCTGGTCGGGGAAGGGCAATTCGCCGGAGACGGGCATGAGTACCACCGGATAGCGCTCGAAGAAGAGGTTCCAGGCGCGGAGGAAGCCCATGCGGGCGGTCAGCGCATCCTGGTATTCGGCGAGGGCTGGCGGCGCGGTCAGCGCCTGCATGTGTCGGTAGACGGCGAGCGAGGCGGCCTCGCCCTCGCGCTCCGCCGCCGCCAGGCCGCCGCGCGGCATCATGGAGAGCCAGAGCTGCGCCTGGAGGCGCGCGGGTTCGCGCAGCGGCGGCAGGCTGGCCATCTCCTCGACCTCCCAGCCGGCGGTGCGGAGTCGCTCCCCCGCGTCGCGCAGGCAGGCCGCGATCACGGGCGCCACCTTCATCCCGTCGGGCGCCACGCAGAGGGCGGCGCGCTTCGGCGCGGCCGGGCCCTCCAGCGGCGCCGGGACATACCAGGGGTCGCGCGGATCGGGCGCGCTCATCGCGGCCAGCGAGAGGCGCAGGTCGGCGATGCTGCGGGCGAGCGGGCCGCTCACCGCCATCAGCTGCGCGCCGATGTCGCGCTCGGGCAGGCAGGGATTCCAGGCGGGGATGCGCCCCAGCGTCGGCCGCAGGCCATGAATGCCGCAGGCATAGGCGGGATAGCGGATCGAGCCGCCGATATCCGTGCCATGCCCGATGGCGCCGATGCCCGCCGCCGTGGCCGAGGCCGCGCCGCCGGAGGAGCCGCCCGGCGTCAGCCCCTTGTCGCGCGGATTGTAAGTGTGGCCGTGGATGTCGTTCGAGGTGAACCAGCGCAGCGAGAAGGCCGGCGTATTGGTGCGCCCGATGATGACGGCACCCGCGCGGCGGAAGTTGGAGACCAGCGGGTTGTCCTCGGTCGCCACCGCATTGGCCTGGATCTTCAGGCCATTGGTGGTGGCGAAGCCCACCTGGTCGGTGTTGACCTTGATGGTGACGGGCACGCCGGCCAGCAGGCCGGGCTCCTCGCCGCGGGCGATCTGGGCGTCCACCGCATCGGCGGCGGCCAGCGCCTCCTCGGGCAGGAACTGGACGACCGCGTTGAGCTTGGGGTTCACCGCATCGAGGCGTGCGAGGGCCGAGACCGCGACCTCGCGCGCGGAGACCTCCTTCGCATGGACGCGGCGGGCGACCTCCGTCGCATCCAGTCGCCAGAGATCGGTCATCGCGCGCTCCTTGCCATCGGCGTGATTCTTTCGCCTGCGCGGGCAGCGGTCAACCGCGGCGGCGCTCGATTCCGGTGGGCAGCGTGGCGAGGCGCGCCATCTCGCCGCGTTGAAACAGGGCAGGATCGGCGAGGAAGGCCTCGGCCATGGGCATGGCGTCGGCGCCCCAGAAAAGCTCCTCGCCGATGGCGAGCGTGGGCACGCCGAAGACGCCGGCTGCGATGGCGGAATCGGTCGCCGCGCGGAGTTCGGCCTTGGCCGCTTCCAGGGCTTCGTCGGTCACGGGGGGCAGACGCGCGCGGAGCGCGGCCGCTTCCTCATGCGGGTCCCTCCCCTCGCCCCAGACGAAGGCGAAGGCCGACTGCACCGCCGCCGGATCACCGCCGAGCGCCGTCAGCAGGCGAAGCGCCTCCAGCGAGCGGAACGGGTGGCGCGGGGGGAAGCCCATGGGGATGCCGGCCTGGTCGGCGGCGAATTGCGTCTGGCGATAGGTCTGGATGCGCTTGGGCGCGATCTCGGCAGGGCCGAGTTGTCCCCAATGGCTGAGAACGGCGCCGAAGACGATGGGCCGGAGTTCCACCTTCGCGCCCAACGCCAGCACGCGCGGCAGCGCGAGATAAGCGAAGGGCGAGATGAGGTCGAAATACCAAGTGAGCTTCACCCGGGCAGTTCCAGCACGTTCTTCGAGATGATGTTGCGCTGGATCTCGTTGGTGCCGCCATAGATGCTGGTCGGCCGCGCCTGGATGTAGAGCGCGCCAGGGTTGAGGTTCCGGTTGCCCTCCATCGGGCCGAAGAGGCCGGCATTCTCGCCCGCCACTTCCAGCATGGTCTCGGTGATGCGCTGGAACAGCTCGGACTGGATGACCTTGAGCTGGCTGACATCGGCGCCGAGTGGGCGGCCCTGCTTCAGCACCTCGACATAGCGGCCATAGAGCGCCTTGAGGTCCTCGAGGTCGCAGCGATGGCGCGCGTAGCGCTCGGCGAAGAGCGGCTCCTCGGCCACGCCCATGCGCTCGGCGAGTTGCTTCAGGCGGGTCAGCGCATAGGCGGATTGCCGCGGGGAGCCCAGATAGATGCGCTCGAAGCTCAAGAGCGCCTTGGCCATGTCCCAGCCCTTGTTGAGCTGGCCGACCAGGTTCTCCTTCGGCACCTTCACGTCGTCGAAGAAGACCTCGCAGAACTCGTCATGCATCTCGAGATTGATGATGGGGCGCACGGTGATGCCGGGCGTGTTCATGTCCACCAGCAGGAAGGAGATGCCCTCCTGCTTCTTGGCCGCCTTGTCGGTGCGGACGAGAAGAAAGATCCAGTTCGCGTCCTGCGCCAGCGTGGTCCAGATCTTCTGGCCGTTCACGACGTAATGGTCGCCGGCATCCACCGCCTCGGTGCGCAGGCTCGCGAGGTCGGAGCCGCTATTGGGCTCGGAATAGCCCTGGCACCAGATGTGCTCGCCAGTCAGGATCTTCGGCAGGAAATGCTGCTTCTGCGCCTCGGTGCCGTAGCGGATCACCAGCGGCCCCAGCATGATGATGCCGTGGTCGTTGCAGCGGGCGCAGCCGTGGCGCTCCAGCTCCTCGGTGAAGATGATCTGCTTCGCCGGCGCCAGGCCCAGCCCGCCATACTCGCGCGGCCAGCCGGGGCAGAGCCAGCCCTTCTCGGCCAGCTTGAAGTACCAGACCTTGTTCTCCTCCCAATGGAGGCGCTTTTCCGGATTGCGGATCTCGGCGGGGTAGTTCGCCTCGATCCAGGACCGGATATGCGCGCGGAACATCTCGTCCGGCAGCGCATTCAAATCCTCAGGCTCACGGCCGGTGATGGCGTTCATGCGCGTCCTCCATGGGATGGTTGGGGGTGCCGCAGGTGGCACCTGGGAGGGCGCTGCCCTCCCAGACCCTCCCGCCGGGGACTTTGGGTCCCCGGACCCCTCGATACGTTTGTTGGGTTTGGGGGAGGGGCATCAAGCGCGCGCCCTGGATCGCGGGTACGCCCTGCCCCTCCCCCAAACCCAACCATGTGCCTGGGTCCAGGGGCCAAGGCCCCTGGCGGATGGGGTTCGGGGAAGGCAGAGCCTTCCCCGAGAGCCACCCGCGACACCCTCACCGCCCTTGGAAGACCGGCTTGCGCTTGCCGAGGAAGGCGGCGCGGCCTTCCTTGTGGTCTTCGGTCACGAAGAGGGCGGCCTGGAAATCGGCTTCGCGGGCGAGCGCGCGTTCGAGGTCATCGGCGAACCACTGCTTGGTGTAGGCGATGGGGAGCGGGGCTTCGTGGGCCAGGTGCTGAGCCTTTTCGAGGGCGACCTTCAGCGCGTCGCCCTTAGCCACGACGTAATCCACCAGCCCGATCTTCAGCGCATCGGGGCCGAGATACTGGGTGTGGTGCAGCAGCATGTCCCGCGCGCGGCCCACGCCGATGCGGGCCGGCAGCGTGGCCGGCATGCCCATGTCCGACATCAGGCCGATCTTGTGGAAGCCGGCCATGAAGCGCGCATCATCGGCGGCGACGATGGTGTCGCAGAGCAGCGCCATGGAGAGGCCGGCACCGACCGCCCAGCCTTCGACGGCGGCGACGATGGGGATGTTGCCGCGCGCCATGAGCCGGACCAGGCGATGCGTGCGGCGCATGCGGTCCCGCCCGTCAAAGGCGGTCTCGACATTCATGCCCGAGATGTCGCCGCCGGCGGAGAAGACGCCCCCGCTGCCGGTCAGCACGATGGCGCGCGTGATGCCATCCACGCTGGCGCGTTCCAGCGCCTGTTCCAGCTTCTCGCGCAGCGGGACGGCCAGCGCGTTGCGTCGCGCGGGATAGTCGATGGTGAGCACCAGGACCTTGCCGTGGCGCTCCTCCAGGATGTTCATCTGGGGTGTGTCGCTCATGCGTCTTCCAGCTCCGGCGAGAGTTCCATGAAGCGGCGGCGATGGAGTGCGGCGCCGCCGAAGGCGGGGACCAGCACCATGGCGCGGCGCATATGCAGGCCGACATCGTAGTCGTCGGTGTAGCCGATGCCGCCATGCAGCTGCACGCAGGCCTGCTGCACCAGCATCGCGGCTTCGCTGGCGCGCGCCTTGGCGCGGCTCGCGGCATGGGAGGGCAGGCCGTCATCCAGCGCGGCCGCGGCCTGTTCGACAGCAGCGCGGGTGAGGGCGATCTGCATCTTGGCGTCGGCCGCCTTGTGCTGCAGCGCCTGGAAGGTGCCGATGATCTTGCCGAATTGCTGCCGCGTGCGGAGGAAATCCAGCGTCATGGCGAAAGCCGTCTCCATGCCGCCCAGCAGGGCCGCGGCGGTGGCCAGCGCCGCGCGATCCAGGCCCTCCGTCAGCGCCGCGCCGACATCATCGGCGATGTGCCGCCCCGGGCCGTGGCCCGAGTAGGGCAGCGGGCGGATGGTGCCGACATGGCCGCCATCCTGCGTGGCCTCGGTGGCGATCTCCACCTGCGCGCGATCCAGCACATGCAGGGCCACGCGGCCATTCTCGGCGACCGGCCAGAGGATATGCGTGGCACCCGCGGCGCCCAGCACGAAGCCGCGCGCGCCATCGGCGCTGGAAGCGAGGTCCAGGGTGTTCGCGCGATCCTGCCAAGCGGGCAGCACCACGGCTTCGCCGGCCAGGAGCTGCGCGAGCAACTCGCCCTCACCGGCGGCGGCGAGCAGATGCGCGGAGAGCGCGCAGCCGATCAGCGGCTCGGGCGCTGAGACGCGGCCGAGTTCCTCGGCCAGCGCCACCATTTCGGCCTGGCCGAGGCCGGTGCCGCCGGCCTCCTCGCTGACGGCGAGGCCGATCCAGCCCGCCTCGCCCATCTGGCGCAGCAAGGCCGGGTCAAAACCCGGCTCGGTGAAGCGCAGCTTGCGCACGCGGCCCATGTCGGCGCCGAGCAATCCGCGCGCGGAATCGCGGATCATTTCGATGCTCTCGGCGCGGTCCCCGGTGAAGGGCGAGACGCCGCTCATGACCGCGTATGCAGCTTGGCGCCACTCTTGGCCTGGAGTTCCTCCAGGCTCATCCCCGGCACGATGTCGCGCACGACGAAGCCCAGGCCCTGGACCACATCCAGCACGGCGAGGCTGGTATAGACGCGGCTGACGGAGCCCAGCGAGGTGAGTGGATAGCCGCAGCGCTCGACGATCTTGGGGCGACCGTCCTTGGTCGTGTGGTCCATCACCACCCAGAGGCGCTTGGCGCCGGCGCCGAGGTCCATCGCGCCGCCCACGGCGGGGGCGGTGTCGTTCTCGCTGGTCGCCCAATTCGCGAGGTCGCCATTCTCGGCCACCTCGAAGCCGCCCAGCACGCAGAGGTCGATGTGACCGCCGCGGATCATGGCGAAGCTGTCGGCGTGGTGGCAGATCGAGCCGCCCGGACGCAGCGTGACCATCTGCTTGCCGGCATTGATCAGCCAGGGGTTTTCCTTCCCCTTTTCGGGGGCGGGACCCATGCCCAGGACGCCGTTCTCGGACTGGAAGATCACCTCGCGCTCGAGGGGCACTTCATTGGCGATCAGGGTGGGCATGCCGATGCCCAGGTTGACCACCCAGCCCTCAGGGATGTCGGCGGCGGCCTTCTGGGCCATGTCGGTGCGGCTGAAGCTCGTCATGACGTTGTCTCCTCTTGATCCGAGCCTAAACCCAGCCCTCGCCACGGTCCACACGGACCACGCGGTTCACGAAAATCCCTGGCGTGGCCACCTTCTCGGGGTCAATCGCGCCGAGTTCCACGATGTGCTGCACCTGCGCGATGGTGAGGTCGGCGGCCATCGCCATCACCGGATTGAAGTTCCGGCCGGAGAGATTGTAGGTGAGGTTGCCCCAGCGATCCCCCTCCCAGGCCTCGATCAGCGCAACATCGGCCTTGAGCGCGCGTTCCATCACATAGTGGCGGCCGTCGAATTCGCGCTCCTCCTTGCCCTTGGCCAGCAGCGTGCCGTGCGAGGTGGCGGTGTAGAAGGCGGGTATGCCCGCACCGGCGGCGCGCATGCGCTCGGCCATGGTGCCCTGGGGGACGATCTCCAGCTCGATCTTACCGTCGCGATAGAGCTCCTCGAAGACGGTGCTGCCGGCGCTGCGCGGGAAGGAGCAGATGATCTTGCGGACGCGGCCGAGTTCCATCAGGCGGGCCAAGCCCACGCGCCCCGTGCCGGCATTATTGGCGACGCAGGTGAGGTCGGTCGCGCCCTGCTCGATCAGCGCCTCGATCAGCGCATCGGGCTGGCCCACGCTGCCGAAGCCGCCGATGAGGACGGTGCTGCCATCCTTCACGCCCGAGAGCGCCTCGGCCAGCGTGTTGACGATCTTGTTGATCATGAGTGTTTCCCGCCCTCAGTCGCCGCGCACCGCCCCCGGCGGCGTGGCGTGCGCGCCGCAGGGCTGGGTTCCCGGCTGTGCGGTTGCGCACCGCGCGCCGCCGCTCTTCGCGGCGGATACTGCGTTGTCGGCGCCGGTTCTGGAAGGGGGGTGCCGGGGAGGGCAGGTCGGTGGCCGTCTTCGCGTTTTCAGCATGCCACGCGGCATCATTTGATGCTATATCGCATGCCTGACCGGAGAGCTGACGATGCGCACCACCCTCGCTTTGGATGACGAGCTCCTGGCCAAGGCCCAGGGCTTCACCGGCATCACGGAGAAATCAGCCCTGGTGCGTGAAGCGTTGACGGCCCTGATCGAGCGCGAGAGCGCGCGCCGGCTGGCGCGGCTGGGCGGCAGCGAGCCCGATGTCGTCGCAGCCCCGCGGCGGCTCGCGAAGCCCGCTTGATCCTGCTCGACACCTCCGTCTGGGTCAATCATTTGCGCCAGGGCGAACCGGAGGTGGTCGCCTTGCTGGCGGAACGTCAGGTGCTTGTCCATGCGCATGTCATCGGCGAATTGGCGCTGGGGCATCTGCGGCAGCGCAGCATCATCCTCGCGGCCCTGGCGGACCTGCCGAAGGCCATGCCTGCCACCGATGCCGAGGTGCTGGGCTTCGTCGAGCGGCACGACTTCGCCGGGCGCGGGATTGGCTGGGTGGACGCACATCTCCTGGCCGCCACGCGCCTCACGCCCGGCGCACGCTTCTGGACGCGCAACCGGAGGCTGGCCGCGATCGCCCGGGAGCTGAACCTGGCCGCCTAGCGCGGCAGGAGCGCGGTGATCTCGGCGCTGGTTGGCGCGCCGGCCATGAAGTCAAAATCCCCCGCCTTCAGCCGCCGCGCGGCGGTGACCAGCGCGCCCATCGCGTGCCGATACAGCACGCCGCCCAGCGAGACGCGCTTCACCCCCGCCGCCTCCAGCACGCTCAGCGGCACGGGGCCGGAGCGCGGGCCGAAGACCACATTGACCGGCCTGGGCG
>NZ_JAIEQY010000329.1 GCF_019747315.1 Roseococcus sp. | reverse complement strand
GCCGGGGGCGCAGGGCGGGGCGGCGGCGGCGCGGCCACGGGGGGCGGTACCGCCGCGACGGGGGCGAGCGCTGCGCCCAGCGCGGCCGCGAATTCCGCCGCATCGGAGAAGCGCGCGGCCGGATCCTTGGCCAGGCCCTGCCGCAGCACCTCCCCCATCGGCGTGCCGGCCAGCGAACCCAGCTCGGCCGGGGCGGGCCCGGTCAGCCGCATCAGCGTGTCGGTCATGTTCTTGCCGGCGAAGGGCGCCCGGCCCGCCAGGATCTCGTAGAGGATCGCCGCCACCGAGAAGAGATCGCTGCGCGGATCCACCTCCTGCCCATGCGCCTGCTCGGGCGACATGTAGGCTGGCGTGCCGACCACGCCGCCCACCAGCGTCAGCTCGCCCCCGCCGAATTTGGCGATGCCGAAATCGGTGATCTTCACCTGGCCGCGCGGCGTGATCATGATGTTGCCGGGCTTGATGTCGCGATGCACCACGCCCAGCGCATGGGCCGCCTTCAGCCCCTCCAGCACGCTCAGCATCGCCTGGAGGAGGCTAGGCATGGCCGCGCGCCGTTCCTCGGGATCACCGCGCAGGATGGCGGAGAGCGTGCGGCCGGGCACATGCTCCATCACGATATAGGGCATGGCCTCGTGATCGGCGAAGTCATGAACGGCGACGATGTTGGGATGCGCGCAGCGGGCGGCGGCGCGCACCTCCAGGCGGAAGCGCTCCAGGAATTCGACGCGCTCCTCGGGCGCCAGGAGGTCCGCGCGGATCACCTTCACCGCCACCATCCGGTCGATCAGCGGATCCACCGCCAGATAGACCTTGCCCATGGCGCCGGAGCCCAGCTCCTCGAAGGCCTCGTAGCGGCCGAAGCGCAGCACCTCGCTCATGTCGCGGTCACGCGGAGAGCATCTTCACGGCCTGGTCCAGGCTGCGGCGCATGCGGGTGAAGGCGCGGCCCAGCTCGGCCACCTCATCCTTGCCCTTGGCCTCGAAATCGCCGGCCGGCACATCCTGGCCGAGGCTCACCGCGGTCGCCGCCGCCGAGATGCGCGTGACGGGGCGGATGATGACCAGGTGCAGCAGCAGGTTCAGCACCAGCATCAGCCCCACGAAGATGGCGAGCAGGATGGCCATGGCGCTGTGCAGGTTCACCTCCGCATTGCGCAGCGGCAGCGCCATCGGCACGGTCACGAGTTGCGCGCCGATCGTCTCGCCCATCTGCCAGCCAAAGCCGTTGGTGCGGCCATAGATCTGCACCATGCGCGGCGGCGCGCGCTCGGGCGTCGAATGGCAGGTCAGGCAGGCCTGGTCGCGGATGGTGATGGGCCGCGCCAGGGTCAGGACGCGGCCATTCGCCGTCTCGCGCTCGCCCATCAGCTCGGTCAGGTTGCCGTCACGGCGGAAGGCGTGGATGAAGGCGGCCTCCCAGGGGGCGGCCAGGTCATTCGGGTTGGTCGGGTTCAGCGCGGCTTCCTTGTAGGCGTATTCCGGGAAATCGGCCTGCACGCGCCGCAGATTCACCTGCGCGGCGTAGGAAGGGATGATCATCGCCTGGATCACATTGGGGTCGCCACGCGTGATGGCGGGGGCGATCTCGCGCGTCGTGTAGTCGCGCACCGCATTGGCGGCGCTCAGCATGATGCGCGCATTCTCCACCGCCTGGATGCGGGCCGAGGTGGCGAATTGCCGGTCGAGGAAAAGCCAGGCGGCGGCGAAGCCGATGGCAAAGACCAGCAGCAGGCCGAGGTTGAACTTGGTGCGAATACCCATGGCCGCATTCTCTCCCCGCCGACATGCCGCGCAAGGCGGCGGCCGGAACGCGCTGATCCTAGAGTGAATCCGCTCGAACAGGAATTCGCGGCGCGAAGAACGCCCCGGCATTCACCCAGGTTCAACGCATGCCCGGCGAGCGGCGTTGCGTCCGTGCCGCGAAGGCGGCAGGCTCCGGCCGCATGTACCCCTCGCGCACCCCGAATCCCTGGCCCTGGATGGCCGGCCTCCTGGCCCTGCTGGCGGGATGCGCCGCGCCCTCCGGCCCTGCGCCCGCCACCGACCCACAGGATTCGTGCGGCCCGCAGGTCGTCGTCTTCGTCGCCGCCGGGGATCTCTTCGCCGAACCCCCGCGCCGCACCAGCCCGCCCACCGCGGAGGAGCTGGCAGCCGAGCTGGAGCGCGAGAATGCGGCGCTGGAACGCCTGCAGATCGCCTTCGACGCGTTGCTGTACTGCCGCTGGACCGAGGTGCGGCTGATCCGCGCCGATGCCACTTCCGGGCGCTTCCCGCAGGCGGAACTGCCACAACGGCTGGGTGCGGCCGATGGGCGGCTGCGGCAGGATTTGGCGCGCGCCGGCCAGGCGCGGGACCGTGTGCAGGCCCGCAACGCCCGGATCGAAGCGGCCGTCGAAGCCGTGGCGCCGGGCACCCGGGCCGCCCTGGCCAGCCAGCGCGGCGTGGCGCTGCCGCGTGCCCTGGCCTCGGCGCCGATCATCCTCCGCGTCCGTCCCGATGCGACCGCGCCGCAGGTCGGGCGCCTGCCGGCCGGGGCCGAGGTCACGCTCCGGCCCGCAGCGGGCGGCTTCGTGCTGGCCGATGGGTCCGGCCAGCGCGGCTACGCCGTGGGCTCCGCCTTCACCCTCCTGCCGGCCGCCCCGGCCGCTACGCCGCAGGACCGGCTGCGCAGCCTGGCCGCGACCAACCTGGCGCGGCGGGAAGGCTTCGCCGAAAGCCTCTCGCTCGCGAATCGCGCGGGGTTGCAGCGCTTCGAGCCCGCCTCCTGAACCGGGCCCCATGCGCATCCTCCTGATCGAGGACGATGAAGCCACCGCCGCCTATATCGGCAAGGGGCTGCGCGAGGAGGGGCATGTGGTGGACCACGCCGCCAATGGCCGGGATGGGCTGTTCCTCGCGATGGGCGAGCCCTTCGACATCATCGTGACCGACCGCATGCTGCCGGGGCCGGATGGGCTTTCCATCATCCGCGCATTGCGCCTGGCCAAGATCACCACGCCCATCCTGGTGCTGACCGCGCTGGGCGAGGTGGAGAAGCGCGTCGAGGGGCTGGAAGCCGGCGCGGATGACTACCTCGCCAAGCCCTTCGCCTTCGCCGAGCTGCGCGCGCGCATCCGCGCCCTCGCCCGCCGCCCCGCCGGCCCGCCGGCCGAGCAATCCGTGCTCAGCCTGGGAGAGCTGCGGATGGATCTGCTGACGCGCGTGGCCACGCGCGGCGCGCGCAAGCTGGAACTCATGCCCACCGAATGGCGCCTGCTGGAGTATCTGCTGCGCCATGCCGGCCAGGTGGTGACGCGCACCATGCTGCTGGAGAAGGTCTGGGATTTCAGCTTCGACCCGACCACGAATGTGGTGGATGTGCATGTCAGCCGGCTGCGCCGCAAGCTCGACCTGCCGGGCGAGGCGCCGATGATCCGCACCGTGCGCGGCGCGGGCTATGCGCTGCAGGCACCCCAAGGCTTGGACATCGGCACGTGATCCGGAAAAGCAGCTTCGCGCTGCGCGCCGCCACCGCCTCGGCCGTGGTGATGCTGGTGCTCTCGCTGCTCGGCTCCGGCTGGGGCTGGTTGCGGGCGGAGGCGGCGCTGCGCCAGCAGCTCGACCTCGCCATCGCCGCCGAGGCGGAGGGGTTCCTGCGCGAGTATGAGGAATTCGGCCTGCGTGGCCTGGCGCTCGCGGTGGAGGCCTATACGCGCCGGCGCGGCCCGCTCTTCGTCGCCCTGCTGACGCCCGATGGCCGGCCCATCGCGGGCCGCATCCCCGAGGCGCCCCCCGCCCTGCGCGGCTTCGCCAACCTGCCCGGCACGGGCGAGCGGCCGAGCCTGCGCATCCTGGGCGGCACCTTGCCCGGCGGCGCCACGCTGATGGTGGCGGCCGACCTCACGCCGGTGGACCGCGCAGCCTCCGCCCTGGCCTGGACGCCGCCCATCGCCGGCGGCGCCGCCGCGCTGCTGGCGCTGCTGCTGGGCTTCCTCGCGGCGGCGCGGATGGAGCAGCGCCTGGCGGGGGCCGCCACCGCCGCGCTCGGCGTGATGGAGGGTGATTTGACCCGCCGCCTGCCGCTTTCCGGCCGCGGCGATGAGTTCGACCGGCTGACCACCACCTTCAACGCGCTGCTCGGCCGCATCGAGGCGTTGATGCAGGCGCAGCGCCAGGTGACGGACGACATCGCGCATGACCTGCGCAGCCCCCTCTCCCGCCTCCGGCAATTGCTTGAGGGGGCGCTGGCCGCCCCGCGCGAACCCACCCGCGATGCCGCGATGCTGGAGCAGGCACTGGCCGAGCTCGATTCGGTGCTGGCGAGCTTCGCTTCCCTGCTGCGCATCGCCCGCGCCGAGAGCGGCGTGCTGCGGGAAGGCTTCGCCGAACTGGATCTCTCCGCCCTGCTCGCCAGCTGCACCGAGATCATGGGCCCGGTGGCGGAGGAAGCAGGCCGTGCGCTGCGCAGCGATATCCCGCCCGGCATCACCCTCCCCGGCGATGCGGCGCTGCTGCGCCAGGCCGTGGTCAACCTGCTGGAGAACGCGATCCTGCATGGCGGACCCCACATCACGCTGCGCCTTTGCGCCGGCCCGGTGATCGAGGTGGAGGATGACGGGCCGGGCATCCCCGAAGCCGAGCGCGACGCGGTGACGCGGCGCTTCCACCGGCTGGACCGCAGCCGCTCCACGCCCGGCACGGGGCTCGGCCTGGCACTCGTCGCCGCGGCGGCCAAGGCGCATGGCGGGGCGCTGCGGCTCACCGCGGGCGCGGGCGGCCTGGGGCTGCGCGCACGGCTGGAGCTGGCGGCGAACCAGCGCCCCTGATGCGGCGGCGGCGCTTGCCGCGACTGAGACTCTTGCCACAAGATCGTTTCAGGCGCGGCCAAGCGGGGAATCCTTGACGTTGACAATGCGAGGCCAGCCCGTCCCCGACGCGGAACTGCGGATCGGCAGCCTGCTCTTCGCCGATATCGTGGATTCGACCGCGCTGGTTGGGCGGCATGATGCCGAAACCGCGCATGACCTGATTTCCACGGCGCTCGAAATCGCCGGGCAATGCGTGGCGCGTTTTGGCGGGCGGGTGAACCGGATCACGGGCGATGGCGTCATGGCCATGTTCGGCGCGCCCGATGGCCTGGCCGACCACGCGCTCGCCGCCTGCGCCGCCGCACTCGACCTGCAGGCGCGGCTGGGCGCGATCCCGGGCGCGGTCTCCCTGCGCGTCGGGGTCCATAGCGGCGAGTTCCTGCTGCATGCGCTGCATGCGGCGGGGCTGGCCGCGCTGGATGCCACGGGTGCCGCCGTCCATCTCGCCGCGCGGCTGCAACAGGCGGCCGGCCCGGGCGAGGCGCTGATCAGTGGCGCCACCCTCGCCGCCGCGGGCCATGCCATCACCGCCGAGCCGCTCGGCCCCCTCACCCTGCGCGGCTTTCCCGAGGCGCAGCAGGCGCTGCGCCTGCGCGGCGCCGATCTCAGCCTCTCGCGCTTCGACGCGCGCGACGGGATCGAGCCGGGCTTTGTCGGCCGCGCGGCGGAGCGCGCGCTGCTGGCGGAGAGCCTGGCGCGGGCCGCGGCGGGCGAAGGCCATGCGCTGCTCGTGCTGGGCGAGGCCGGCATGGGCAAGTCCCGCCTGGCGCGCGAAGCGGCGGCCGAGGCGCCATCCGGCATGCGCAGCCTGGCAGGCCATGCGCTGCGCTGGCGGCGGGAGGCCGCGTTGCATCCGATCGCCGACCTGATCGGCCGGACGCGCCGGCCGGCCGAGGCGCCCCCGGCCCTGGCCGCGCTGCTGGGCGAGGACCCGCAGGACCCCGCCTGGCGCGCCCTGCAACCCAGCGAGCGGCGCGCCCGCAGCATCGCCGCGGCCAGCGACTGGCTGCTCGCCAGCGCGGCCGAGGCGCCCGCCGTCATCATCCTGGATGACCTGCAATGGGCGGATGACGCCACGCGGCTGGCGCTGGAGGCCGTGCTGCCGCGTCTGGCGGGCCAGCCCATCCTGCTGCTGTTGCTCGCGCGGCCGGAGCACGCGCTGGGCCTGGCCTGCCGCGCCCTGCCGACGATCCACCTGGCCCCCATGGCGGGGGCCGAGGCCGCCAGCCTGGCCGAGGCGCGGGGTGCAGCACCCGGCCAGGCCAGCGCCATCGCCGCGCGCTGCGGCGGCAATCCCTTCCTGATCGAGCAGGCGGCCGCCCTGGGCGACAGCCTGCCCCCCCAGGCCCGCGCCCTGTTGGTCGAGCGCGTGGACCGCCTGCCCGCCGAAGCGCGCGAGGTGCTGCGCATGCTCGCCGTGGTGGAAGAGCCGGTGACGCCCGAGGTGCTGCTCGCCTGCCTCACGCCCGAGATGCGGCCGGACGCGATCCAGCGCCACCTGGATGCCCTGGCGGAGGCAGGGTTCCTGGCGCGGGAGGGCCTGGGCAGCAGCACGCGCCTGGCCCCCCGCCACGCCCTGCTGCAGGAGGTCGTGTATCGTGGGCTGACGCGGCGGCGGCGCCTGGCGCACCATGCCCGCATCTTCCAGGGCGCCCGGCCGCTGGTGGAGCCGGAGGCGCCGATGCTGGCGCGCCACGCCTGGCTTGGCGGCCTCTGGGCGGAGGCGCTGGACCGCAACGAGGCGGCGGCGCGCCGCGCCCTGGCGCGCTTCGCCAATCGCGAGGCCGTGACGCTGCTGGACCGCGCGCTGGACGCGCTGTCACAGCTGCCCGAGGAGCCTGCGCTGCTGGAGCGCGGCATCGAGCTGCGACTGCTGCTGCGTGACCCGCTCTTCCGCCTGGGCGAAGGCGAGCGCCTGGCCCTGCGCCTGCGCGAGGCGGAGGCGCTGGCCGGGCGCATGGCGAAACAGGCCCGCCTGCCTGAGCTGCGCGTGGTGCAGGCGCATCATGCCTGGATGACCGGGGACCTCGCCGAGGCCGAGCGCGTGCTTGATCTGCTGGAGGCCGAAGGCCGCGCGCGCGATGACGCGGCGCTGCTGCTGCGCTGCCGCTTCCAGCGCGGCATGGTGGCACTCTCCCGCCGTCACCATGCCGAGGCGGCGGCGGCGATGGCCGAGGTGGCGGCCGATGCCGCGCATCCGCGGCATGGCGGGCGCTATGGGCTGGATGCGCCGCTGGTCGTCGTGGCGCTCGGCTATCAGGCCCGGGAATTGGCCGATCTGGGTGATCTCCCGGCGGCGCGGGCGGCGGCCGATGCCTGCATCAAGGCGGCCGAGGCGGTGGGGCGGCCCTTCAGCTGGGTCTTCGCCGTGCTGGCCGATGGCCATGTGATGCACCGCGCGGGCGAGCCGGCGCGCGCCGTCGCACGGCTGAGCGAGGCGCTGCCGCATTGCGAGAAGGCGGAGAGCGACATGATGCGCGTGGTCGTGCTCATGCTGCTCGGCGATGCCGAGCTGAGCCTGGGCGACCACGCGGCCGCCCGGGTGCATCTGGAGGAGTCGGTCCGCCTCGCGGAGGCGATGCGGTTCATGGCGCTGCAGGATGTGAGGCAGGCCCTGCTGGCACGCGCGGGGTGAAGGCCGCCCGCGCCGCCTGGCGGCTCAACTTTCGCCGCCGCCGAAGTCCTTGTCGGCGTCGATCAGCACTTGATCGGGATGAGGGTTCCGGATGCTGATATAGGTTCCCGGGTTGCGATCCACGAGGTTGGTCGGATTTCTCGCCGCATCGGACTCCAGCGTCGAAACATAGCGGGTGCGGATCCCGCCGATCTGCTCCCCGGTGTTGGGGTCGAAGAATTTTTCCTCGATCTCCCACCGGGCACCCTGGGTGTTGAAGATGGCGAGGTAGCCGTGCGCGTAGTAGGTCGGCTTCGTCCATCCGACCTGGCCCGTGCCCCCATGCGAGGCTGGATCGCCCAGAAGCACTTTCATGCCCTGCTCCTTCGTGGCGGCGTAGAAGTGACCTTTGCCCCTGATGATCGCGATCTTGTCCGCCGTCAGGGTGACGGGCGGGAGTTCTTTCGGATGGGTCATGGGTGACTTTCCTTTCAGGTCGGCGTGGAGGGAGCGGTCGGGGGGCGCAGAACGGGTGCGCCAGCACCGAACGACGTCAGGATGACGCTGTCGCCATTCGGGTCATTGCTGGCGCGGATTGTGAATTTCATCAGGTAATCGGCAGGTGCGCCGCCGGGCCAGAGGAAGCGGGCCGGCATCGTCGCATTCCGGATGGTCGTCAGGGCGAAGATCTCGTCGGTGTATTTGCAGGGTGCGGGCATCGCCCTCTGCGCGTCGGTGAGCGGCACCTCGGCGTCGAGCCGGCGGCATTCATCATCGGTTTCGAGCGTGGCGGGGATGGTGACGCAGGTCATGCTCTCCCATGTGCCGTTGCTCCGATGGCGGCGGGCGCCTTCGATCATCACATCCTCCGCCCGATCGATCCCGCGGTTGCGGATCATCAGCAGGACGAAGCCGTGCCAGGTGCGCCACTCTCCGTCCGGGAAGAGAACTGGCTCGCGCGACGTGCTGAATTCCGTGTCCTTGGACTGCCAATCATACCGGTGGGTGGCGGGATCATGCGTCAGGTGGCGCGCCGGCCGGCAGTTCCAATCCGCAACGGCAAGGATGGCCGCATCCGCGGCCTTGGCCAGGCGCAGGCGAAAATTGCCCGCCTTCACGCGGCTGGCGACGACGACCAGCACTTCGCTGACCTGACGGCAGGCGAAGGTCCGGTCCATCGCACGGTTCAGTTGGCCGTCATGCCGGTAGAGATCGAGCAATTCGCCAGCCTGGTCGAGCAGGACCACCTGGACCATACCGTCCTCGAGCTCCTGCTCCGGATCCCACCGCACGCGCAGCAGCTTGGTCTCGCTCGATGCATCGAACCTGACCTTGAAGGTCATCATGCTGAAGGGGTCCAGCATGCGGGCGCGAATCAGGCCTTGCGCCCCGTCCTCCGGCGGCAATGGCCGGGTGAGATTCAGGGCATGGCCGAACGCGTATTGCAGATCCGTGACGCGTTCCTCGATGCGCTGCCCAAGCAACATGGCCGGGCCAAATTCGCCAGAGTGGGAACGGCTGTGTCGGGGCCGCTCCCCCATCTCTTCCCGCGGGCCCAGGCGCTCCGAGGGCAGGTCTTCGTAATGCGGCTGCTGGTCGGCAGGGACGGCCTGGCGACCCGCGGTGATGCCGCGCCACCGGGCCGCGTCCTCGAAGCGAAAGCGGCTATCCGCCCCCGCCGTGCCATTCAGCAGCAGCGCCAGTTGGAAATTGCCCCAGGTGGTTTCCGAGCAGGCCGGCAGATCCCGCTCGCCATTGACATAGAGGAAGCGGTCGAAATCCCCGAGCCCGACCATCCGGCGCCGCGCCTCCCGCAGCCCCTCGATGGTGATCTGCTTCGGCATCTCCTCCGCTTCCGTACGGCTGGTCGCTTCCAGCAGCAGCTTCTGCGTGCTCAGCTCCCGCGCCCATCGCAGGTCAGCGCCGCGGGGCAGCGGCGGCGCATGCTGTTCGGCCACGTATTTCCAGAACACCCCCGCCCCGTAGGAGGTGCCGATAAAGCGGCGGCGGCGGCCGGCGCGAAAGCGGGCCAGGCTTGCTCCGCCGGGCAGGAACCAGTCCTGCGCGTCATTCTCGTACCGGCCCGCATTGTGATTGACCACCATCTCGGCGACGCGGGCGCCGCCTTCGCGCAGCATGGGCGTGAACACGGGCGCCTCGTCCACCAGTTGGCCATCGGCTGATGTGCTCGTCCGGTTGTAGGCGTACTGAACCAGGTGGAAGATCTCATGCGCCACGGTTTCCCGCAGGGCGTCGCCGCGCAAGGCGCGGTCCAGGACCACATGCCCGAAGCCGTCCCGGTCAATAGACGCCCAGCCCCTGACGAGGACGAGCGATCGAAGCTCGATCGTCACCAGCCCCGAGGGCCCCCGGACCGGCCTGCGCAGGCCGGCCCTGGAAAATCGCTCCATCGCGACGAGAGCGGCCTCGGCCGTCTCCCGCACCACGGCGGGCGGGGAGAGTTCCAGCGCACGGCGCGCGGCGGCGGTGGTTGGTCCGGCGGCGCCCACGCCGTGCATCGGCGCGTCGGGCAGGAAGATGACCTCCACCTGCGGGTTGCCGCCCGGAGCCCTGTACCGCAGCGGGCCCGCATAACCCGGCAGCGCCGGACCGGGACTGGGGGCAGGGCATCCCATTTCGCAGGCGTTCACGGCAGGCAGGGGATTGCCCGCCGCCACGTTTCGTATGGCGGCGAGGCGCGCGGACTGCGCCTCCTCGTCACAGGCCCAGAGGCCCTCCGCCCGCATGCCCCGCTCGGCCGCGGCGGGCCGTGCGCCGGCACTGGGGCGAGGGGGGGGCGACGGTGGCGCCACGGGCGCGCAGGCCGCACACCAGCCCAGGCCGAGGCCGCCGGCCAGGAAACGCCGGCGCCCTGCCCCGCCCGGCCTCATGCGGTCGGGTCGGCGAGCGGGCGTTTCAATGCATCGTGTCGCGGCATGGCGTCCTATCCATCCTCAAGCAAAACCTGCGCTGGCCATGGGCCCGGGTACAATTGAATTTTCCGACATCCTGGACCAACCCACCCGCAGCAAGGCCACCGCGTGAGCGCGACGAACCCCTCCACGGCTCGCTGGAACAGTGCGGGCGAGGCAAGGCTGGCATGGGCCGCACGTGAGCCGATGTGATCTGCTTCACACCGCTCGAAGTCCCTGGCTGCACCTATTCGCACGCCGCCGACAGCGCGGCGGCATCGCGGATGATCACCTGGCCGCGATCCATCGCCAGTACGCCGGCCTGGCGCCATTCGGCGAGTTGCTTGTTCACCGCCTCCCGCGTGCCGGCGACCATCGCCGCGATCTCGCCCTGCGAAAGGCGCATCGGCACCAGCAGACCATCCGGCCGTGCGCGCCCATAATCCCCCGCCAGCTTCAGGAAGAGATGCGCCATGCGCGACGCCAGGCGCTGCGTCGCCACGCGCTCCAGCCCCAGGCTGGTGTCGCGCAGCCGCTCGCACAGCACCCGGATGAGCGCGAGGCCCAGGCTCGCATGCCGGGTCATCATCTCCTGGCAATGCTCGCGCGGCAGCATCAGCAGGCGGCAGGTGGAAACGGCCAGCACATCCGCGGTGCGTGGGCCGCCATCCAGCATGGCCACCTCACCCACCGGCTGCACCGGCCCCAGCATCCGGAAGGTCAATTCGCGCCCGGCGAGCGACATGACGGAAACCCGCAGCCGCCCCTCCAGCAGGACGAGCAGCGCGCCGGCGGGCTCGCCCTGGCGCATGATCTGGGTGCCGGCCAGCACCTCGATCAACCGCCCGCCGGCCAGGAATGCGGCACGCGGCCCTTCGGGGACAGCACGCAGGAAAGGGATGTCAGGCAGCGGCTGGGCCAAGGAAACCGACATGCCGCGCGCGCTACCTTTCCGGGATGGTTGCAGGAGGGCTGCCCGCAGTGAAACGTTCCCGTGGCGTAGTCTTCACCAAAATCCATTGCCTTGTGAAGTGGTTCACAGCGTGCGCCCGAAAGCCCCGGCATTCCGGACCGCAGGGGTATCAACCAGGGGGTTTGGATGGACTGCGCCCAGGCGAAGCTTGTGGATCGTGCGGAGGAGGCAGCGTTCGAGGTCATCCCGGAGCAGGCGTTGAGCGGAATCGCGAGCGACATCCTCATCCAGGGCGGGCAGGACATGCTGGCCCGCTGGGACGCGCACCAGGCGTGGTGGGATGCCCGGCGGCGGCACGGCATGGCGCCAAGCGAGCCGGGCCACGGGGCGAAGATCGCCCATCAGCTTGACCTCACCTTGCGCGATCACCTGAACCTTGCCACCCACCCGACCGTCCGGGAGGCCGCGCGGCTCGCGGTCGAGCGCCATGGCCTGCGCGGGCAGGATCCAGGGCTGCTGGAGCAGCTGGAACAGCGTATCGCCCGCTTCCTGGGCTATGCCGATTGCACCCTGTTCCCGACCGGATGGGCGGCCCGCCACGCCCTCGTCACGGCGCTGGCGCGCCCGGGCGACCACATCGTGATGGATGAAGAGGTCAATGAAGGGCTGCGCGCCGGCGCCCTGCAAAGCGGCGCGCAACGCCACGTCTTCAGGCATCTCTGCGACGAAGCGGCCCTGCGCCGCCTCGCCGCGCTGCGCGCCACGGACCCGGGGGCGGGCATCCTGCTGATGACCGAGAGCCGCTTCCCGCTGGACAGCGAAGCGCCCGACCTGCCGGGGCTGCAGGCGCTGTGCCGGCAATATGGCGCGACGCTGCTGGTGGATGTCTCGCAGGATCTCGGCATTCTGGGCGCGGATGGGCGCGGAGGCCTGGGTGCGCAGGGCATGCTGGGCCTGGCCGATGTCGTGATCGGTGGGTTCAGCCGCAGCTTCGCCAGCCAGGGGGGCTTCGTCGCCACCCATGCCCGCAGCCTGCGCGTCGGGCTCCGCCAGGGGGGCAGCCCCCAGGCCGCCAGCCCGCCTCTTGCTGCGGTCCAGCTGGCGACGGTGCTCGCCGCCTTCGACGTGATGGCCTCCTTCGAGGGCACGGCGCGGCGCCAGCGGCTGATGCGCAACGCCAGCCTGCTGCGCGAGGGGCTGACCGCCGCCGGCTTCACGGTGCTGGGCGAGCCGAGTGCCACCGTGCCCGTGCTGCTCGGCCCCCCTGCCCTCGCCCGCCTCATGACGCGCCATGCGCAGGAGGCCGGCGCCCTGGTGCATCTGGCGGAGCCGCCCGCGGTCTCGCGGCAGGCCTGCCGCTGGACCTTGCAGGTGACGGCGGACCACACGCCGGCGGAGATGCGCCGCATGGTCGGGATCGCCAGCCAGGCGCGGGAGCGGGCGCTGGCCCATGCCCGCGCCATGGGGGTGCGGCCGGAGCCCCCGCCTCAACCCGCCAGCGAGTAGTCCTTGAACTGGCGCTTCAGCTCCGCCTTCCAGAGCTTGCCCGTGGCCGTCATGGGCAGGCTTTCGACGAATTCCACGCGGTCCGGCATCCACCATTTCGCCACCTTGCCTTCGAGCACCGCGAGGATGCTCTCGGGGGTGGGGTCTGTGCCGGGCTTCTTCACCACCAGCAGCAGCGGACGCTCATCCCATTTGGCGTGATGCACGCCGATGGCGGCGGCCAGCGCCACATCGGGGTGCGCGAGCGCCAGGTTTTCCAGCGTGATGGAACTGATCCATTCCCCGCCGGACTTGATGACATCCTTGGCGCGATCCACGATCTCGATGGCGCCCAGCGAGTCCATGGTGACCACATCGCCGGTCGCGAACCAGCCATCGGCGCTGAAGGCAAGGTCGCCCGGATGGTTGAAATAGGCGCCGGCCACCCAGGGGCCGCGCACCTCCAATTCGCCGAAGGCCACCTCGTCCCGCGCGATGGGCTGGCCAGAACCGTCCAGCACGCGGAAATCCACGCCGAAGGGTGGGCGGCCCTGCTTGCGGCTATAGTCGAGCCAGCGCTCCTCATCCCAATCCGCATGCTCCGCCTTGCGCGAATTGAGGCTGCCGAGCGGGCTGATCTCCGTCATGCCCCAGGCATGCAGGATGGGGATGCCGTATTCGCGCAGGAAGCCCGCCGTGATGGCCACTGGCAGCGCCGTGCCGCCCACCACCAGCCGCGGCGGGATGGTGAACCTGCGCGCGGCATCGGCCCGCAGCCAGGCCAGCAGCATGGTCCAGATGGTCGGCACCCCGGCCGAGAAGGTGACGCCCTCCTCCTGGAACAGCTTGAACAGGCTGGCGGGGTCGAGCTTCGGCCCCGGCAGCACCAGCGCCGAGCCCGCCATGGCCGAGGCATAGGGCAGCGACCAGGCATTCACATGGAACATCGGCACCACCGGCATCACCACATCGCGCGCCGAAAGGGCGAAGACATCGGCCTGGATGGCGGACATGGCATGCAGCACGGTGGAGCGGTGCGAATAGAGCACGCCCTTGGGCATGCCCGTGGTGCCGGAGGTGTAGCAGAGCGAGGAGGCCGCGCGCTCATCCAGCAAGGGCCAGTCATAGGCGCCATCCTCGGCGGCGATCAGCGTGGCCTGGTCCAGCACCGGCACGGGCAGGTCGGGCTTCGTTGCAGGGCCCATCAGGACCACGGCGCGCAACGAGGCCGGCAGACGGTCCGCCACCGCCAGCAGCGCGGCCAGCACGGAGGGGTCCACGAAGAGGACGACATCCGCCGCGTCTTCGAGGATATAGGCGATCTGGTCGGCAAAGAGGCGCGGGTTCACCGTGTGCAGCACCGCCCCCATGCCGGAGACGGCGTAATACACCTCCAGATGCGCGCGCGAATTCCAGCTCATGGTGGCGACGCGGTCGCCCTGTTGCACGCCCAGCCGGGCCAGCGCCTGGGCCAGCCGTTTCGCGCCCTGCTCCACCTCCGGCCAGGTGCCGCGTGTGACGGCGCCCTCGGGGTCCACCGAGACGATCTTGGCGCCGCGATGATGCTGGGCCGCATGGCGCAGCACCGAGGAAACGAGCAGCGGGTGCTCCTGCATCAGGCCGAGCATGGCGTTCTCCCTTGGATTTTATCCGTCCATCCTGGCGCAAAGCCGGGGGTGGCGTCCATGGCGCTGCGTCAATCCGAAGTGGCGCCCGAAAGCCGCGCCACCCTGGCCCATTGCGCTACCTCGCCACGCAGATCGGTGACGGATTCTGCGCGCGTCAGCCGGCCGGGCGCCATCAGAGCGAACCAGGTCAGGGCCTCGAAGCGGCGGCGAAAGCCGGAGCAGCCAGCGCCAGGCCGAGGCGCAGGAAGTGCCGCCGGCGCTCCTACCAACCCAGCCGGCGGGGATCGCCCGGCGGGGGCGCGCTGAAGGCACGCGGATTGTTGCTGGGCGGCAGGTCGAAGCGGCGCGGGTCATTCGGCGTCAACTCGCGGTCCAGCACGATGGTGCCGCCCGTGGTCTGGTAGCCGCGCTGGAAGGTGGCCGGGCCGAAGGGCATGTCCGGCACGCCCGAGGAACCTGGCGAGGTGTCCACCGAGCCGCAGGCGCCCAGCAGGAGCAGCAGGCCGAGCGGAAATACACGCATCATCATCACTCCGGTCGAATCTGGGCGCTGCGGATCAGGTCACCCCACATGGTGGTCTCGCGCGCCAGGAGATCCCGCACGGCAGCGGCATCGCCGGTGACGATGTCCACCCCCTGCTCAGCCATCCGTGAGCGCAGGGTCGCATCTTCCGTGGCGACGCGCAAAGCCGTCCCCAGACGGGCCAGCACGGGCGCGGGCGTGCCGGCCGGGGCGAAGAGTGCCTGCCAGAACACCGCCTCGAAGCCCGGCACGGCATCGGCCACGGGCGGCAGGTCCGGGACCAGGGCATTGCGTTCACGCGAGGAGATGGCAAGGCCGCGCGTGCTGCCCTCACGCATGGTGGGCAGGGCTTCGAGCAGGGCCTGGAACATCGCCTGGATGCGGCCGGCGCGCAGCTCCAGCAGCGCGGGCGCGCCACCGCGGAAGGGCACATGGACCACGTCAATGCCGGTACGCGCAACCAGCAGCGCCTGCGCCAGGTGGTTGACCGCACCCGTGCCGCTGGAGCCGAAATTCACGCGGCCCGGGTTGGCGCGGCAATAGGCGATGAATTCCTCTGTCGTCCGGGCTGGTACGGAAGGGTGCACATGCAGCGCGAAGGCGGTGCGGAACACCATGCCGACGGGCACCAGCTCGCGCATCGGCTCGCGCGGGGTGAGGTTGGGCTGCAAGGCCGGGTTGATGGCGAGCGTGGAGGTGCCCATGAGCAGCGTGTAGCCATCGGGCCGCGCCTGCGCGACGTGGGTATTGGCCACTGCGGTCGCCGCTCCCACACGATTCTCGATGACCACGGGGACGCCCAGCTCGCGCGCCATGCGCTCGGCGACGGCGCGGCTGGTCACATCCGTCACGCCGCCCGGCGCATAGCCGGAAGCGACGGCGAGGGCGCGGCTCGGGAAGGCCTCCTGCGCGGCGGCCGGCAGGCTGAGCAAGGCGGGTGTCGTGAGCAAGCTGCGGCGTGATGGCATGGGATTCCTCCGTTTTCTTCTGATTCAGTCAGGCGTCATATTTGCTTTGCGCAGGTGTCATCTCAATGCAACAGAGAGCGCCTAAGCCCCGCCCCAGCAGACGGGGTTTGGTGATGCTTGAGATCGAAGGTCTGACACGGCGCTTTGGCCCTGTGAAGGCGGTGGATGGCGTCAGCCTCTCCATCCCGGCCGGGCAGATGGTGGGCGTGATCGGCCGCTCCGGCGCCGGCAAGTCCACCCTGCTGCGCCTGATCAACCGACTGACCGAACCGAGCGACGGACGCATCCGCTTCGAGGGGCGCGACGTGACCGCCCTCCAGGGCCGCGCCCTGCGGGACTGGCGGACCGGTTGCGCCATGATCTTCCAGCAGTTCAACCTGGTGCAGCGCCTGGATGTGCTGACCAACGTGCTGATCGGCCGCCTCAACCACCGCCACGGCGTCATGGCGCGGCTCGGCTCGCTCTTCTGCCAGTTCTCCCCTGAGGAACGCGCCATGGCGCTGGCCGCTCTCGAACGCTTCGACCTGCTGAGCACGGCGTTGCAACGCGCCGACACGCTCTCGGGCGGGCAGCAGCAGCGCGTCGCCATCTGCCGCGCGCTGATGCAGCAGCCGCGCCTGATCCTGGCCGATGAGCCGATCGCGAGCCTCGACCCGCGCAATGCGCGCACCGTGATGGATGCGCTGGCCCAGGTGAACAGCCGCGACGGCATCACCGTGCTGGTGAACCTGCATCACCTGGATACCGCGCGGGAGTACTGCAACCGCGTCATCGCCATGCAGAACGGCCGCGTCGTCTTCGACGGTGAGCCTTCGCAACTGGATGCGGCCCGCATCACCCAGATCTACGGCATCACCGAGGCGGAGTTCCAGGCGGAAGCCGCCGCCGCGGTGAATGCCAACCCCGCTTTCGCCGGGGCGCCGCAAGCGGCGCTGGCCTGAACCATCCAAGGAGAATCCGCATGATCAACCGCCGCTATCTCGGCACGCTGGCGCTGGGCGCCAGCGCCGTTCCAGGCCTTGCCGCCGCCCAGCGCGCCGCCGCCCCCGCCACCATGGCGCCCGAAGCGGCCGCCGGCGCCCGCATGCGCCGCACGCTCGATGCCGATGTGACCTTCCCCGAGGCAGGCCGCCGCCCCTGGGCCGCGCAAGTGCCGCAGATCCGCATCGGCCTGCTGGGCGGCGAGAACGAGGCCGACCGCATGGGCCGCTTCGGCGCCTATCAGAACCTGCTGCAGGAGACCTTCCAGCTCCCCGTCCGCCTCTTCGCGGCCAGCGACTATGCCGGCGTCCTCCAGGCCTTCTCGGCCGGGCAGATCGAGTTCGCGGCCATGGGCCCCTCCGTCTATGCCGGCACCTGGATCGACACCAATGGCGGCGTGGAGCCGGTGCTGGTGGCCGAGGAGCGGGACGGCTCCATCAGCTACATCGCCGTCATGGTGACGCGCGCCGATAGCGGCATTACGAATATCGAGCAGATGCGCGGCCGCAGCCTGGCCTGGTCGGATGCCAATTCCACCTCGGGCTACCTGGTGCCGCGCTTCGCGCTGCGCCGGCAGGGCATCGGCGTGGAGAGCGGGCAGTACTTCTCGCGCACCGGGTTCGGCGGCGGACATGAGCAGGCGGTGGTGGCCGTCCTGCAGCGGCAATTCGACGCCTCCGTCACCTGGGCCTCGGGTCAGGGCGACGTGAATGAGGGCTTCAGCCGCGGCAATCTGCGCGCGATGGTGGACAAGGGCATGCTGAACATGCGTGACCTGCGCATCATCTGGCAGAGCGAGCCCATCATCAACGGCCCGATCACCATGCGCACCAGCCTGCCGCGCGCCTTCCGCGACGACATCGTGAATTTCCACCTGGCGCTGCCCAAGACGCACCCCACGATCTACCAGCAGATCGAGCGCGGCGGCGGCACGGGCTATCGCGAAGTGACGCATGCGCAGTTCCAGTTCCTGGTGGATATGCGCCGCGAGGAAGCCGCCGAGCGTCGGCGCAGGAGCTAGTCTCGCCCTCAAACGCCGGGCCAGATTTTTTCCGCCCTCAGACGCCGGGCGGCGGCTCCGCCGCCCTGGCTCCGCGCCGCGGGGCGGAGCACCGGCGGTGAGGTCAGTCCGGGCGCGCTGGCCACGGTGCAGCCGGATTCTCCGAAGGAGAGCATGATGATAACCTCTGGTCTGGCCCGTCGCACCCTGCTGGGCGGCGCGGCCCTCCTCCCCTTTGCCGCGCAGGCCCAGCCGGCGCCCGAATGGCGCCCGCGCCGCACGGCCGATGGCACCCACGCCATGCCCGAACCCGGCCGCCGCGCCTGGGCCGAGCAGGTGCCCGTCATTCGTGTGGGCCTGATGGGTGGCGAGAACGAGGCGGACCGCCTGGGCCGTTTCGACGGGCTGCGCCGCCTGCTCGAGGAGACGTTTCGCGTGCCGGTGCGCCTGATGCCAGCCAGCGACTACGCGGGCGTGATGCAGGCGCTCTCCGCGCGGCAGATCGAATTCGCCGGCCTCGGCCCCTCCATCTACGCCGCCGCCTGGATTGATACGAATGGCGGCATCGAACCCATCCTCACCAGCGAGCAGGTGGATGGTTCCACCAGCTATGTCGCCGTGATGATGGTCCGCAACGATAGCGGCATCACCAGCCTGGAGCAGATGCGTGGCCGCAGCCTGGCCTGGGCAGACCCGAACTCCGCCTCGGGCTACCTGATCCCGCGCTTCGAGCTGCGCCGCGCCGGCATCGGCGTGGAACCTGGGCAATTCTTCGGCCGCACCGGCTTCGGCGGGGGGCATGAGCAGGCGGTCATCGCCATGCTGCAACGCCAGTATGACGCGGCCGTGACCTGGGCCTCCGGCATTGGCGAGGTGAGCGAGGGCTTCACCCGCGGCAATGTGCGGGCGATGGTCGACAAGGGCATGCTGCGCATGTCCGATGTGCGGATCATCTGGCAGTCGCGCCCCATCCAGAACGGGCCGCTCGCCATGCGGACCGACCTGCCGGCCGAATTCCGCGAGGACATCATCCGCTTCTACCTCGCCCTGCCCCAGGCCAATCCGACTGTCTTCGAGCAGATCGCGCGCGGCACAGGGGCCGGCTTCCGCGAGGTGCGCCACAGCGACTACGAGGTCTTCGTCGAGATGCGCCGCGAGGAAGCGGCAGCACGGCGGCGCCGCTCCTGATGGCGCTGACCTTCAGCCCCGGCGTCTCCATCCAGGAGGCCGCCTTCCGCGAATTGCGCCGCCAGCGCCGCGTGACGACGCTGATCGGCGTCGCCATCCTCGCCGCCTGCCTGCTGCTCGCCGCCTGGACGAGCGAGTTCTACCCCAGCTCGCTCGCCGCCGGCGTGCCGCGCATCGGCGAGTATTTCTCCCGCATCGCACCCTCGCTCGAGTGGTCGAAGCTCTTCGCCGGCGTGGATGAGGAGGGCAGCCTTGCCTTCTGGTTCTACCGCCTCGACGCCTGGGCCATCCTGCTGTTTGAGACGGCGCAAATGGCGGCCCTCGCCACGCTGGCTGGGGCCGTTGTGGCGCTGCTTCTGGCCTTCCCGGCCGCGAAGAACACCGGCGCGCCGGCCTGGGCCTACCAGCTCTCCCGCCGTTTCCTGGAAGCCACGCGCACCGTGCCCGAGATCGTCTTCGCGCTGATCTTCGTCTGGGCCTTCGGCGTGGGCGCGCTGGCCGGCATCCTGGCCATCGCGCTGCACACGGCGGGCGCGCTCGGCAAGCTCTTCGCGGACGCGATGGAGAATGTGGAGATGCGCCCCTGGGATGGCGTGCGCGCATCGGGCGGCACCTGGTCCGAGGCCTGCCGCTTCGCCGTGCTGCCGGCCGCGCTGCCGGACCTGCTGAGCTACGCCATGCTGCGCTTCGAAATCAACCTGCGCTCGGCCAGCGTCATCGGCTTCGTCGGCGCGGGCGGCATCGGCGAGGAGCTCTACAAGGTGATTTCCTTCAACTACTACGAGGAGATCAGCGCGATCCTGCTGCTCATCATCCTCTCCGTCATGGTGATCGACATGGTCTCCGAGAAGCTGCGCCGCCGCGTGATCGAGGCGGTGGCATGACCCCCGATGGTCGGAGCGGCGAAAGCCGCGCAGAGCTGAATCGGTGGTCGCGAGCATGACCCCCATCGAAGTCGCTTCCTGGCAGGCGCGCATGCCGCGCGCCTTCGGCCCCACGCCACGCGGCCGCGCGCTGCGCCTCCTGGGCGGGCTGGCCTTCCTCACCTGGCTGGTGGGCACGCTCTGGTGGTTCGACATTTCGCCCCAGCGGATGTGGAACGGGCTGGAAGGGCTGCTCGTCATCACCCGCCTGATGATCCCGCCCTCGCCCGGCGAGCAATGGGTGGAGATTTTGCAGGGCCTGGCGGAGAGCCTGGCCATGGCCTTCCTGGGCACCTTCATCGCGGCGCTGATCGCCGTGCCGCTTGGCTTCATGGGCGCCAACAACGTGGTCACCAACACGCTGTTCCGCTTCTCCCTGCGCCGGGTTTTTGACGGGTTTCGCGGCGTGGATCAGCTGATCTGGGCGCTGGCCTATGTGCGCGCCGTGGGCCTGGGCCCGCTGGCCGGCGTGCTGGCGATCGCGACCGCCGACATCGCCGTGCTGGCCAAGCTCTATGCCGAGGCGATCGAGAATGCCGAGAAGAAGCAGGCCGAGGGAATCGCCGCCGCCGGCGGCTCGCCCACGCTGATCATGCGCTTCGGCCTCCTGCCGCAGGTGGCCCCCATCATGCTGGGCCATGCGCTGTATTTCTTCGAGAGCAACACGCGTTCGGCCACCATCCTGGGCGTGGTGGGCGCGGGCGGGATCGGGCTTCAGATCGCCGAGCGCATCCGTGTGCGCCATTGGGACGAGGTGGCCTTCATCATCATCCTGATGGTGCTGATGGTGGCGGCGATCGACTGGCTCTCGGCCAAGCTGCGGCGCCGGCTGATCGGCGCGCGCTGAGGGGGAACTGGGGGCCGCCGCGCGCAAGCAGGCCGCCCAGGATATGAAGGTGCAGGAAACTCAAGTTTCCTGCCGGGGAGTGTGAGGGGCAGCGCCCCTCACCCCTGCCTCAGACGCGCAGCGTGCCCGCCATCGCCGCGCCATAGCGCGCCGCGATCTTGTCCCAGTTCAGGATGTTCCACCAGTTCGAGACATACTCGTTCCGGCGATTCTGGTAGCGCAGGTAATAGGCGTGCTCCCACACGTCATTCCCCATCAGCACGCGCTGGCCATCCATCAGCGGGTTGTCCTGGTTTGGCCGCGTCGCGATGGCGAGCGCGCCCGAGGGCGTCACCGTCACGAAGGCCCAGCCCGAGCCGAAGACTCCCATGCTGGCGGCGTTGAAGCGATTGCGGAACTCCGTCATCCCGCCCAAGTCGCGGTTGATGGCGGCCAGCAGGTCGCCGGTCGGCTCGCCGCCCTGCCCGCCCATGATCTCCCAGAACATGGTGTGGTTGGCATGGCCGCCGCCATTGTTGCGGATGGCACCGCGCACCGCCTCGGGCACGCGGGAGAGGTTCATCAGCAGCTCATCCAGCGGCATGGCGGCGAAGGCATCGTGACCGACCAGGGCGCGGTTCAGATTGGCCACCTGCGCGCCGTGGTGGAAGCGCCAATGCAGTTCCATGGTGCGGGCATCGATCGAGGCCTCATTGGCGTCAAAGCCATAGGGCAGCGGGGCAAGGGTAAAGGGGCCGGTTGGCGCCGGCGCCGGGGCGGCAGCGGGCGCCTGGGCGGAAGCGCGCTGCGTGAACGCGCCCAGGCCGAGGGCCGCAGCGCCCAGCAACAGGCCGCGACGATGAATGAACGCCATGGGGTTCCTCCTTGGGGATCTTGGTAACTCCAAGCTGATGCCTGGGGGCGCGTTTCGCAAGGCTTCTGGACACCCGGCCCCCCTCGCGCTACCGCCGAAGCACGACCAACGAGGAAGCACCATGAGCGAAGCAAGCCTGATCCTGAACCGCGAGGGCCATGCGGGCACCATCCTGATGAACCGCCCCAAGGCGCTGAATGCGCTGGACATCGGGATGATCCGGGATTTCGCCGCGGCCATCGCGCAATGGAAGGACGACGCAGCGGTGAAGCTCGTGCTGCTGGAAGGTGCCGGCGGCCGCGCCTTCTGCGCCGGCGGCGATGTCCGCGCCGTGCGCGCCGCCGCCGTGGCGGGGGACCGCGCTCCGGTCGAGGCCTTCTTCACCGAGGAATATGCGGTGAATGAGGGCATTGCCCTGTTTCCCAAGCCCTGGGTCTCGCTGATTCACGGCGTCTGCATGGGTGGCGGCATTGGCCTGGCCATCCACAACGGCCCGCGGGTGGTGAGCGAGCACGCGCTGCTCGCCATGCCCGAGACCGCCATCGCCCTTTTCCCCGATGTCGGCACCAGCTACATCCTGCCGCGCCTGCCGGGGAAGCTCGGCACCTGGCTGGCGCTCACCGGGGCGCGGCTCTCCGGCGCCGATTGCGTGCATGCCGGCCTCGCCACCCACCTGGTCCCGCGCGAGCACTTCGCGGCCCTGCGCGCGGCGTTGGTCGAGAGCGGCGATGCCGGCGTGATCGAACGCTTCGCCGCGCCCCTGCCCGAGGCGAGCTTCGCGCCGCACCGCGCGCTGATTGATCACGCCTTCGCGGCCGACAGCGTGCTCGGCATCATCGCGGCGCTGGAGGCGGATGGCGGGGAATGGGCGCTCTCCCAGGTGAAGATCCTGCGGCGCATGTCGCCCACCAGCCTCAGCGTCTCGCTGGAATTGCTGAAGCGCGGTGCGGGGATGAACCTCCGCCAATGCCTGGATGAGGAGCTGAAGCTGACCCGCACCGTCGTGCATGACCACCCTGATTTCCGCGAGGGCGTGCGCAGCGTGCTGGTGGACAAGGACGGCACGCCGAGCTGGACGCCGGCCTCGCTGGAGCAGGTGGACCGCGCGGCGGTGCTCGCCCTCTTCAACTAAGGCGGGGTCAACCAAGGCGGGGTCAACTGAAGCGGGCGCTGCCCGCCAGCACCAGCACCACACCGGCGACGACCATCAGCGCGCCGGTCACATCCTTGGCCTTCAGCTTCTCGCCCAGGAAGAAGCGGCTGAAGAGCAGGGTGAAGAGGATTTCGACCTGGCCCACGGCGCGCACCAGCGCGACCGGGGCCAGGGCGAAGGCCATGAACCAGCAGCAGGAGCCCGCGGCCGAAAGCGCGCCCACCTTGGCGCTGTCCCGCCAGCTCCGGAACACGGCCATGACCTGCGCGGGTTCCCGCAGCACCAGCCAGCCGCCCTGCATCACCGTCTGCATCATGTTGGTGACGACCACCGAGAAGAGTGCCTTCAGCAGCGGATCGGGGCCCGGCAATTCCAGATTGGCCTTGCGCACGCAGATCGCCGTCAGCGCGAAGCAGAAGCCCGCGCCGATGCCGCAGAGCGCCGCCGGCTGGCGCGTGGCCTGCCAGAGATCGGCGGGCCGCATCCCCCGCCCGGCCAGCGAGAGATACATGACGCCGGTGACGCTGACCGCGATGCCGATCCAGGAGAGCCAGGGCAGCAATTCGCCCAGGATGATCACCGCGATGATCGAGGCCTGCACCGCCTCGGTCTTGGAATAGGCGGTGCCCACGGCAAAGCCGCGTGACGCGAAGGAGGCGATGAGCAGATTGGTGCCGAAGATTTGCGTGATGCCGGCCAGCGCGCAAAGCAGCAGGAAATAGGGTGTGGGCATACCGAAGCTGCCGCCGAAAACGAGCCAATAGGCCGCCAGGATCAGCAGCCCAAAGGGCACGCCATAAAGGTAGCGCACCACGGCCGCGCCATTGAGCGAGAGTTGGCCACGCAGCCGCTGCTGCAAGGCCGTGCGCCAGGTCTGGAACAGCGCGGCGGTGATGGTGATGGCAACCCAGAGGGGCAAGCGAAACTCTTCCTGGTCCGAGGGCTTCCAGCATGGCCCCGGCCGGGGCCGATGGGAACCTCCCCGGGCGTCAGCCGCCCAGCGGCAGGGCGCAGCTCAGCCGGTTCAGCCCCCCCGTGCGCTCATAGCGCGCATCCTGCGTCAATTCGCGCACCAGATGGACGCCGAGGCCGCCCACTTCCCGATCCTCAAGCGCGGCCTCCGTGTCCGCCGCAGCGCGGGCCAGCGGGTCGTATTCCGGCCCATCATCCTCGATGCAAAGGCCGAGCGCACCGGCCTGCGGCGTCACCCTGACTTCGAAGAAGCTCGCGCCCGTCGCGTGCATCGCCACATTGGCCGCGACCTCCTCAGCCACCAGGGCCAGGCGCGCGGCGATGCCCGGCGCGATGTCGGCCTCCTCCGCATAGGCCTCCAGCGCATCGAGGAGGGCGGCGACACTGTCCAGGCTGGCCGGCAGGCGCAAATGAAAGGGCGGCATGTCCACGCGCGAGGGGTCCCAAAAATTCCTACACCTCGAACATAGCGACATTTTTCGGCGCCTGCCTACAGCCGCCCGAGCCGGGTTTGACTCCGACGCCCACCGCGCCGGATGCTCCAGTTAACGGAGGAAGCCATGACCGACGCCCTGCCCGATCGCGCCACCGCGACGGAATTCGCCGCCTATCTGGACGGCATCACGCGCCTGGTGCGCGAGAAGCTGATCCCTGCCGAACCTCGCCTGGAGGGCGAGGAAACCCTGCCCGAAGACCTGACGCAGCTGCTGCGCGAGGCGGGTCTCTTCGGCATCTCCATCCCCAACCGCTGGGGCGGCCTCGGCCTGACGATGGAACAGCAGGTGCGCGTGATGTTCGAGGTGACGCGCGCCAGCAGCGTCTTCCGCGCAAGGTTCTCGACCACCATCGGCCTGGGTTCGCAGCCCATCCTCTACAATGGCACCGACGCCCAGCGCGCCGAGTGGCTGCCGCGCATGGCAAGCGGCGCAGCAACCGCCGCCTTCTGCCTGACCGAGCCGGAGGCAGGCAGCGATGCGGGCGGCGTGCGGACCATGGCGGTGCGGGATGGCGCGGACTACGTGCTGAACGGCAGCAAGCGCTACATCACCAATGCCCGCCAGGCGGATGTGCTGATCGTCATGGCCCGCACCGAGGCCGGCACACGCGACGCCTCGGGCATCTC
>NZ_JAIEQY010000280.1 GCF_019747315.1 Roseococcus sp. | reverse complement strand
TTCACCTCTGGCTGGATCTCTCCGTCTCGCGAAGTCCGGGCCCGCTATTATTCCCAAGCCATCCGTCATTGACGTTCTGCACGTCATAGCCCTGGCTGATAAGTGCGTGGGAAGCAGCAGCCGATCGCACACCAACAGAGCACAGGGCAAGCAAACGTCTACCCCGGAGTGCATCGTCCTGAGCGACGCGAGTAATGAACGCGGCCTGCTCTTCGCTCGTCGGAGGCCGCCAGTCGTCTGGCCCAAACGGGAGCCAGACATGCGGTGATGCGCTAACTCCATCGCGCCGACGCTCGGTGACGCCTCGAACATCGACTAAAACAGCGCCTTGCTCCAGTTCGTCTTCGATGTCGAAGGACAAGACGGAACGGGTTGGCGCCCCGATGTTCTTGGTGGAATCGCAGGCTGCCAAGAGACTGAAAAGGACCGCGAGAAGTTGAAAGGAACGCCGTTGCATGATGATCGGGCCTATCCTGTCTGGAATCAAGCGTCGTCATATCGCTGCCGACATGTCAACGACGTTGGGTGTTTGTCCGACGGAGAGTGCCCCAGGCCCTGTTTGTGTCACGCCTCACGCCAGGTGCAGTCGAACCGGTGGAAGAATCTGTAGCAAAAGCTCGTGCCACCAGCTGCGACTGCCGGCCCGCAACAAGCGGCCGGGGCATGATTGGAGCGGCAGCTCTATGACAGTAGTCTGCAAGGTTCATAGACTTCCCGCTGCACGAGCTTTATTTGGTCAATTTATTGCTTATGGACTGATCCAGCTTCCAACTGGACTGAGCATTGGTAAAAAACGCCCGCGCCTTCGAATTTTTTCTAGATATCTCCAATTTAAGTATGCTACTCCTAAATTTGGCAGGCCCTGAAAAGACGAGGCCGTGGCGAGGAGGCGTATGGATGTTAGTAAAGACGGCACGACGATTCACGTTTATTTCTTCGATATTGATGATTCTAGGTTTTGCTGGCTGCGCGGACCCAGCACAGGACCAGAATTCGGCCGCAGGAGCCCAACTACCCCTTTACAATACGGTGCAAAATCGAATTAATCAAGTTTACTGGGTAAATCGTGCTGGATGTATAGCTGAGCAGCAACCGATGTCTGTTACCAAAAACAGCGGCCCTGCTGATTTGCATTTGTCTCTCGTTCCAGCACAGGTTTTTCCACACCAATGTGGTGGATCTATCGCTATCCCTGGCGCTGCTGTGGTTATAAGTCGGCCACTTGTAGTTGGCGAAACGGTTAGTTTTACCGTTCACTACAGTATGGGCAGCTCCTCGCGTCATCAGCGGCCATAAAGAGGTTCCGTGGCCGCATAAACTGCGGAAGGTTCCACGCCACCAAAAAGCATGTAATTCTCATGCGAGGCAGCAACGCAATCACTGGGTTGGATCAGGCCCGCAGCGTCACGCGGTCATCCGTAGGGGTTGTAAAGATCGAGCTGGGCGCGCTGCTGCGGCGCAGCTTGGCGCAGCGAGGCTGCAACTTCGGTGGGGATGGCGCGAAGTTTACGTTCTCTCGTGGCACGGCGGCACTCAAGTGGCGGGGGCAGGATGGTGGCCCCAGGCACCATCATGCAGGGCAGTCGCCTCCGCGTCATCCTCCAGCAGCGGGCCGATCACCTCCACCTCGCGCTGCCCGGCCGCCAGCACGACGCGGCACGGCAAATCCAGCGTCAGGTTGTCCGGATGCTGGCCGATGATCTGGCCGAGCTTGTGCTCGCTCATCGCATAGACCAGGCGGCCAATCCCGGCCCAGTAGAGGCTGCCTGCGCACATGGCGCAGGGCTCGGCGCTCACATACATGGTGGTTTCGGCGAGTTCCTCGGCCGTGAAGGCGGCGCAGGCGCGGCGGCTGAGCACGGTCTCGGCATGGCCGGTGCGGCCCTCGGTGTCGAAGGCATTTTCCTGCTCCATCAGCACTTGGCCACCGGGACCGACCAGGATGGCGCCGAAGGGGTGCTTGCCGTTGGCCCGCGCACGGCGGGCCACGGCGAAGCTCAGGCGGAGGAAGGCGATGTCGTCGGGCTGGCTCATCGCTGGAAGTTGCCACGGCGGGGGCGCTTGACGGAAGCGTCCCGTGCTTCCGATGCTTTGCCCTCAACCGGGAGAGCCCCATGTCCACCGAGCAAGAATTCTGCGTCTGGGAATGCGAGCTGTGCAGCTATGTCTATGACGAGGTCCAGGGCGCGCCAGAGGATGGGCTCGCCCCCGGCACGCGCTGGAAAGATGTCCCCGAGACCTGGTCCTGCCCGGATTGCGGCGCGACCAAGGCCGATTTCGTGATGCGCAAGAAGCGGTAGCGCCCCCTTACGTGCCCTTGCGGTAGGCGAAGGCCTTGGCGAAGCATTCCAGGATATGCCCGCCGGCCGTGGTCGGCGGGTAGATCGGCTCCGCCGCGCCCAGTGCGCGGGGGTCGATCGGCGCCTGGAAATTCGGGTCGTGGAAGGTCGCGATGGACATGCGCTCATGGCCCGAGCGGTTGACCACGCGATGCGGCGTGCTGGCGAAGCGGTCATTGCTCCAGCGGCCCAGCAGGTCGCCCACATTGATCACCAGCGTGCCGGGCAGCGGCGGCGCCGGGATCCAGGCGCCCGACTGGCGCTCGCGCACTTCCAGCCCGCCGCTGTCATCCTGCCAGAGCAGGGTGATGCAGCCGAAATCCGTGTGCGGGGCCACGCCGAAGCCTTCCGTGTCGTCCGGCGGCTGGGGCGGGTAGAAGACGGCCTGGGTGCGTTGCAGCGGCAGCGTGTAGTGGGGCGCGAAAAAATCCTCGGGCAGGTCCAGGCTGATGGCGATGGCGCGCATCAGGCCGGCGCCGCAGCGCATCATCTCGGCGTAATAGGCCTCCATGGCCGGTTGCAGCTCCGGCACTTCGGCGGGCCATTGGTTGGGGCCGCGCAGCTTCTCGCCGGCCAACACCACGGGATGGTCGGCGGACAGGTCGAGGCCGAGCGAGAAGAATTCCTTCAGATCGGGCTTGGTGGCGCCGGCCATGACCGCGCCGCCCGCCGCATGCCAGCCGCGATGCGCGAGGTTGGCGCGGGTGTTGCCCTTCACCTCGGGTGGCAGGTGGAAGAAGCGGCGCGCAGCCGCAACGGCGGCGGCGATGGTTGCCTCCGGCACGCCATGGTTGCGGATGTAGAAGAAGCCCGGGCCGGTGCAGGCGGCCCGGATCTCGGCCGCGATCTCCGGCAGCCGGTGGCCGCCTCCAAGGCCCGCGACGTCGATCACGGGAAGGCTCTGTCCAGGCATCTTCATTCCTTTGTGTTGGGGCCGGCAAAGCTCACGCCCTCGGCGCGCAGCCGCTCAGCCAGCAGCGTCTTGGGCACCTTGCCATAGGCGGATTTCGGCAGCGCTTCCCAAACGACGAACCGGCGCGGGTGCTTGTAGCGGGCGAGGCGGATTTCGAGATGGGCGAGCAATTCCTCGGGCGGCGTGGGCGCGCGCAGCACGAGGCAGGCGACGCCCGATTCCCCCCAGCGCGGATCGGGCAGGCCGACCACGGCGCATTCCACGACGGCCGCGTGCGTCAGCAGCGCCTCCTCCACCTCGCGCGGGTAGATGTTGGAGCCGCCGGAGATGAACATGTCCGACGCTCGGCCGGTGATGTGCAGAAAGCCGTGGCGGTCGCGGAAGCCGAGGTCGCCGGTGTGGAACCAGCCGTGGCGGAAGGCCTTCTCATTGGCCGCGTCGTTCTGGAAATAGCCGGCGAAGACGCCGGGGCCCCGCACGCAGATCTCGCCGCGCTCGGCATGTGCGCCGTTCTCGTCGAGGATCGCGATGTCCATGCCGGTGCGCGGCGCGCCGACGCTGAGCGCGCCGGGTGTGGCGTCATCCAGGCTGTGCTGGTCGGGCCGGAGCACGGTGATGCAGCCCGTCACCTCGCCCAGGCCGAAATACTGCACGAGGCAGGGGCCGAGGCGTTCCATCGCGCGCAGCTGGTCCGCGCGATACATCGGCGCGCCGGCATAGATCACATGGCGCAACCGATGCGGCGCCGCGGCGGGGTCCGCCACCAGCATGTTCAGGATGGTGGGCACGGTGAACATGTTGGTCACGCCATGCCCCGCGATGAGGTTCCAGGCGATGGCGGTGTCCAGCCGCTCGCCCGGCAGCAGCACCGAGCAGGCGCCGCGCGCCACCTGGCAGAGCGCATGGATGCCCGCGCCATGGCTGAGGGGTGCCACCACCAGCGAGACATCGCGCTCCGTCAGGCCGGGCATCAAATCGGCCAGGTGATTGGTGATGATGAAGCCCATCTGGCCATGGGTCAGCACGGCGGCCTTGGGCCGGCCCGTGGTGCCGGAGGTGAAGAAGAACCAGCAGGGGTCGTCCCGGCCGACCTCCGCCTCGTGGTTCGGCGGCGGTGGCATGGCTTCGGTCAGGAGGGTTTCGTAGTCCAGCTCGTCGGCGCGGCCATCGCCCACTGCGATCACCAGGCGGCATTCGGGGGCGGCTGCGCGCACCGCATCGGCATGGGCCACAAAGCCGTGGTCGCGCAGCATCACCCGCGCGCCGCTGGCCTCGGCCAGATAGGCCACCTCGGGCGGGGTCAGTCGCACATTGGTGGGCACCCAGACGCCGCCGACCTTCCAGGTCGCCCAGAGGCTCTCAAACATGGCGTTGCCGTTGCGGGCATGCACCAGCACGCGGTCGCCCGGGCCGATCCCCTGGGCGCGCAGCGCGCTGGCGAGGCGGTCCACGCGGGCGTTCAGCTCCGCCCAGGTCCAGCTCTGCGCGCGCCAGATCAGCGCGGGCGCATCGGGCAGACGGCGTGCCGTCTGGCTCAGCAGCCGGCCCAGATTGGTCGCCGGGATCACGCCATCACCCCCGCACCGGCATAGCCGCCATCCACCGGCAGGGCATGGCCAGTGATGTAGGAGGAGCGCGCGGGATCGAGCAGGAAGAGCGCCGCCTCCGCCACCTCCTCCACGCGGCCATAGCGCGCGGCCGGGATGCGGCTGAGCCATTGCGCCCGGGTCTCGGCGTCATGCAGGGCGGTGACCATGGGCGTCTCGATCGGCGCGGGGCAGATGGCATTCACGCGGATGCCGTGGGGCGCCAGGTCAATGGCCATGACCTGCGCCATGTTGATGGCCGCCGCCTTGGAGGCGCCATAGGCCACGCGCCCTTCCACCCCGCGCAGGCCGGAGACCGAGGCGATGAGCACGATGGCGCCGCCCTTGCCCCCCGCCACCATGGCCCGCGCGGCGGCCTGGGCGGCCAGGAAGCTGCCGGTCACATTCACGTCCAGAATGCGGCGAAACAGCTCGGGCGGCGTGTCGAGGAGCGGCGTGGCCGCCGAAATTCCGGCCGAGCAGACCAGGCCCTGCAGGTCCGCGAGGCCCGCGATCCAATCCGCCACGGCGGTGGCGTCCGTCACGTCCAGCACGTCGCAGCCCTCGGCCGGCATGCGGTCTGCCAGCGCCGTCTCCCACCCGGCCGCGCGCGCGGCCACGCCGATGGCCGCGCCGATTCCGGAGGCCCCGCCCGTGATCGCCAATCGTTTCGCCATGCATCCTCCTGGATCGGGCGTCTTGCGCGCCCGCCTTGCTCGGCGGCATTGTGGCATCCGGAACGCGGCACGCAAAAGCCGCCTGGAGGAGATGATCCCAATGAAGCTCAAAACCCATCGCCGCGCCCTCCTGGGCCGCGCCCTCCTGGCGGGCGGCGCCGCCCTCCTGGCCGCCCCCCGCATCGGCGGCGCGCAGCCCGCCTACCGCGCAGAATACAAGCTCTCCGTCGTCGGCAACCGGCCCATTCCCTTCGCGGAAGGCGCCTTCCAATGGGCGGAGCTGGTCACCCAGCGTTCCAATGGCCGTATCAATGTCCGCGTCTATCCCGGCAGCCAGCTCGTCGGCGGCGACCAGACGCGCGAATTGCTGGCCATGCGCCAGGGCATCATCGACTTCGCCGTCTTCAGCACCATCAACATCGCCCCGCAGGTGCGCGAGGCCGGGATCTTCCAGCTGCCTTTCCTGATGCCGGACCATCGCGCCTTCGATGCGCTGATCAATGGCGAGGTGGGCCGCGACCTCGTCGGTATCATGGACCGGCGCGACATCACGGCCTTGGCCTTCGGCGAGAACGGCTTCCGCGAGATCAGCAACTCCAAGCGTGCCATCCATGCGCCCGCCGATCTGCGCGGCTTGAAGATCCGCTTCGCAGCCGGCGCCATCTTCAACGACATCTACAATGGCCTCGGCGCCAATCCGCTGCAGATGTCCTTCGCCGACCTGCAGCCGGCGCTGAGCACGGGCGCGGTGGATGGGCAGGAAAACCCGGTCAACCTCTTTCTCGCCTTCCGCATGGACACGCTGGCCCAGCGCCACATGACCATCTGGAACTACGTGAATGACGCGCTGATCTTCGGCCTCTCGAAGAGCGTGATGGCGAGCTTCACGCCCGCCGACCAGGAGCTGGTGCGCGAATGCGCACGGGAGGCGGCGCGCAACAACATCGCGCTCGCCCGCCAGGGCCTCGGCATTCCAGGCACGGACAATGCCGCGCTGCTGGAACTGGCCCGCCGCAATGTGGAGGTGACGCAGCTCACGCCCGCGCAGAAGCAGGCCTTCGCCACCGCGCTGCGGCCGGTCTATGACCGCTGGGCCACCACCATCGGCGCGGACCTCGTGCGCAAGGCGGAAACCGCCATCCGCGCCGTTTCGTGACTTACGCCTGATGGCCGCCGATTTCGACCCGACGGCCACGCCGCCCGACCCGAAGACGCGCGTTCCCCTGACGCTGGAGCGCGTGCTTCTCGCGGCCGCGATGGGCGCCATGGCGCTGATCACGGCGGCGAATGTGGTGACACGCTATCTTTCCAACATCTCGCTCGCCTTCACCGAGGAATATTCGGTGGCGCTGATGGTGGTGGTCGCCATGGTGGGCACAGCCCTCGCCACAGCAGGCGGGCGGCACATCCGCATCGGCTTCTTCGCCGACAAGCTCTCGCCCAACCGCCGCCGGATCGCCGAGATCATGGCGCTTGGCCTGCTGATCCTCTGCTTCGGCCTGATCCTCTGGTACGGCACGCGCATGGTCTGGGACGAGTATGATTTCGAAGTGCTCTCGCCCGGCCTCGGCCACCCGCAATGGCTCTACACCGTGTGGCTGCCAGTGCTGGCGGTGCTGGTGATCGGCCGCGCGGCGGGGCGCATCATCCGGCTCGCACGGGGGGAAGAGGGATGATCGGGACCGTCCTCTTCTGCATGTTCATGATCCTGCTGCTGGCGGGCGTGCCGATTGCCGTCGCCCTCGGCCTGGCGGGCGCGCTGGCCATCGCGCTGGCAGACCAGACGCTGATGGCGATGCCGACCAATGTCTATGCCGGCATCGCGAAATACCCGCTGATCGCCATCCCCATGTTCGTCCTGGTGGGCTGCGTCTTCGACCGCACGGGCGTGGCGCTCCGCCTGGTGAAGTTCGCGACCGCGCTGGTCGGCGCCGGGCGCGGGGCGCTGGCCTCCGTCGCCGTGCTGGTGGCCATGATCATCGGCGGCATCTCGGGCTCGGGCCCCGCCACCTCGGCCGCGGTCGGCCAAGTGGTGACGCGCGGCATGGTGAAGGATGGCTATCCGCGCCCCTTCATCGCCGCCACCGTGGGGGCGGCGGCCGCAACCGACATCCTGATCCCGCCCTCCATCGCCTTCATCGTCTATGCGGTGATGGTCCCCGGCGTCTCGGTTCCGGCCATCTTCATGGCTGGGATGTTCCCGGGGATTTTGGCCGGTGTCGCCATCATCGTGCCGATCCTCATCATCTCCTGGATCAAGGATTTCGGCGGCAAGAACCCGGAGCGCGACGAGAACTCCCTCTGGCAAAGCTTCAAGGAAGCGATCTGGGGTCTCATGGCGCCCGTCGTCATCCTGGGCGGCATGCGCATCGGCGCCTTCACGCCCACCGAGGCCGCGGTCATGGCGGTGTTCTACGGCCTCTTCGTCGGCTTCTTCATCTATCGCAGCATGACGATGAAGGACCTCTACGAGATGCTGGTGGAGGCGGGCGAGATCTCCGCCGTCATCCTCATCATCATCGCGCTGGCCAGCGTCTTCGCCTGGTCCACCTCCACGCTCGGCATCGTGCAGCCCATCGCGGGATGGATCGTGGGGCTGAACCTGGGGGAATACGGGACCATCGCGCTGCTGATGGTGGCGCTGATCTTCATCGGCATGTTCCTGGACGGCGTCTCCACCTTCCTGATCCTGCTGCCGGTGCTGATTCCCATCGCCCGCGCCTTCGACTGGGACCTCACCTGGTTCGGCGTGATCCTCACCATGAAGATCGCGATCGGCCAGTTCACGCCGCCCATGGCCGTGAACCTGATGGTGAGTTGTCGCATCGCGGGGGTGACGATGGAAAGCACCATCCCCTGGGTGGTCTGGATGATCCTGGCGATGTTCGTGGCCCTCGCCTTGGTGGTGGGCTTTCCCGGGATCGCGCTCTGGCTGCCGCGTGTCATGGGAATGATGTAAAAAACGAGGCCGCCGGCGGCTGGGGCCTCGGGCCCCAGACCCCTTTCCTGGGGTTTCGCGCCTCGCTTGGTGGGTTGCGATGGTCCCAAATGAAGGGGTCTGGGGCCCGAGGCCCCAGCCGCCGGAGGCCCTCTTTACTCAATCCTGCGCCGGCCCGAACTCCGCATCACGATGCACCCAGGCACTGATGAGCAGCCCAAAGCCGATCATGGTGGTGAGCATGGCGCTGCCGCCATGGCTGATCAGCGGCAAGGGCACCCCACCCACGGGAATGCTGCCCGTGACCATGGCCACATTGACGAAGATATACAGGAAGTAGTTGGTCCCCAGGCCGATGGCGAGCAGCCGGCCGAACTGGTGCTTGCAGCGCAGCGCCACCAGGAAGCAGAAGCCCACCACGCCCATCAGCAGCGCCAGCGTGCCCATGGCGCCGACCAGGCCGAATTCCTCGGCGATCATGGTGAAGATGAAATCCGTTTGCTTTTCCGGAAGGAAGTTGAGGTGCCCCTGGGTACCCTGGAGGAAGCCCTTGCCCCAGAGCCCGCCCGAGCCCAGCGCGATCTTCGACTGGATGATGTTGTAACCCGCGCCCAGCGGGTCCGATTCCGGATCGAGGAAGGTGGTGATGCGCGCGCGCTGATACTCGCGCAGGTTGTCATAGACGATGGGCGCCGCCGCCACCAAGGCCCCGATGATGGCCGCGAACTTCCACCAGCGCACACCGGCCGCCCAGAACATGGCCCCCCCAAGCGCCGCGGTGATGAGCGAGGTGCCGAGATTGGGCTGCTTGAAGATCAGCGCCACGGGAACCACGATCAGGATGGCCGGGATCACGAGGAAAAACGGGTTGCCCACGCGGTCCCAGCTGGCGCGGTGAAACCAGGCCGCCAGCGCCAGGACCAGCATGATCTTCATCAGCTCCGAAGGCTGCAATTGCAGTGGCCCCAGATCCACCCAGCGCTGTGCGCCCTTGCCCACCTCGCCATGCAGCGCGACGAGCACGAGCAGCCCGACGCCGGCGAGATAGCCGAGCGGCGCGAGCTTCGCGATCAGCCGGATGTCCACGAAGGCGATGCAGAGCATCAGCACCAGGCAGAAGCCGAAGCGCAGCGCATGCTTGGTGGCATAGAGAGCCGGATTGCCGCTGCCCGCCGAATAGAGCGCGACATAGCCCACCGCCGCCACGGCGCAGAGCAGCAGGACAAAGAGCCAGGGAATCTGCCAGAGCTTCTGCACCACTCCGGCGCCGCGATCGCCCGTGAGCAACCGCTTCTCGAACACCATGGACATTATCTTGCCCTCAAGCGGCGGGCGGCGGCCCTGCCGCCTCGCCTTGCGCGCCGCGTGCGGGCGGCGCCGGGGGGAAGGGCGCGCCTGCCGCTGCACGGCGGGATTTGGTGAGTGCGGGGCAGCTTGGCCTCGACCGCACCGTTCCTCACGTGCCGCGCCCCACATCCGCCACGCGCGGGCCGGGTGCCTGGCGGAAGCGGTTGAAGGTCTCCACCAGCGCATCCCGCGCGAGCGGCGCGGCGGTGCCGGAGCCCGAGGTGCCGTGCTCGACGATCACGCTCACGGCGTAGAGCGGGTTGTCATGCGGCGCGAAGCCGACAAAGAGCGCATGCGGCCGCCATTCCCGCGGCACCTGGCTGACATTGAAGCCACGCTCGCGCTGCTCGCGCGTCACACGGCGCACCTGCGTCGTTCCCGTCTTGCCCGACATCATGCCATAGCCGCCCGGCAGGCGGGAGGTGAGCGCCGTGCCGCCCTGCTCATTCACCACCGCCCACATGGCATCGCGCATCAGCCTGATGTCGCGGTCGGGGATGCCCATACTGGGCCAGTCCTCCGGCCGGCTGCCGCGGACCGGGCGGCCGCCGATGCTGCGCGTCAGATGCGGCTGCACCGCACGCCCCGTCGCCAGCCGCGCCGTCATGGTGCAGAGGCTCAGCGGCGTGAGCTGGTAAAAGCCCTGGCCGATGCCATGCACCACCGTATCGCCCAGCGCCCAGCCGCGCCCCTGCGCCTCTCGCCACTCGCGCGTCGGCACCAGGCCGCGGCGCGTACCCGGCAATTCAATGTCGAGATCCACGCCCAGGCCGAAGCGGCGCGACATGGCGGCGATGCGGTTGATGCCAAGCCGCTTGGCCAGCTCATAGAAATAGACGTCGCAGCTGACCTTCAGCGCGGTGCGCATGTCCACGCCACCATGGCCGCTGCGGTTCCAGCAATGGAAGCGGCTGTCGCCCAGGTCGAAATGGCCGGGGCAGCTGATCCGCTCGCCGGTCGTGATCACGCGCGCCTCCAGCCCCGCCAGCGCCACCACCATCTTGAAGGTGGAACCCGGCGCGTAGAGGCCGTTGGTGGCCTTGTTGATCAGCGGCGTGGCGCGGTTTGCCGTCCATTGCCGCCATTGCGCGCCGCTGACGCCGGAGTTGAAGACATTGGGGTCGAAGCTCGGCTGGCTCGCCATGGCCAGCACCTCGCCATTGCGGGCGTTCATCACGACGATCGAGGTTCCCTCCTCGATCCGGCCGCGCAGCGCCTTCTGCAACTCGGTGTCGACGCTGATCTCGATGTCCTGGCCGGGCATCCCCTCGCGCCGGTCCAGCTCCCGGATCACGCGGCCGACTGCGTTCACTTCGAGCTGCACGGCGCCGGCGCGGCCGCGCAGCACCTGGTCGTGGTGGCGCTCGATGCCCGCGCGGCCCACGCGGATGCCGGGCAATTGCAGCAGCGGGTCGCCATCCATGTCGCGCTCGGCGGGCGGCGCCACATAGCCGACGATGTGGGCCAGGTGCTCGGCCTCGGGGTAGATGCGCGTGGTACCGACATCGATCAGGATGCCCGGCAGGTCGGGCGCGTTGACCTCGATCCGCGCCATCTCCTCCCAGGTCAGGAATTCACGGACGATGACGGGGACGAAGCGGCGGCGGCGACGCACATCGCGCTCCACGCGCACCCGCTCGTGATCGGCGAGCGGCACGATGCGGCTGAAGGTCTCCAGGGTGGCGCCCACATCGGCCGTGTGTTCGGCCACCAGCAGCGCGCGCCAGTTCAGGCGGTTGCCGGCCACCACGCGCTCATTGCGGTCCAGCACGCGGCCCCGCGGCGGCGAAAGCAGGCGGGCGGAGAGGCGGTTCTCCTCGGCCAGCGTGGCATAGCGCTCGCCCTGCTCGACCTGGAGCTTGTGCAGCCGGTAGCCCAGGAAACCGAATGCGCCGAGTTGCACGCCACCCAGCAGCAGGGCGCGGCGGGTGAAGACGCCGCGGCGCTCCTCCTCCTCGCGCTTCACGCCGCGCATGGTGAAGTTTTCAATCCCCCCCTTGGTGCGGCGGAAGATGCGCGGAAACTTCATGACCGCACGCCTCCGCCATGACGCATGGTGAAATTCTCAATCCCCCCCTTGGTGCGGCGGAGGATGCGCGGAAACCTCATGACCGCACGCCTCCGGCGTGACGCATGGTGAAGTTCTCAATCCCCCCCTGGGTACGGCGGAAGATGCGCGGAAACTTCACAGCGCGGTCTCCGCACGCCGCATCGCCGTGTGCAGCCGCGCCAGCACCCAGGCGAGGGCCGGATAGACGCCGATCGCGATGCCAAGCTGATGCAGGCCAGGCGCCAGCGGCGGCAACACCCAGCCGAGCAGCGCCTGCAGCCCCCAGCCCAGGGCCCCCGCCCCGGCCGCGAAGGCGGAGAACATCACCCAGCTCACCAGGAAGCTCTGCCGCACCAGGAAATCGCGCAGCCGCAGTGCCACGCCATGCACGATGAGCAAGGTCAGCACGCCCGTGCCGAGCGCGGCGAAAGAGAGCAGATCCTGCAGGAGGCCGAGGGCGAACACCACGGGCGCGGGCATGGCAGCCGGCCGGAAGATCGTCCAGAAGAAAATGCAGGGCAGCGCCATCGCCCCGATCATGCCGGGTATGCCGACCGGCACCGCCGCCAGGATGATCAGGAAGGCGGTGAACAACCCCGGAAACCCCGCACGCGCCGCTGCGTCGAGGCGCCGGAGCAGGCCCATGGGCGGCTCCGGCCGGCCCTTGGAGACCATAGGATCAGCGCCGCCCGCGCATGGAGTCAGCGCCGCCCGCGCGGCTCGGGCCGGGCGACGGATTCCGGCGGCAGGATGCCGGAAAGCCCGAAGTCAAAGAGGCGCAGCACATCCAGCCGGTCCAGGTGGGCAAAGAGTTCCACTTCCACGGCCCCGCTTTCGGTCCAGCGCACCACGCCGACGGGCAGGCCGGCCGGGAAGGCGCCGGCCTGGGCGCTGGTCACGACCCGGTCACCCTCGCGCGGGAGCGTGCCCTCGGGCCAATGCTGCAGGCGCGGGCGGGCGGCATTGTTGCCCACCATGATGGCGCGCGCCCGGCTGCCTTCCAGCGTGACGGGGACGCGGCTGTTGATGTCGGTGGCCAGCAGCACGCGGGCGGAGCGGCTGCCCACCTCGGTCACGCGGCCGGCGAAGCCGCGCTCATCCAGCGCGATCTGCCCCTTGCGCACATTGTGCTGCGGGCCGGTGGCGAGCAGCACGGCGCGGGCATAGGTGCCGCCGGCATCGGCCACCACGCGGGCGGTGCGGAATTGCGGCGCGGGGTCCGGCACCCAGGCGAGCTGCCGGCGCAGCAGTGCATTCTCGGCCTCCAGCGCCAGGGCGGTGGCCTGCCAGCGGCGCAGCCTGTCATTCTCCTCCACCAGGCGGGCATTTTCGGCACGCAGGTTCCACAGCGCCTGGGCCTCGTGTACCGCGCCGCGCACGGCGGAGACCGGCTCCTGCACCGCGCTCCAGATCGGGGAGAGGGCATCAGCCAGTGCCATCCGCGCGCGCTCGATCAGGATGGCGTCCGCCTTGCCGAGCAGCATGATCCCGAAGGCAGCCGCGATCAGCACCGGCAGGGAAAGCCGGGCCAAGGCCTGTCGCAGCGGGATACTCAGACGGATCACGGCAGCTCCGCCCCTCAGGGCCGTTCGAGGAGTGAGAAGACCCGCGCGGGCGCTCGGACGCCCCGCCACGGAAAATACTCAGGACTACACAACGGGATCAAAGGCTGGGGGATCAAAGGCTGGGGGATCAAAAGCTGGGAGTGAGTCTCTCAATACATCGAAGTCAGGACCTGGCGAAGCCGCTTCAGCTCCTCCAGCGCGCGCCCCGTGCCCAGGGCAACGCAGTTGAGCGGCTCTTCTGCCACAACAACGGGCAGGCCTGTCGCATCACGCAGCACCTCGTCCAGGCGATAGAGCAGGGCCCCGCCGCCAGTGAGCACGATGCCCTTGTCCACGATATCGGCGGCCAGTTCGGGGGGCGTGTTCTCCAGCGCCACCTTCACCGCATCCACGATCTGCGTGACCGGCTCCATCAGCGCGTAGGCGATCTCGCGCTGGCTCACCAGCACTTCGCGCGGGACGCCGTTCATCAGGTCCCGGCCCTTCACCTCGGTGAGGGGGCCTTCCTCGCCTTCGAGCGGGGGCGCCGCGGCACCGATTTCCATCTTGATCCGTTCGGCCGAGCTTTCGCCGATCAGCAGGTTGTGGGTGCGGCGGATGTAGGAGATCACCGCCTCATCCATCTTGTCCCCGCCCACGCGGACGCTACGCGCATAGACAATTCCGCCCAGCGAGATCACCGCCACTTCGGTGGTGCCGCCGCCGATGTCCACGACCATGGAGCCCGAGGGCTCGGTCACCGGCAGGCCGGCGCCGATCGCCGCCGCCATGGGCTCCTCGATCAGCAGCACCTTGCGGGCACCGGCGCTCTCGGCGCTTTCCTGGATGGCGCGGCGCTCGACGGCGGTGGAGCCGGAAGGGACGCAGACGATGATGAGGGGCGAGGTGAAGCTGCGGCGGTTATGCACCTTGCGGATGAAATGCTTGATCATTTCCTCCGCGACCTCGAAATCGGCGATCACGCCGTCCCGCAGCGGGCGGATGGCGGCGATGTTGCCCGGCGTGCGGCCCAGCATCTGCTTGGCCTCTTCGCCCACGGCCAGAACCTGCTTGCGGCCGCGATTGTCCGAGATGGCGACGACGGAGGGCTCGTTCAGCACAATGCCCCGGCCCTTCACGTAAACAAGCGTGTTCGCGGTGCCGAGGTCAATGGCCATGTCGGCGGAGAGGAAGCCGAACAGGCGTGAGAACATGCGGGGTGCCTTCCAGCGGTGGGCAGATGGGGGGCTGATCTGAGGAGGGTGGCGTAGCCCCAAGCGCCCCCCGGGGCAAGCCGTGCGGCCCGCCCCGCCGGGGAAAGCCGCCTCAGTCGCCCTGAACCGGCGGCGGGGCGGTCCGCTCGCGCTTCACCAGGAGCTTGTTCAGCGCGTGCACATAGGCGCGGGCCGAGGCGACGATGGTGTCGGTATCCGCCCCCTGCCCGTCCACCAGCTTGCCCTGTTCCTCCAGCCGGACCGTGACCCGCGCCTGGGCATCGGTCCCGCCGGTGACCGACTGCACGGCGTAGAGCTTCAGGTTCACCTCATGCGGGAAGGCGGCGCGCAGCGCGTTGAAGGTGGCGTCCACGCCGCCATCGCCCATCGCCATGCCGTCGCGACGCTCGCCATCCACGTCAAGCGCGATGGTCGCCATGGGCTTCGTGCCCATGCCGGTCGAGACGTTCAACCCGGTCAGCTTGATCCGATCGTTGCCGCGGCCGACCTCGTCATCCACCAGGGCGGCGATGTCCTCGTCATAGACGACCTTCTTGCGGTCGGCCAAATCCTTGAAGCGCTTGAAGGCGTCGTTCAGCTGGTTGTCGCCGACCTCATAGCCCAGCGTCTTGAGCCGGTCGCGGAAGGCGGCGCGGCCGGAATGCTTGCCGAGGACGATGGAGTTGGTGGTCCAGCCGACGGACTCGGGCGTCATGATCTCGTAGGTCGAGGCATCCTTCAGCACGCCATCCTGGTGGATGCCGCTCTCATGCGCGAAGGCGTTGCGGCCGACGATCGCCTTGTTGGGCTGCACGTCGAAGCCCGTGATGGTGGCGAGCAGCTTGGAGGTGCGCAGGATGCGCTTGCTCTCGATGCCGGTGCGCAGGCCCAGCGCGTCATGCCGGGTGCGCAGCGCCATCGCAACCTCTTCGAGGCTCGCATTGCCCGCGCGCTCACCGATGCCGTTGATGGTGCACTCGATCTGACGTGCGCCGGCCTGGATCGCGGCGAGCGTGTTCGCAACCGCCAGGCCCAGGTCATTGTGGTTGTGCGCGGAGAAGATGACCTTGTCCGCGTCCGGCACCTTGTTCATCAGCGTCGAGAAGATCAGGCCCATATCGGCCGGCAGCGAATAGCCCACCGTGTCGGGGATGTTGATCGTGGTCGCCCCCGCCTTGATCGCCGTGTCCACGCAGCGGCAGAGGAAATCGAGGTCGGAGCGCGAGCCATCCTCGGCCGACCATTCGACATCGGCCGCGTGGTTGCGGGCCAGGCTCACGCTCTCGGTGATGCGCTCCAGCACCTCTTCCCGCGTCATGCGCAGCTTCACGCGCATGTGCAGGTCGCTGGTGGCCAGCACGATGTGGATGCGCGGGCGGGCGGCGGGCTTGGTCGCCTCGGCCGAGGCCAGGATATCGGCGGCATTGGCGCGGCTCAGGCTCGCGATGACCGGGCCGTCCTTCGAGAACCGCTTCGCGATGGATTGCACGCTCTCGAAATCGCCGGGGCTGGCGATGGCGAAGCCCGCCTCCAGCACATCGGCGCCGAGTTCGTGCAGCGCCTCGGCCATGCGCAGCTTCTCGTCCAGGTTCATGGAGAAGCCGGGCGATTGCTCGCCATCGCGCAGCGTGGTGTCGAAGATGATGATGCGGCCAGCGTCGAGCTTGCCGAAGGAGGGATGGTTCAGGCTCATGGCGTGATCTCGTGAGGTTCGAAGGCTTTCCGGTGAATGCCCCTGGTGGACCAGGGTCCCCTGAGTTGTGCGGGCCGCGCGCGGCCTCGTGTCACACCCAGGGGCGGGAAAGTCGAAGCGGAAGAAGCCCGAACGGAAGATATCCGAACGAGAGCGTCCGGGCCGGCAGCAAAGCCAGGCGCCCGGCGGACAGCATCAAGCATGCGGTCATCATCGCCATGGGCCGACCATAAGGCGCCAGGCCTGGGCGATCAAGCCGAGCCTCATCCTGATGGACGCGCGCGGCCATCCCGGCCAATCTTCCGGGCCAAGAAACATTGGAGGTCACGTCATGCGCCGCACCCTCATGGGCCTTTGTGCCCTGTTGCTCACCCTGCCCTCGGTGGCCCAGGTGCAGGCCCAGGCCCAAGTGCAGGAATGGCAGCCGGAGCGGCCGGTCCGCATCATCCTGCCCTTCCCGCCCGGCGGCGCCACGGACCTGATCGCGCGCATCCTGGCCGAGCGCGCCTCCCGCGATCTGCCGCATCGCTGGGTGGTGGAGAACCGCTCGGGCGCCAATGGCAATATCGGCATGGCGGCGGCCGCGCAGTCGGCACCCGACGGCTATACGCTGGGCGCCTGCACCATCGGCAATTGCGCCATCAACGCCGCCATCTACGCCCGCATGCCCTTCGACATCGAGCGTGACCTGGTGCCGGTCTTCTGGAGTGCCAGCGTGATGAACGCGCTGGTTGTCCGGCCCGACCATCCGGCGCGTGATTTCCAGCAATTCGTCGCCTGGGCGAAGCGCGAGGGGCCGCGGGTGAATTTCTCCTCCTCGGGCTTCGGCGCTTCCAATCATCTGCTGGGCGAGTTCCTGAACGGGCGCCTCGGCCTGCAGATGACGCATGTGCCCTTCCGGGGCGGCGCGCCGGGCATGCAGGCGGTGATCGCGGGCGACACGCAGATGTTCTTCGAAAACACGCCGACCCTGATCGGCTCGATCCGGGGCGGCCAGCTGCGCGCCCTGGTGGTCAGCGGCCGTACGCGCGACGCCGCCCTGCCCGATGTGCCCACGCTGGAGGAGGCTGGGATGCCGGATGCCGTGATCGAACCCTGGTTCGGCTACATGGCGCCGCGCGGCACGCCGCCCGCGGTGGTGGCACGGCTCAACGCCCTGCTGAACATGGCGCTGGCCGATGAGGTGGTGCAATCCCGCCTGCGCGACCTCGGCGCCCGGCCCGAGGGCGGCCCGCCTGAGCGCTTCGTGGCCCATGTCGGCAGCGAAGTGGCCCGCTGGCGGGAAGTGGTGCGCGTGAACCGGATCGAAAGAATCACTGAGTAGAATGCTCGGCTTAAGCCTTGCACGGACAGGGATATTCTAATCGCCCCTTCTCTCCTGGGGGTATTGGCGTGTAGCCTCGGGAGAGCTGGGAAAGAAAATCTTCGAGGAGGCAGTGTATGCCACAAAGGCTCGGTTTTGAATTTTTGGGGACATTTTGGCTGGTGCTGGGGGGCTGCGGCAGCGCCGTCCTGGCCGCCGCCTTCCCCGAGGTGGGGATCGGCCTGGTCGGCGTCTCGCTCGCCTTTGGGCTCACCGTGCTGACCATGGCCTATGCGATCGGCCATGTCTCGGGCTGCCATCTCAACCCGGCCGTCACACTCGGCCTGGTCTGCGCCGGCCGCTTCGATGCGGATGAGGCGATCCCCTACATGATCGCCCAGGTGGGCGGCGCCATCGTGGCGGCCATGCTGCTCTACGCCATCGCCTCCGGCGCGCCGGGCTGGGATGTCAGCAAGGGCCTGGCGGCGAATGGCTTCGGCGATGCCTCGCCCGGCAAGTACAGCATGGCGGTCGGCTTCCTGACCGAGCTGGTGATGACCTTCATGTTCCTGATGATCATCCTGGGCTGCACCTCCAAGCGGGCGCCGGCGGGCTTCGCGCCCATCGCCATCGGCCTGGGGTTGACGCTGATCCACCTGATCAGCATCCCCGTCACCAACACCTCGGTGAATCCGGCGCGCAGCACCGGCCCCGCCGTCATCATGGGCGGCACGGCCTTGCACCAGCTCTGGCTGTTCTGGGCGGCGCCGATGCTGGGCGCGGTGCTCGCCGGCCTCGCGCATCGCTTCAGCGACGAGGACTGAGCCTCCCGCCAGGCTGGCGTCAGGCCAGCCACAGCGCGACGCCGCCGGCCATGAGGCCGGCCGCGGAACCTGCCAGGTAGCGGCGCGAAAAGGCGCCGCCTCCCAGAACAAGGGCATAGCCCGCCTTGGCGATGATGTTGGCCGCCACCGCCACGGCCACGGCATGCCCCCCGAGCGCGAGGGGGATGGTGTCCGGCACCAGCCCCGCCACCGACAAGGTCACCGCATCCACATCGGCCAGGCCACTGATCGCGGAAACCGCCAGGAGGGCGCCCTCGCCCAACCCTTCGACCGCGAGCCGCGCCGCAAGCCCGATCCCGCCTAGCAGGGCCGCCATCCTGATGACGGCGAAGAACTCGAACGGGTTCTTCTGCTGCCCGATGGGCGCCGCCGCCCCCTCCCCGGCCAGCGGCAACAGCACCACCAGCATCAGGCCAAGCGCCGCGGCCAGCAGGGCGGGAAGCAGGCTGAGGCCGAGCTCCGGCGCCAGGACCAGCAGCAGCACCGCCGTCCTCACGCAGGAGACCGCACCGGCCACCAGCGCGCCCGCCGCCAGATGCCCCGCAGCACCTCCCGACCGCGCTGCGCTCGCATGGGAGAGGGTGACGGCGGTGGAGGAGACCAGCCCACCCGCCGCACCGGCCAGCAGCAGGCCCGCACCCGGACCCAGCAGGCGCGTGGCGACATAACCCAGGAAGGACACTGCCGCGAGGATGATGGCGAGCTTCCAGATACGCGCCGGATCCAGGCCTCCCAGCTCGGCCATGGGCCCCTGTGGCAGCAGCGGCAGCACCAGGAGCGTCATGCAGCAGAGCAGGATGACGGAACGCAGTTCCGGCCAGGTCAACTGCCCCATCAGCCCGTGCAGCCTCTCCCGCCCCGCGAGCAGGACGGCCAGGCACACGGCGCCCGCGCCAGCCACCGCGGGCAAGCCGGCCCCCGCCAGGGCGCCCAGGCCCAGGGTCGTCAGGGCGGCGACGGCGGTGGTCGCGCTGTGGCTGCCCTCATCCAAGGCGGCACGTTGCAGAAAGGGGCCGATCAACAGGACAAAGGCGATCATCGTCACGCCAATGAGCAAGGCGCCCGCCAGATCGCCGCGGCCCTCGCCCAGCACCGCCGCCACGCCGCCCAGCAATCCCGTCAGGCCGAAGGTGCGAAGCCCCGCGACCCGGTGGCCGGAAGGCTCGTCACGCTCCCGCCAGTGGCGCTCCAGGCCGACCAGCAACCCGACCGCCGTCGCCACGGCGAGGCGACCGATGAGGGGCTCAGCATCCATGCCGCCAATGAAGGCCCGGCGGAGCGGGAAGGCAAGCGATCAAGCGGCCAGGGTTCAGCCCGGCGGGTGCATGGCCCACCAGTGCCGCGCGATATCCTCGCGCCGGGCGACCCAGATGTCCCCGCACGACACCACATGATCCAGGAAGCGCGCCAGCGCGGCCGCGCGCCCGGGGCGGCCCACCAGCCGGCAATGCAGCCCCACGCTCATCATCTTGGGCGCGCCCGCCGCGCCCTCGGCGCGCAGCATCTCCACCGCGTCCCTCAGGTAGCGCTCGAACCCGTCCGGATCGCCGAAGCCGGGCGGCACCGCGAATTTCATGTCGTTGTTGTCGAGCGTGTAGGGGATGATGAGCTGCGGCTTGCCCGCCACCTCGATGTAGTGCGGCAGGTCGTCATCATAGGAGTCACTGTCGTAGAGGAAGCCGCCATGCTCGGCCACCAGGCGGCGCGTGTTGGGGCTGATGCGGCCGGTGTACCAGCCGACGGGGCGCTTGCCCGTCAGCCGCTCGATCGTCTCGACGCAGCGGGCGATCTCGGCGCGTTCCTCGGCCTCGGGCATGGAATGGTAGTCGATCCAGCGCCAGCCATGGCTCGCCACCTCATGGCCCGCATCGGCAAAGGCCCGCGTCACCTCGGGGTTGAGTTCCAGCGCCCGGCCGACGCCATAGACCGTCAGCTTCAGGCCGCGGGCGGCGAAGAGGCGCAGCACGCGCCAGACGCCGGCGCGGGCGCCGTAGTCGAACTGGGTCTCCACCGTGCGGTTGCGCTCACCCACCAGCGGGGTGCCGCCGGGGACCTCATGCAGGTAGATTTCCGAGGCCGCATCGCCGTTCAGCACGGTGTTTTCGCCGCCCTCCTCGTAGTTGAGCACGAAGGAGAGGGCCAGCTTCGCGCCATTGGGCCAGCGCGGATCGGGCGTGTGGGGGCCATAGCCGCGCAGGTCGCGCGGGTAGGTGGAGCCGGGGGCCATGATGTGCGTCATGCGCGAAGGCTCGGATACCCGGCAGCGGGGGTCAAGCGGTGACAGCGCCGCTGCACTGTTGCAAAAGACTTTGAATGCTGCCGATTCGCCGGTTGCTCCAGGAGAAGACCTCATGTCCCGCCGCCTCACCCCAGCCGCCTTCGGCGCCGCCCTCCTGGCCCTCGCGGCCTGCGCCGAGACCCCGGCCCCGGCCGTGACCGCCGCCCCGCCGCCGCCGCCCGCCCCGGCTGCCCCGGCCGCTCCCGTGGACGCCAACCGCGCGCTGCCGATCTTCTTCGAAGCCTGGTCCGCCCTGCTGGAAGAGCCCGCCCAGGTGGCCCTTCGCGAGACGGCCGAGCGGATCAAGGCCCGTCCTCGCGTGCCCGTGCTGGTGGTGGGCTATGCCGACCCGCGCGGCTCGGCCGAGGCGAACATGATCCTCTCGCGCCTTCGCGCCCGCGTGGTGGCCGATGCGCTGATCGCCGCCGGCGTGCCGGCGGCGCGCATCCGCATCATCTATCGCGGCGCCACGCCCGGCTTCGAGAGCCTGGAGAGCCGCCGCGTCGAAGTGCGGGTGGATCGCGGCCAGCGCTGAGGCGTGAGGGGGGGGGCAGCGGCCCCTCCCTGGTACTGCCCTAGAAACAGGGTTCCGAGGGACAAGTCCCTCGGCCGCCGGAGGCCTTTTCCCTGAAGGCGCGATAGGCTGTCGCATTCCAGGAGAACCCGCCCATGCGCTTCGCGCTCTGCAACGAGGTGCTGCGCCACCTGCCCTTCGCCGAGCAGGCCCGGCTTTCGGCGTCCCTTGGCTACGACGGGCTGGAGGTGGCGCCCTTCACCCTGGATGCCGAGGCGCCGCACCGCCTGAGCCAGGCCCGCCGTGCCGAGTTGCGCCGCATGGCGGAGGATGCCGGCCAGCCCATCACCGGGCTGCACTGGCTGCTGATGGCGCCGGCCGGGCTTTCCATCACCGAGGCGGGGCGGCATGCGGACACCGTGGACGTGATGCGCGCGCTGGTGGATCTCGCGGTGGATCTGGGTGCCGGCTACCTCGTCCATGGATCGCCCGCGCAGCGGCGCGTGAGCGAGGCCGGCGACGCGGCACGGGCCGAGGCGGCGCTGGCCGCTGTCGCCGCCCATGCGGGTGCGGCAGGTGTCACCTATGTGCTGGAGCCGCTCGATCCCGGCCAGACCAATTGGGCCTCCTCATTGGCCGAAGCGCTGGAGATCGTGGCCCGCATGGGCCACCCCGCGCTGCGGACCATGCTCGACACCTGCGCCACCGGGAATGGCGAGAGCGAATCCTCCGAGGCCCTGCTGCGCCGGCACATCCCCGGCGGACAGATCGCGCATGTGCACCTGAACGATCGCAACAAGCGCGGCCCCGGCCAGGGGGTCGATCCATTCGCCCCCGTGCTGCGCGCGCTGCACGACACCGGCTATGCCGGCATCTGCGGCGTGGAACCTTTCGACTACCACCCTGATCCTGTGGCTTGCGCCGCGCGCGCCATCGGCTATCTGCGCGGGATCGAAGAGGGGCTCGCGCCATGAAATTCCGCTTTCTCGAGGCCGAGCGCTTCGAATGGTCCTTCACGCTGCGCATGCCCTTCCGCTTCGGCGTCATCACGGTGCGCGACGGCATCCAGGCCGTGGTGCGCGCGCGCATCCAGACCGAGGATGGGCGCGAAGGCTGGGGCATGACGGCGGAGACGCTCGCCGCCAAATGGTTCGACAAGGACCCGGCGCTGAGTGACGCCGACAACCAGCACCAGCTGCGTCGCGCGCTCGAGATCGCCGAGGCGCAGTCGCTCGCCGCCGGATACAACACGGGTTTCGGGCATTACGTCGATGGCTATGCCGCGCATGTCGCGGCCTGCGCGGCCGAAGGGCTGAACCCGCTGGTGGCGAGCTTCGGCCGCGCGCTGTGGGATCGCGCGGGTTTCGATGCGCTGCTGCGCCTGCAGGGGCTGTCCTTCGATGCCGGGCTGCGCGCCAATCTCGGCGGCATGGCGCCGCATGCGGCCATTCCCGATCTCGCCGGCTTCGACTTCGCCGCCATGCTGGCCAGGACCCCCCGACCCGGCCGCATCCATGCGCGCCACACGGTGGGACTGGTGGACCCCATCACCGCGGCCGACCAGGAGGAGCGGGTGAATGACGGCTTGCCCGAGACGCTGGAGGAGGTCGCCGCCACCTACGCGCATGTCTATTGGAAGCTGAAGGTGGGCGGGAATGTCGAGGCCGATGTCGAGCGCCTCACACGCATCGCCTCCGTGCTGGACCGGTTGCCAGGCTACCAGGCGACGCTGGACGGCAATGAGCAATACGAGGATGCGCAAGGCGCCCTCGCCCTCTGGCGCGCCATGCAGGCCGAGCCGCGGCTCACGCGCCTCTGCGCATCCATCCTCTTCATCGAGCAGCCGGTGAAGCGCGCCCGCGCGCTGGAGACGGGCATGTCGGCGCTGGCCGCCGAACGCCCCGTGATCATCGACGAAAGCGACGGCGCGCTGGATGCCTTCGTGGTGGCCAAGGGCCTCGGCTATGCGGGCGTTTCCACCAAGGCCTGCAAGGGCATCTGGCGCTCGCTGATCAACCTGTCGCGCTGCCGCCAATGGGGCGACGGGCATTTCATGTCGGCCGAGGATCTCACCACGCTCGCCGGCCTCTGCGTGCAGCAGGACCTGGCGCTGGTGAGTGCGATGGGCCTCACCCATGTGGAGCGCAACGGGCACCATTTCATCGATGGGTTCAGCGGCCGCCCCAAGGCGGAGGCGGTGCGCTTCATGGAAGCCCATCCCGACCTCTACGCCGATACGCCGCATGGGCCACGCCTCGCGATCCGCGAAGGGATGCTGGAGATCGGCAGCATGGCCGTGCCCGGCTTCGGCAGCGAAGAGATGCCGGATGTGACGGCGATGCGCGCGATGGAAAAGGCGGCGTGGCCCCGGTAGGGGGCCTATTCCACCGCGATCCGGGCCTCCCGCACGACCCGGCCCCATTTGTCCGACTCCCGCGCGATGAAGACGCCCAGTTCCTCAGGCGTGCTCGCCTCCGGGTCCACGCCCGCGCTGGTCATGCGCTGGATGGCCGTGGGATTGGCCAGCGCCGCCCGCAGCGCCTCGGAGAGCCGGGCGACCGCAGCCGGCGGCGTGCCGGCGGTGGTCATCACCGCGCCCCAGGAAGTCGCGGTCGCCTGCGGATAACCCTGCTCGGCCAGCGTCGGCACGTCGGGGATCAAGGGGTGGCGGCGCGGGCCGGTGGCAGCGAGCGCACGCAGCCGTCCCTCGCGCACGGGGCCCACGGTGGCCGCGATCTGCACCAGCATCATCTGGATGGTGCCGGACATGAGGTCCGCCATCGCGCCGCCCGAGCCGCGATAGGGCACGTGCAGCAGGTCGATCCCGGCGGCGAGCCGGAACAACTCCGCCGCCGTATGGGTGGAGGCGCCATGGCCGGAGGAGCCGAAGGACATCTGCCCCGGGCGCGCCTTCGCCAGGGCCACGAATTCCGCCAGGTTGCGCACCGGCAGCGAGGGCGGCACCACGATCACCATGTCGCTCGTATAGGCCATGCCGACCGGCGCCAGGTCCCGCGCCGGATTGAAGGCCATGTTACGGTAGATGTGGATATTGGTGCTGAGCAGGCCGGTCACGCCCATCAGCAGCGTGTGGCCATCGGGGGCCGCACGCGCCACCATCTCGCCGCCGATATTGCCGCCCGAACCGCCGCGGTTCTCGACGATGACGGGTTGGCCGAGACGCTCGCTCATCGGCTCGGCGACAATGCGGGCGGCCACATCCGTGCTGCCGCCCGCGACGAAGGGCACGATCATGCGGATGGGCCGCACGGGCGCCCAGGACTGCGCCAGGGCGGGCGTGGCAAGCGGGGTGGCCAGCAGCGCGCGGCGCAGCATGGCTCAGTTCACCGTGATGCGGGCTTCCCGCACGACCCGGCCCCATTTCTCGGTCTCGGCGCGCAGATAGGCGGCGAGTTCGGTGGGACTGGATGTGATGGCCTCGGCGCCCACCTGGGTCAGGCGGTCCTTCACCGGTTGCAGCGCCAGCGCCTCGCGCAGGGTCGCGTTCAGGCGCTCGATCGCGGCGGGCGGCGTGCCGGCGGGCGCCATCACCGCGCCCCAGGAGGTGGCCTCGGCCGCGGCCAGGCCGATCTCGCCGACCGTCGGCACAT
>NZ_JAIEQY010000052.1 GCF_019747315.1 Roseococcus sp. | reverse complement strand
CCCCCAGGGGACCGCAGGCGCCGTGGCTAGCTCCCGGGATCGGGCTCCACGCCCATCGCCCTGAGCCGCCGCCGCAATTCGTAGAGCTGGTCCAGCAGCGAGAGCACCACCGGCAGCGCCTCTTCATTCACCGCCATGTCCTCGCGCAGTTCGAGGATCAGGCGCACCCGCTCCACATCCAGCTCGGTGAAGACCAGTTCGGCGCCGGCGCGTTCCGGTCGCACATGGCCCTCGGCGATCCAGCCCCGCAGATCCTCGACGCGGAGGCGGGTGAAGCGGGCGCAGAGGAGATCGAGCGTGATCATGCCGCGCCCTCCATCCCCGCGCGCGGGTCTTCGGGTTGTTCGGGCGTCCAGTCGCGCAGGAAGGCCTCGAGCGCGGCGTCGGGCTTGCCGATGACGATGCGCAAGGTGAGGAAGAGATCGCCCGCCGCCCGGCTGCCATGCGCCGCAATACCCTTGCCGCGCAGGCGGATCTGCCGCCCCGAATCGCTGCCGGCGGGCAGGGTGACGCGCAACGGGCCGCCGGGCGTGGGCACGATCACCGGCCCGCCCAGCACCGCCTCCCGCACCGTGACGGGGAGGTCCAGGTGCAGGTCGAAGCCCTCGCGCCGGAACAGGGGGTGGCCTGCCACATCCAGCTCGATCAGCGCATCCCCGGCCGGGCCACCATTGCGGCCCTGGCCGCCCTGGCCGCGCAGGCGCAGCACCTGGCCGGTTTCGACACCGGGCGGGATCTTCACGCTCAGGCTGCGGCCATCGGGCAAGGTGAGGGCTTCGGTGGCGCCTTCCACCGCGTGCAGGAAGGGCACGGCCAGGCGATAGGATTCATCCATGCCACGGCGCGGCCCGCTTTCGGCGCGCCGCCGCTGCTCGAAGATGTCGGCGAAGAGGTCCTCGAAGACATCCGCTTCCGGCCGCTGGCCGTAGCGTGCGCCTTGCGGCTGTTCCGCCTGCTGGCGATAGCCGCCCGCCGGGCGCTGCTCCTGCCCATCGGCATCAATCTCGCCGCGGTCGAAGCGGGCGCGCTTCTCGGGATCGCCCAGCAGGTCATTGGCGACGGAGATGGCCTTGAAGTGGGCCTCCGCCTCGGGCTTCCCGGGGTTCAGATCAGGGTGGTGCTTGCGGGCGAGCTTGCGATAGGCCGCCTTGATCGCCTCCGGCGTGGCATCGCGCGCCAGGCCGAGTGTCTTATAGGGGTCTTCGGCCATGGTGGGCTCCTTCAGGCGGAGAGCCTATCACCCATCCGCGCGCGGCACCCAGGGGAGACGCGCGACCTCGATGCCATCCTCCCGCAGCGCCTCGGTCTCGGCGTCGGTCGCCTCGCCGTAGATGCCGCGCGGCTCGGCCTCGCCCTCATGGATACGGCGGGCTTCCTTGGCGAAATCCTTGCCCAGGTATTCGCAACTTTTCTCGACCTCGGACCGCATGCGCTGCAGCAGGGCGACCATCTGGGCGGGCATGGGCCCGGCGGCGAGGCGGGGGGCCTCGCTCTCGGGCGCCGGCGGCTTGGCCGCGGGAGACTCGGCCGGCGGGGCCGCGGCGGCTGGCGCTTCGGCACGGCCCTTCACGCCGCGGGTCTTGCGGATGGCTGGCGCCATCAGCGCCTTGGTCACGCGCGTGTCGCCGCAGACCGGGCAATCCACAAGGCCAGCGGCCGCCATGCGCTCATGCGCAGCGCCATCCTTGAACCAGGAATCGAATTCATGGCCATTGTCGCAGCGGAGAGAGAAGCGAATCATCCTGGGAACCTAAGCCGACCCTGCCGAAATGGCAGGCCGGACGCTCCATTGTCACATGGGAATTGGCGAAGAGATTGCGAGGGGGCTCAGCCCGCCAGCATCGCTTCCAGCTTGCCCGCACGGTCCAGCGCCACCAGGTCATCCGAGCCGCCAATGGCCTGCCCGTTGATGAAGATCTGCGGCACGGTGGTGCGGCCGCCCGAACGAGCGATGGCATCCTTGCGCGCCTGGCTGCCATTTGGCGCGTCGAATTCCTCGAAGCTCGCGCCCCGCCTGGTCAGCAGCGCCCGCGCGCGATCGCAATAGGGGCAGAAGGCGATGGTATAGATTTCGATCTTGGCCATGGGAGCAATACGCCGCGACGAGGCGGTGACGTCAAGCGGATCATCGCCCGAGCAGGGAGATCACCAGCGCCGAAAGGCCCATCACCAGTCCCAGCATCCCCGTCAGCACGAGAAAGAAACCCCGCCATTCCGCGCCATCCAGCCCGAAAAGGGGGCTGTTCTGCGTGGTCGGCCGGGTGCTTTCCACATCGAAGCGGTGGCCGGGCTGGCTCGTGATGAAATCATCAAACGGGCTGCCGCCGGTCTTTCCGAAGTTCCGTCCATCAAACGGCATGGCACTGGCTCCATCCTGTTGCAGGAGGAACCATGCGCATCCAGGGTTGAGAAAAGCTTAACGCGCTGAGATGACTGTGCGATCAGCGCGGGCGCTCGATCCGCGGGTCAGGAACGCGGGCGGCGGCGAGGACCATCACCTCGGCCGCACCGCCGGCCAGCAGCGCGCGCGCGCAGCCATCCGCGGTGGCGCCGCTGGTCATCACATCATCCACCAGCAGGACGCGCCGACCGCGCAGCCGGGCGGCGGCGCCGGGCGCCAGGCCAAAGGCGCCTTCCAGCGCCACTCCCCGCGCGCGGGCGCCGAGTTCGCCGAGCGGCGCCGTGGCGCGCAGGCGGCGCAGCAACATGGGCGCATGCGGCGTGCCGCACAACTTCGCCAGGCGCCCCGCCAGCAGCGCGGCCTGGTTGTGGCGCCGCTGGAAGAGCCGCCAGCGATGCAGCGGCACCGGCACCAGAAGGTCCGCCCTGCGCAGCAATTCCGCCCCGGCGCGGGCCATGTGGCGGGCGAGGGGCGCGGCCAGTTCCGTCCGGTCGCGATGCTTGAAGGGCAGGATCAGCGCCTTGGCGCCCTCGTCATAGCGCAGGGCGGCGCGGGCGGCGGTGAAGGCGGGGGGTGCAATGACGCAGGGCTCGCACCACAGCGCCTCCAGATGGGGGATACCGGCGCCACCATGCGGGAAGGGCACGCCGCAGCGGCCACAAAAGGGCGGCGAGACAAAGGCGAGGCGGGTGAAGCAGGCCGGGCATTGCCCGCCCTGCGCGCCCACTGCGGCCTCACAGGTCAGGCAGGCCGGCGGCAGCAGCGCATCGAGTGCGCTACCGCCCAGGCGCCTGAGCAGCCCGCCAGCCGCGCTCAAGCGAAGTCCTGCGGTCTCGGGCCCCTCGGCCCCAGCCGCCGAAGGCCCTTACCATGCCCCAAACCGCGCATCCCCATCGCGCGCGACTTCATGGACGAGGTCGATCTCCCAGGAGAGGTAGGCGTGCATGGCGGCCTCGATGCCGGAATTCCGGTCATAGGGGCGCAGATACCAATCCACGCAGGCTTCGTCGGGCGGGGTGGTGCGGTCGGCGGCAACCGGCAGCCCGGCCTTGCGCCAGGCGGCGAGTCCACCCTCCAGCACCCGCGCGCCTGGGATTTCGGCGGCACCGAGATGGGCGAGCCAGGGGTCGGGCGACATCACCACCACGGGGCCGGAGAGCGGCGGGATGCGGCCGCGCACCGCCCAGATGGAGCCAGGAATGTGCCCCGCCCGGTGATGCATGGAGAGAGCGAGGTTCACCACCGTGACGCCCGTCTCGGTGGCCAGCGCCTCGGCCGTCACGGTCGGCATATGCGCCACTTCCGGCGCCATCGGCTTCCAGGGGCCGGTCTCCAGCGGGCCTGCCATCGGGTCCTCGACCACGAAGACCTCCCAGCCGCCCATCTGGCGCAGCCAGGCGCCGGACATGCGGGCGCGGACCGTGTCGTCATCGGCGAGAACCACGCGCGCGCCGCGGACGGCGATCCATTGATCCGTCGCCTGCACCAGCTGCCCGCCGGGGGCGTGGCGGAAGCCCGGGATATGGCCGGCCGCGTATTCGTCGGCGGCGCGGACATCGAGGCCGTAGGTGCTGCGGCTATCCTCGGCCAGAAGGGCTTCGGCCGCCTTCCGGCTGATCAGCTTCACGCCATTTTCAGCCGCGAAGGCGCTGGCGCGTTGCAGGGCCAGGGCCGCGCTGGCCGGCGTGCCGGGCGCGTAGCTGCGGGTGACGCCCCGCTCGCACTGGAAGCCGGCCAGCTCCCAGCCCATGGTGCCGTTGCGCAGGGCGACGATCTTGTTGGGCACGCCGGCGCGACGCAGGCTTTCGGCGCCCATGATGCTGCGGGTGCGGCCGGCGCAGTTGATGACGATGGTGGTCTCGGCCTTGGGCACGAGGTCGCCGATGCGATAGGCCAGCTCGCCGCCGGGGACGTTCACCGCGCCCGGGATGGTCATCTTCACGAATTCATCCATCGGACGACTGTCCAGGATCACCATGTCCTGGCCAGTCTCCTTCATGGCCTGCAATTCGGCGGGGTCCACGCTCTCCGTGCCGTAATGATGCTCGGCCCATTCGCCGAAGGCCTTGGAGGGCACATGCACGCCCGTGAAGACGACATAGCCCGCCGCCGCCCAGGCCGGTGTTCCGCCCTCCAGCACATGCACATCGGCATAGCCGATGGAGGTCAGGTATGCCGCGAGCTTGGACGCATGCCCCTCGCCACCATCCACGCAGACCACGCGGGTGGCCTTTCGCGGCAGCAGCGCGCGGGCGCGCAGCTCCTTCTTCGAGAGCGGGCAGGGCACCGCCCAGAAGAGGTGCCCGTGGCCAAACTCCCCTTCCTCCCGCGCGTCGAGGATGGCGAGTTCGGAACCCGCTGATATCCAGGCCTTGAGCGTGGCCGGCGTGACGTTCGACATCAGCCCGCCGTCGGCTTCATGAAGTTCTTGTTGTAGTAGGAGACCTCGCCCGTCTTGTCGTCGAAGGCGCGGCGGCCATCCAGCTTCTCCAGCGCCAGCCCGTACATGTGCAAATGGCGGGTCGGCCGCGTGCCGGTGGTGTGGATGGAGTGGATGTCCTCGGGCATCAGGCAGATGCCACGGCCGGGCTCCACCATGATCTCCTCGCGCACACGCATCTCGCAACGCTCGGGGTTGGAGCCGTCATCCAAGCGGTCATAGACCTTGTTCAGCTCCTGCCCGTCCACCGCGACGACGACGGCCCAGGTGGTGTGGTCATGCGGCTTGGTCTCGTTGCCGGGGTTCAGCGCGTTCAGGTAGAGGGCGAAGCGGTTATTGTCCTCCTCGCGCAGCAAATAGCGGTTGCTGCCCTTCTCGCCATTCGGCGGGGGCGGGAATTCGGCGCTGGGGAAAAGGTGCTCCTGCGCGGCGAGGTTCATCAACTCGGCCTTGATGGCGTCCAGCGCCTCGCGCGTCACGCCCATGTCGCGCTCGATTTCGCGCACGCGGCCCACGGCGGCGGCCACGGCGGCGGTGCGGGCCGCCTTCACATCCATGCTGTTCATCTGCGTTCTCCCTTGCGGACCCTGGAACGATAGTCCCGCTTGCGCGCCAGCACCACCAGTCTCAGATGAAGCTTATGGAAGCCGCTCCCGACATCTTCGACCGCCGCCTGATGGCCCTGCGGCGGGAGCGCGCGGCGCTGCGGGTGGGCCAGGTCGCCCCCATCCTGGAGGTGGCGGCCGAATTGCTGCTGGACCGGCTGGATGACACCACGCGCCGCTTTTCCCGTGCGCTCGACCTCGGCGGACGCGGCGTCGTGGCGCCTTTGCTGCGGGCGCGGGGCGTGCCCTTCATTGTTTCGATGGACCTCTCGCCCGCCATGGCTCGGCGGGCCGGCGGGCTGCCGCTCGCCGCCGATGAGGAGTGGCTGCCCTTCGCCCCCGCGAGCTTCGACCTGATCATCGCCAATCTCAGCCTGCACAACGTGAATGACCTGCCGGGCGCGCTGATCCAACTGCGCCAGGCCCTGGCGCCGGATGGCCTGTTCCTGGCCTCCCTACCCGGCTTCGGAACGCTGCAAGGCTTGCGCGAGGCGCTGGCCGCGGCCGAGGCCGAGACGCGCGGCGGCGTCTCGCCCCGCGTGGCCCCCTTCCCCGAGCTGCGGGACCTGGCGGGGCTGTTGCAGCGCGCCGGCTTCGCCCTGCCCGTGGCCGACCAGGACCATCTGCCCCTGGAATATCGCACGCCCCTCGGCCTCGTCGCCGATCTGCGCGCCGCGGGGGAGGGCAACGCGATCCGCGCGGCGGACCGCCGGACGCCGCCCAAGGCGCTGTTTCCGCTGGCCTTCGCCGCGCTGGACCTGCAAATGGAGCTGCGGCTGCTGGTCATGACCGGATGGGCGCCGCATGAAAGCCAGCAGAAGCCTGCCCGCCCCGGCAGCGCCGATGCCCGCCTGGCGGATGCGCTCGGCAGCCCGGAATACAAGACCGGCGATAAAGCGGGTTGAACCTTGGCGCCCCCGCGCGCATTCTAAGTGATCATCAAGTAAGCACTGGTCGGTCCTGAGCGATGGAAAATTCGGGCGGCGAATCCCGCCGCATCACGCGTCACACGCCGGAGGATTTCGCGGGCGCCCGCCGGGCCGGCGCCCTCGCGGCCGCATGCCTGGACATGATCACCCCGCATGTCCGCCCGGGCGTCACCACGGGCACGCTGGACCAGCTCTGCCATGACTTCATGGTGGCGGGCGGCGCGGTGCCGGCCACGCTCGGCTATCGCGGCTACACCAAATCCTCCTGCATCTCGATCAACCATGTGGTCTGCCACGGGATTCCGGGCGAGCGGACCATCGCCGAGGGCGATATCCTCAACATCGACGTGACCGCCCTGCTCGATGGCTGGCACGGCGACACGAGCCGGATGTACGCGGCGGGCGAAATCAGCACCAAGGCGCGCCTGCTGATGGACGTGACCTTTGAGGCGATGATGCGCGGCATCGCCGTCGCCAAGCCGGGCAACACCTTCGGCGATATCGGCCACGCCATCCAGGCCTATGCCGAGAAGCACCGCTTCTCCATCGTGCGCGACTTCTGCGGCCATGGCATCGGCCGGAAATTCCATGAGCCGCCCAATGTCCTGCATTTCGGCCGCCCTGGCGAAGGTCCGAAGCTGGCGCCCGGCATGTTCTTCACCATCGAGCCCATGGTGAATGCCGGCCGCCCCGAGGTGAAGATCCTGGATGACGGCTGGACCGCCGTGACGCGCGACCGCAGCCTTTCGGCGCAGTTCGAGCATATGGTCGGCATCACCGAGACAGGGTGCGAGATCTTCACGCTCAGCCCAGGCGGCTTTCACAAGCCGCCTTATGGCTGATGCCCTCAGGCGCGTCACGCCGGAGGCGTGCCTTCGGCACGACGCGCCGGCTCCGCCGGCTTGGCTTCGCGCCGCAACGGGCGTGCTGGTGGTGAGAATGGCCGGGGCGCGCCGGCCGCGTCGCGGCCGGATTTTCCGAGGTGCGCGCCTTTTCCTCTTCGGGGCCGCATGACCAAGCGGCGCGGCCTGTCCGAGGCGGGTGGCCTGTTTGATCCGGCCCCGGTCACGGCCACCCCTGTCGGCGTCGAGGGCCATCGCGGCCGCATGCGGCAGAAGCTGATCGAAGGGGGCGCGGATGGCATCCTCGATCATGAACTCATCGAGATGCTGCTCTTCCTGGCGCTGCCGCGCCGCGACACCAAGCCCATCGCCCGCGCCATGCTGGCCCGCTTCGGCAGCTTCGCCGATGCGCTGAGCGCACCGACGCAGGAGCTCCGCGAGATCGAGGGCCTGGGCGATGCCGGCATCGCGGCACTCCGGACCGTCCAGGTTGCGGCACTGCGCCTGGTCGCGGCGCCGCTGAAGAAGCAGGAGGTTCTGAACAACTGGGACCGCCTGATGGACTACCTCACCGCCGCCATGGCGCGGGAGCGGGTGGAGCAGTTCCGCGTGCTCTTCCTCGATTCCAAGAACCGCCTCATTGGCGACGAGGCCCAGGCGCGAGGCACGGTGAACCACACGCCGGTCTACCCCCGCGAGGTCGTGAAGCGCGCCCTGGAGCTGCACGCCACAGCGCTGATCCTGGTGCACAACCACCCCTCGGGCGACCCCACGCCCAGCCGCGCCGATATCGAAATGACGGCCGAGGTGAAGCAGGCCGCAGCGGCGCTGGGCATCACCCTGCATGACCATGTGATCATCGGGCGCGAGCAGCAGCTTTCCTTCCGGCGCGAGGGGTTGCTTTAAGGAAAAGCGGCCTCCGGCGGCTGGGGCCGAAAGGCCCCAGACCCCGATACTTAAGGAAAGGGGTCTGGGGCCCCGGCCCCAGCCGCCGGAGGCCCCTTTTCTTTCTCCGGCAGCGCCTCAACCCGCCCTGCGCTGCTCCAGCATCACTCGCATGGCGCGCATCTCCGCCTCCAGCTGCGCCAGCCGCTCGCCGACCGGGTCGATCTCTTGCGCGGGCAGGCCGTAGCCCACGGTGATGGTCTCGGGGCAATCCGGGCCGGAGCAGCGGGCCGGGATGCCCACCACCGTGGTGCCATCCGGCACGGAGGCCACAGCCACCGCATTGGCCCCGACGCGCGCGCCGCGCCCCACGGTGATCGGCCCCAGCACCTGCGCCCCGGCGCCCAGGATGGCGCCATCCAGCACATCCGGGTGCCGCTTGCCGGCCTTGAGCGAGAGGCCGCCCAAAGTCACGCCGTGATAGATCGTCACGTCATCGCCCACGGTCGCCGTCTCGCCGATGACAACGCCCATGCCGTGGTCGATGAAGAGCCGCCGGCCGATCCGCGCGCCGGGATGGATCTCGATCCCCGTCAGCATCCGCCCGAGATGTGAGGTGAAGCGGCCAAGCCCGCGCAGCCCCAGCGTCCAGAGGCGATGCGCCAAGCGGTGCCACAGCACGGCATGCAGGCCGGGATAGGAGAAGATGACCTCCGGCCAGGAGGGCCGCGCCGGGTCACGCTCACGGATGGAGCGGCCGAGCTCGATGATCTCGAGTGTCATGCGAGCCAGCTTGGCACGGGCAGGCCCTTGGACCGAAGGAAATCCGGGTTGAAGAGCTTCGACTGATACCGCGCCCCGCCATCGCAGAGGATGGTCACGATGCGATGCCCCGGCCCCATCATTCGCGCCAGCTTCACCGCAGCCGCGACGTTGATGCCGGCCGAACCGCCGATGCAAAGCCCCTCATGCAGCGTCAGGTCGAAGACCTGCTCCAGTGCCTCCTCATCCGTGACCTGGATGGCATCGTCGATCGGCGCGCCTTCCAGATTGCCCGGCACGCGCGACTGGCCGATGCCCTCGGCGATGGACCCGCCCTCGCTCATCACCGGTTCGCCCGTCTTGCGCCAGGTATAGAGGGCGGAGCCCATGGGGTCGGCCAGCACCACCTGGGTGGTGGCATCATGCGCCTTCAGCGCCATCGCGATGCCGGCCAGCGTGCCGCCAGTGCCGCAGGCGCAGGTGAAGGCATCCACGTGCCCGCCGGCCTGGGCCAGGATTTCGGCGCCGGTGGTGCGGCGATGGCCCTCGCGGTTGTCGAGATTGTCGAATTGATTGGCCCAGACGGCGGAGCCTGGCTCGGCCGCGTTCATCTCCTCGGCCAGGCGGCGAGAGACATGGACGTAATTGCCGGGGTCCTTGAAGGGCTTGGCGGGGATGAGCCGGAGATCGGCGCCGATCATCCGCAGGAAGTCGATCTTTTCCTGGCTTTGCGTCTCCGGCATCACGATGACGCTGCGATAGCCCCGGGCATTGCCCACCAGCGTCAAGCCGATCCCGGTGTTGCCCGCCGTGCCCTCGACGATGCAGCCGCCCGGGCGCAATTCCCCGCGTGCCTCCGCGCCCTCGATGATGGCCAGCGCCGCGCGGTCCTTCACCGAGCCGCCCGGATTCATGAACTCCGCCTTGCCCAGGATCTCGCACCCCGTGGCCGCGCTGGCCCGTGCCAGGCGGATCAGGGGCGTCTGCCCGATGGCGCCGATGAGGCCCGAAACGGGGCCAGGGGGAGAGGTGGGGGCGATGGCGTTCATGCGCCCAGGATATCAGCACGCGAATGTCGTGAAACAAGAGTTTCGACGGAAGCAATGCGTTGAGCGCGGGGTCATCATGCGATCTGGCCGATTAATTCACGTTGACGACCGTGGTTTGAAATTCTATCTCACGACCAACGAACGTGTTTATATGCCGGCCAAACGGAAATAGTCGTCGCCGACCTGGAGAATTCCACCATGAATCGTCGCCAAATTCTCATCCTCCCCGCGGTGATCCTCGCTGCCCCTGCCTTCGCCCAGAGCGATCGCCCCATCCGCCTCATCGTTCCCGTGGCGCCGGGGGGCAGCCAGGACATCGTGGCGCGCCTCATCGCCCGCCATCTGGGCCCCGTGCTGGGCCAGAACATCGTGGTCGAGAACCACCCGGGTGCCGGCAGCAATATCGGCTATGAGCTGGGCGTCCGTGCGCGGCCGGATGGGCTGACGCTGGTCGCAGGCTCGGACAGCCTCTCGATCAACAAGGGCCTGTTCCGCCGCCTCTCCTTCGATCCGGTCGAGGATTTCGCCGCCGTGGCGCAGGTCACCTCCGTGCCGCAGATCCTGGTCGTCAAGGCCGATTTCCCGGCCGCCAGCCTCGCCGAATTCGTGTCGTTGAGCCGGCGTGAGCCGCTGGCGGTCGGCACCCCGGGCAATGGCAGCCTGTCGCATCTGCTGGTCGAGCTGCTGCAGCAGGCCACCGAGACCCGCTGGACCCATGCGCCCTATCGTGGCGGTGCGCTGGCGGTGAATGACCTGCTGGGCGGCTCGCTCCAGGGCGTCATGATCAATATCGGCGCGGTGACGCAGCATGTGCAGGCCGGGCGCCTGCGCGGCCTGGCCGTCTCGACCGGGGCGCGGACGGCCGCCCTGCCCCATGTGCCGACGCTGGCCGAGGCCGGTGTCTCGAACATCGCCGTGTCCGGCTGGCACGGGCTGGTTGCGCCACGCGGCACGGATGCGGCGATCATCACCCGCATCAACCAGGCGGTCGGCGAGGTCCTGCGCAACCCGGAGGTGCGGGAGCGCCTGGGCGCGCTGGGCATCGAGCCGGTGGATGCGCCCCCCGCCGCGCTGGCCACCAAGCTGCGCGAGGATGCCGGGCGCTGGGCGCCGCTGATCCGCCGCACCGGCATGCAGCCCGATTGAAACCCAGGGCGGGCAGCCGGGTTGAGGGGGATGGCCCTCTCGCCCGTCGCACGCTTTGCCCTTTGCCATGTCGGGATCGGCATGGCGCTTTCGGCCCTGCTGGTCGCCGCGATCCTGTGGTTTGACCCGCAGGGGCTCGGACGATTGTTGCTGCGGGCCGAGGAGCACCCTCTGCCGCTCGGGCTGCTCTGGCTGTTTTGCGGGCTGACCTTCGGCGCGGTTCAGATGGGCTTCGCCGTCATGCTACACTTCGAGACATGAAAAAGCTGTTCCTGCTGGCCCTGGCGCCTTTGCTCGCGGCGTGCTCCGTCTTCGGCATGCGCAGTGGCACCGAGGAACCGCCCTTCACCATTATCGCCCGCGTGGGTGAAGTGGAGATCCGCCGCTATCCGGCGCGCCTGGTGGCCGAGATGGAGGTGACGGGCGACGAGGTCTCCGCCCGCAGCGCCGCGTTCCGCCCGCTCGCCGCCTATATCTTCGGCGAGAACACCGCCGGGGAGCGCATCGGCATGACCGCCCCGGTGGCGCAGCAGGGTGAGCGGATCGGCATGACGGCACCTGTGGCCCAGAGCGGCGGGGAGGGCACCTGGCGCATCGGCTTCTTCATGCCGGCGCGCTACAGCGCAGCCAGCCTGCCCCGCCCGCGCGACCCCCGCATCACCATCCGAACCCTGCCCGAGACAGAGGTGGCGGTGCTGCGCTTCAGTGGGCTGCCAAGCGCGGAGGCGGTGGCGGCGGCTGAAGCACGACTCTCCGCAGCGCTGGAGGGCAACGACTGGCGCGCCACCGGCCCTGGCGGCGCCTGGTTTTATGATCCGCCCTGGACCGTCCCGGGGTTGCGGCGAAGTGAGGCCTGGCTGCCGGTCATCAGCAACTGATGGTGATGGCTTCCAGCAACTGCATGTGCATCAGGGTCGAACCGACGCCGGCCGTCTGATCGCCCAGCTTGACCTGGAAGGGCGATCGTCCGGCCGGAAGCGAAATGGAACGGTTCTGCGGGCGGTCCAGCAGATTGCCCCTATAGGTCATGGTGATCGTCATGGGCGATTGGTAGGCGAGGAAGACAAGGTAGGTCACCTTCCCCCCCACCCGGTCGACCCGCGTGCTCTGGGCGGTCACACGGCCGCCGCACCAGCTGCCAGGCCCCTGGGCCAGGGCCGGCAATGGCAAGGCGAGGATCGTCCCCAGGGTCAGCAGGCGCAGCATGGTGTCACTCCGATGCGATTGGTCTTGTTAACCTTTGCGCCGGCTTCTGGCCAATCGGCTTCGCCAATCGCCGTCATCGGCCCGGTCAGCCCGTCACCATCGCGATCTTGCCGAAATGCGCATTGGCCTTCATGTGCGCCAGCGCTTCATGCACCTCATCCAGGTGGAACACCCGGTCCAGCGGCAGGGCGAGCTTGCCCGCCTCCAGCGCCGCCCAGAGGTCCTGCCGCATGAGGCGGACGATCTCGCGCACTTCCTCGTTGCTGCGCGTGCGGAAGGTGACGCCGATATAGGAAATGCGCCGCGCCGCATGCAGGTCGAAGTCGAAATCGGCGACGGCGCCACCCAGGCGCCCGACATTGATGATACGCCCCAGGATGCGCGTCGCCGCCAGGGTCTGCGAGACGAGCGGGCCGCTGATCTGGTCCACCACGGAATCCACGCCACGCCCCTCGGTCGCCTCCAGCACCTGCTTCACCCAGGCGGGGTCATTGGTGTCCACCGCCAGCGTGGCGCCGAATTCGGCAAGGCGGGCGCGCTTCTCCGGGTTGGTCGAACTGCCCACCACCACGGTGGCGCCCATGAGGCGCGCGATCTGCAGGCCCATCAGGCCGACGCCGGAGGAAGCGCCCTGGATCATGATGGCCGAGCCCGGGGCGCAGAGCCCCTGGGTGACGACCGCGTTGTGCATGGTCTGGAGTGCTACGGGCAGCGTCGCCGCCACCTCCCAGGACATGTTGGTGTCGGGCACCAGGCTGACGCGGCCCCAATCGGCCAGGGCGTATTCCGCGTAGCTCGCGGCCATGCCGCCCATGACGCGCGTCCCGGGCTTGAGGTGCGAGGGCACCTCGCTGCCGCATTCGACGATCTCGCCCGCCGCCTCCAGGCCCGGGATCGCGCCGACGCCGCCCACCGGGCCGTGCTGATGCCCCGCCGCGACGCCGAGATCGGCGCGGTTGAGCCCGATGGCCCGCAGCTTGACCAGGATTTGCTGCGGCCCCGGCTTGGGGACCGGCACCTCCTGCAACTTCAGGCCTTCAGCGGTGACGATGGCGGCTTTCATGGCGGGCTCCCCTGGGATTCGGCGCGGAAGCTAATCCGAAACCGCCGAGGGAACGAGGGGCGCCTCAGCGAAGTTCGATGGCGTAGCGCAGCGCGCTGGTTTCGATCCAGGAGAGGCGGCGCTCCACCGGGCGGTCCATCACGTCGAAGGCGATGCGGGCGATGTGCATCACCGGCGCGCCCGGGGCGTGACCAAGCAGCTTCGCAATCTCCGCGGGCGCGGCAATGGCGGAGAGCTTCTCCTCGACGCGCATCACCGTGACGCCGTGGTGGCGCTGGTAATGCACATAGAGCTCGTCGGTGAGTTCCACGCCGATGGGCAGCGAGAAGCCGGGAAACAGCGCCTCGGGCAGCGTGATCTCCTCGACGATGGCGGCCTGGCCAGCCACGAAGCGCTGCCGGGCCAGGCGGTGGACGCGGGCGCGGTGCAGCAGGGCCAGCGCCTGCGCCTCGTCGGCCGCAGCGGGGCCTTGCTCCAACCGGTGCAGGCGGCTGGTGGGGGTAATGCGCCCGCCATCCAACGCCTCGGCGCGGAAGAAATGGAAGAGGGCGCGCTCGCTGGTGGCCTCGGTCACATAGGTGCCGATGCCCTGGCGGCGCTCGATCAGGCGCTGCGCCTCCAGCACGCCCAGCGCGCGGCGCAGCGTGCCCTGGCTGATGCCGAGCTGCGCCGAAAGCACGGCCTCGGTGGGCAGCGCCTCGCCCGGCTTCCATTCGCCGGCGGCGATGCGCGCGCGCAATTCCTGCTCGGCACGCGCGTAAAGCGGGGCGCGCGCCAGGGTGGTCATGCGCGGCGGAGGTTGGGGGCGGGCAGGCCCTCGATCATCACATTCACGCAGGCGGGCTTGCCACTGGCGAAGGCGCGCTCCAGGGCGGGGGCGAGGTCCTCGCCGCACTCGACCAATTCGCCATGGCCGCCCAGCGCCTCCACCACGCGGTCATAGCGCGTGCCGGGGGCGAGTTCGCAGCCATGGGTGCGGTTGGCGCCGTAGTCTCGTGCCTGGATCTGGTATTCCGCGTTCCACTTCGCGTCATTCCCGACGACCAGCACGAAGGGCAGGTCATGCCGCAGGGCCGTGTCGAATTCCGCCATGTGGAAGCCGAAGGTGCCATCGCCGCAGATGGCGAGGATCCGTCCGGCCGGCCGCGCCGCGCGGGCCGCGAGCGCGAAGGGAAGTGCGGCGCCGATGGCACCCGCCACACCGTTGATCACGCGCTCGGGCGCGGCGAGGCAGGCCTGCATCCATTGGCCGATCTCGCCGCCATCCACCACCAGCACGGTCTCGGGCGTGACGAAGGGGCGCAGCGCCGCGCCGAGGGTCGCCGGATGGATCGGCCCGCCCGGCTTGCCGGCCAGCGCCTCCCAGGCCTTGGGGCGGTGCGCGATGGCCTCGCGCAGGGAGGCGGCCCAGGTGGTGTTGGCGTGCGGCTTTCCGCGCGTGGCCAGCGTCGCCACCGCCTCCAGCGGCGCCGCCATGGCGGAAACGGCGAGGCGGGCGCCCAGGCCGCTTGCCGCGCGGGCAATGAGCTTCGCATCGGGCTCGATCACCACCCAGCGGGCGGAGGCCGCGACGAAGGGCGCGCGGCCGAAGCGCAGGGTGAAGTCCAGCGCCTTACCCAGCAGCACCACGCAATCCGACTGCGCGAGCATCTCGGCGAAGGCGCCGAGCGAAGGGTCGCCCAGGCCGCGCGGGCTCTCCATCAGCGCGATGGGCAGGCCCAGAGCCGCTTCCAGCGCCGCACGGGCGCGCTTGCCATTGGGGGTGTTCAGCGCGGGGCCGGCAGCGAGGAAGGGCCGCTCGGCCACGGCGATGGCGGCAAGGATGGCATCGGCGCTCTCGGCCGAGAGCGGCATGGGCTTGGCCTCATAGGCGGCCTCGGCCGGCAGGGCGGGCGTGGCCTTGGCCTCCACCACATCGGTCGGCAGGGAGACATGCACCGGGCCCGGCCGGCCGGAGCGGGCGATGGCGAAGGCGCGGGCGATATCCCCCGCGAGCCCCGCCGTGGTCTGCGCCAGCCAGGCGGCCTTGCAGAGGGGGGCGGCCATCTCGACCTGCGGGGTTTCCTGAAAAGCGCCGAGGCCCAATTCGTTCAGCGGCGCATGGCCGGAGAGCAGCAGTAGCGGCACCTCGTCGGCGAGCGCGGTCGGCAGGGCGGCGACGGCGTTGGAATGCCCCTGCCCGCCCGTCACCAGCGCCACGCCGACTTCGCCCGTCAGCCTTGCCCAGGCATCGGCCATGTGCACGGCGGCGGCCTCGTGGCGGACATGGATGATCTCGATGCCCCCCTCTTTCGTGATGTGGTCGAAGGCCGCGTCATAGACGGGCATGATGTGGTTGCCCGAAAGGCTGAAGACGCGGGTGACGCCGCCCTTCTTCAGCGCGCCCCAGAGGATGTCGGCGCCGCGGATTTCGTGCTGCATGTTGCGTCTCCTGCTCTTGCTCGCAGGTTGCCCCCAAGCCTGCGGCGTGACAAGTCTTGTATAAGACACAAGACCAGGGCAGGATCGCCCCATCGGGAGAGGACGCGATGGCCGATCTGAAAATCCGCATCTGGCGCGGCGACGAAACCGGGGGGGCCATGGCCGATTTCTCGGTCCCCGCGCGCGAAAACCAGACCATCCTGGACGTCGTCACCCAGATCCAGCGCGAGCAGGCGCCGGACCTCGCCTATCGCTTTGCCTGCCGCGTGGGCATGTGCGGCTCCTGCGCCATGGAGGTGAATGGCCGGGCGCGCTGGACCTGCCGCACCCATGTGAAGCGCGTTGCGGCCCCCGGCGAGGTGGTGGAAATCCGCCCCCTCGCGAACCTGCCCGTGATCCGCGACCTCGCGACCGACATGGCGCCCTTCTTCGACAAATGGGCCAAGGCCAAGGGCAGCTTCCAGCCCAAGGATTCCGCCGATGGGAGCGTACCGGCCGAGTTCAGCGTGGTGCCGCCCACCTCGAAGCAGCGCGTGGAGGCCGATGCGGGCATCGAGTGCATCGGCTGCGGCGTCTGCTACGCCTCCTGCGACATCGTCGCCTGGAACAAGGATTACCTGGGCCCGGCCGCGATGAACCGCGCCTGGACCCTGGTGAATGACGTGCGCGATGGCAGCAACCGCGAGCGGCTGGATGCCGTCAGCGGCGATGCCGGCTGCCATTCCTGCCACTCCACCCAGACCTGCACCGAGCGCTGCCCGAAAAACCTCGACCCCTCCTCGGCCATTGCCGGGCTGAAGCGGAAGCTCTTCTGGGATTCGCTCCTGGGGCGCCGCTGAGATGAAGCTCTGGGCCATCCAGCGCATCACCGCCGCTTTCCTCGGCATCGCCGTGATCGTGCATCTGGTCACGATCATGCTGGCCGTGCGCGGCGGGTTGTCGGCGGCGGAAATCCTGGAGCGCACGCGCGGTGCGGATCTCTGGTTCGCCTTCTATGTGGCCTTCGCGCTCTGTGCGGGCCTGCATGGCGCGATCGGGCTGCGCAACATCGCAGGCGAATGGCTCGGGCTGCGCGGGCCACGCCTGGATGCCGCCTGGGTCGCCATCGGCCTGGTGACGGCGGGCTTCGGCATGCGGGCGGCCTGGGGCCTCTATCATGTCTGAGTTGCTCAACCCCAACGCCCCGCCGCCACGCCCTGCGCTGCCGCCGCGCCCGGGCCGGGATCGCCGCCACCCCACCTACGTCGCCTTCGTGATCCACCGCGTCTCGGGCCTGCTGCTGGCGCTGTTCCTGCCGCTGCATTTCTGGGCGCTGGGCCAGGCCTTGCAGGGTGAGGCCGCGCTGGAGGGTTTCCTCCGCTGGACGGACAACCCCCTCTTCAAATTCGCCGAGTGGGGGCTGGTGGTGCTGCTGGCCCTCCATCTCGCCGGCGGCTTGCGGGTGATGGCGCTGGAATTCCTCGGCTGGCGGGCACGGCAGAAGGACATGGTCGCGGCCTCAGCCGGCATCGCCATCGCCGCCGCCATCCTGTTCCTGCTCAATGTGGGCTGACGCGCTGCTCATCTCCGCGGGCAGCCTGCTGGCGGCCTTTTGCGCGAGCATCGCGGGCTTCGCCTTCGTGCTGGTGGGGGCGGCCGTGCTGCTGCAATTCCTGGCGCCTGCCTTGGTGGCGCCGGTGCTGGTGATGGGCAGCCTGATCGTGCAGGGCATCGGCACCTACGCCGTGCGGGATCACATCCCCTGGCCCCGGCTGTGGCTTTATGTGGGCACCGCCACGCTGGGCGTGCCGATCGGCCTCGCCATCCTGGCACTCGGTCCCGCAAGGGCGGTGGTGGCGGGTGTCGGCCTGCTGCTGGTGCTCTATTCCGGCTATACGCTGGTGCGCATCACCCTGCTCCGCGTGGCGGTGCGCGCCGTCGGGCCGGGCGGCAGCGCCAGCCCCGGCCTGGCGCGCCTCGCCTTGCGGCTGAAATCGCCGGGCATGGCCGCCACACCGCGCAGCGACGCCGTGATCGGCTTCGCCTCCGGCATATTGGGCGGCATTGGCGGCTATGTCGGCGCGCTGGTCGGCATGTGGGCGGATATGCAGAGCATGCCGCCACAGGAGACGCGGGCCCTGATGCAGCCGTTCATCGCCATCATGCAGGCGCTGACCATTATCGGTCTCGCCTTCACCGGCTTCTTCACGGGCGAGGCCATCTTCCTGACCGCCACCGCCGTGCCGGCGCTATTGTTGGGCACCTGGCTCGGCCTGCGCGCCGGCAAGCGCCTGCCGGCGCAGGGCTTCCGCCTGGTGCTGCTCAGCCTGCTGCTCGTCTCCGGTATCTCCCTGCTCATCTGAGGAAACGCCCATGTCCGTCATCCCCCCGCCCGAAAAGCTGCGCGTGACCCCGGATGCGATCGAGGAAGCGGCCAAGCTGCTCTACATCCGCGCGCTGAAAATCCTGCCCGATGACATCAAGCAGGGCTTTTTCCGCCTGGATGCCAGCGAGACTGATGGGCTGGCGCGCTCCGTCCTCGCCACCATGATCGAGAACATCGCCGTCGCCGAGCGCACGGAAAACCTGCTCTGCCAGGACACCGGTATTCCCATCTTCAACGTGCAGATCGGGCGCGATGTGGAGCTGGATGGCTGGGCGCTGAAGCAGGCCATCGCGCGCGGCACCGAGCGCGCCACGCGCGAGCACCCGCTGCGCAGTTCGGTCGTGCATCCCATCACGCGGGTAAATGCGTATAGCTCCTGCGGGGCGCATGTGCCGGTGATCAACATTGATTTCGTCGAGACGCCGCGGACGCTGCGGTTGGAGATGATCCCAAAGGGCAGCGGCTCGGAGAATGGCTCCTTCCTGCAAATGCTGATCCCGGCCGATGGGCTGGCCGGCGTGAAGCGCTTCGTGGTGGATGCGGCGATCAAGGCGGGCGGCAAGGTCTGCCCGCCGACCATCCTGGGCGTGGGCGTCGGCGGCACCAGCGATCTCTGCATGCATCTGGCCAAGGTGGCGGCGACGCGGCCGCTGGGTTCTGTCTGCACGGATGCTGAGGGGGCGAAGCTGGAGGTGGAACTGTCCGAGGCGGTGAACAGCCTGGGCATCGGGCCGCAAGGCCTGGGCGGAGACAGCACCGCCTTCGCCGTGCATGTCGAAATCGCGGCCACGCACATCACCATGAACCCCGTCGCCGTGAATGTGCAGTGCCATTCCGCCCGCCGGGCGAGTGCCACCTTCACGCCCGAGGGCGTGGTGATCGGATTTTGAAGCCATGATACCGCGCCTCAGCCCGCGCGTTCTTGCCCTCGCCGCTGCGATGATGGCCACCATGCCCGCGGCGGCGCAAAGCCAATCGCTATGCTCCGCTCATGTCCCGCAATCGACAGACCTGAACCTCTCTCTCGACCTGATCGCCGTTGATCTGACCTACTGCCGGCGCGGCGACCATTTGCGGATCAACACGGTCGGCGCCGAGATCACGGCGCTCGTCGCGCATTTCTGCGACTTCGAGAAGGCCATCATCACCAACCAGGCACCTGGCGTCCGCTCGCCGTCAGGCGCGCCACAAATGGCGTCCTTTGTCGCATGCATCTACGTCGGTCGCCGCGTTCCGCTTCGGCGGGCAGAATAGGGACAGCCCCATGACCCACCACACCCTCCATATGCCCTGCACCGAGGCCGATATCCGCAAGCTCCGCGCGGGCGACACGGTCACACTCCAGGACACGCTGTTCGGCATCCGCGACGCCACGCAGATCCACATGTTCGACCGCGGCCGCCGCACGCGCTTCGACCTGAACGGGCATGCCGTGATCCACACCGCGCCCAATGTGCGGAAAGTGGACGGCCATCCGATGGCTTCGCCGGCACAAGAGCCGGCTACGCGCAACACCAACCATTCCGGCTACGAGGCCGTCTGCATCGGCACCACGACGAGCGACCGGATGGAGCGCTTCACCCGCCCGCTGATGGAGCGCGAGGGCGTGCGCATCATCATCGGCAAGGGCGGCCTGCGCGAGGATTCGGGAAAAGCGTTCCAGGAGCTGGGCGGCTGCTACCTGGCCGTCATCGGCGGTGCGGCGGCGCTGGAGACGACCTGGATCACCGCCATCGAGGATGTGGACATGGATGACCTGAACCCCGAGAGTCTCTGGCGCTTCGCAATCAAGGATTTCGGCCCGCTGATCGTCGGCATGGACAGCCATGGCGGCAGCCTCTACCGCGACGTTCAGGCCAGCGTGGAAGCGCGGCGCGCGGCGGTTTTGGCCAAGCTCGGAGCGGGGTGATGGACCGCATCACCACCGACATCCTGGTGCTCGGCTCCGGCGGCGCCGGCCTGCTGGCGGCACTGCACGCCAAGGCCGGCAACCCCGACCTCAAGGTCACTGTCGCGGTGAAGGGCTTGCTCGGCAAGTCCGGCTGCACGCGCATGGTGCAGGGCGGCTACAATGTCGCGCTGGCGGCCGGAGATTCCGCCGAGCGGCATTTCATGGACACGCTGGATGGCGGCAAGTGGCTGAATGACCAGGACCTCGCCTGGACGCTCGTCACCGTCGCCCAGCGCCGCATCCGCGAGCTGGAAAACCGCTGGGGCTGCTTCTTCGACCGCAATGCGGATGGCACCATCCATCAGAAGGCCTTTGCCGGGCAGACCTTCGACCGCACGGTCCACAAGGGTGACCTGACAGGCATCGAGATCATCAACCGCCTGGCCGAGCAGACCTGGGCGCGCGGCATCGAGCGGCTGGAGGAACACCGCGCCCTCGCCCTGATCCGCAGCGCGGATAGTTCGCGCCTCTCCGGCGTGCTGCTGCTGGATATCCGCTCGGGCCGCTTCGTCTTCGTGCAGGCCAAGGCCGTGCTGCTCGGCACCGGCGGCGGGCCCACCATGTACAAGTATCACACCCCCTCCGGCGACAAATCCTGCGACGGCATGGCGATGGCGCTGCGCGCGGGCCTGGCACTCCGCGACATGGAAATGGTGCAGTTCCACCCGACCGGTGTGCTGGCCGGCCCCGGCACGCGAATGACCGGCACCATCATCGAGGAAGGGCTGCGCGGCGCCGGCGGCTATCTCCTGGGCGGCGACGGCCAGCGCTTCATGCACAAATACGACCCGCGCGGCGAGCGCGCGACGCGCGACATCGTCAGCCGTTCCATGGAGCGGGAGATCCAGGCCGGCAATGTGAATGCCGAGGGCGGGCTCTGGATCGAGATGGGGCATCTCGGGCCCGCCAATGTGACCAAGCAGTTCAAGGGCATGGTGGAACGCTGCGCCGATATGGGCTTCGACCTGGCCGGCGGCCGCGTGCCGGTGGTGCCGACGGCGCATTACATGATGGGCGGCCTGGTCTTCCGCGCCGATGGCAGCACCGACCTGCCCGGCCTCTTTGCCGCCGGCGAGGATACCGGCGGCGTGCATGGCGCGAACCGCCTGGGCGGCAATGGTGTCGCCAACTCCACCGTCTTCGGCGGCATCGCCGGCGATGCCATGGCGGAGTGGGTGCCGAAGCACGGCGCGCTGGAAGCGCCCGACGAACAGGCGCTGCGCCAGGCGCGCGACGCCGCCCTCGCCCCCTTCGGCAAGCCGGTGCGCCCCATCAACCCGCTGCGCGACGCGCTGGCCAACCTCATGTGGGACAAGGCCGGCATCCTGCGCGACGCCAAGGGCCTGGCCGAAGCCAGCGCGGGGCTCGACGCCATCGAGGCCGAGCTGCGGACCAGCGGCGTGAAGGATGGCGCGCGCGGCTTCAACATGTCCTGGGCGGATTGGCTGAACCTGGAAAGCCTGATCCTCACCAGCCGCGCCATCGTGGCCGCCGCCGAGGCACGCCAGGAAAGCCGCGGCGCCCATTGGCGCGAGGATTTTCCGCAGACCGAGGACGACGCCCAGGGCCTGCGCCACACGCTGGTGACGCTGGAGGAGGGCGCCGTGAAGCTCGGCTGGCGCGAGGTGCGCTTCACCCGCCTCATGCCCGGGCAGAGCCTGCTCGCGACGGCAGCGGAATAAAAGCTGCGGCGTTACCTTTGGATGCGCGAGGGGGAAACGGGGGCATGGGGGCCAGCCCCTGCCCTTCTGTTGTGCGGGGCGGCACCCTATCTCTGGCTCAGAACAAGAAGGAGTGCGGTCACATGAAATACGCAACATTGGGCGGGGGCTGCTTCTGGTGCCTGGATGCCGCCTATCGTGACGTGGCGGGGGTGCGTGATGTGGTCTCGGGTTATGCCGGTGGCCATGTGGTGAACCCGACCTATGAGCAGGTCTGCGCCAAGCGCACCGGCCATGCCGAGGTGGTGCGCATCGGCTTCGACCCCGCCGTGGTCAGCTATGCCGATCTGCTGCGCATGTTCTTCACCCTGCATGACCCCACGACGAAGGACCGCCAGGGCGCCGATGTCGGCCCGCAATACCGCTCCATCATCATGGCGGAGACGCCCGAGCAGATGCAGACGGCGCGCGACGTGATGGCCGAGGTGACGGAGGCCGGCATCTGGGGCGCGCCCCTGGTCACGGAGCTCGTTCCCGCCACCGTCTTCTACGCGGCCGAGCCCGAGCACCAGAACTACTTCGCGCTCAACCCTTGGTCCGGCTATTGCCGCGCGGTCATCGCGCCGAAGGTGAGCAAGTTCCGCAAGAGCTTCGCCAACCGCCTCAACAAGGTGGGGGCCTGAGCCATGTTCTTCGGCAAGAAGGCCACCACCACGGATTTCCCGATCCAGCGCAGCGAGGCCGAGTGGCGCGCGGAACTCTCACCCGCCGCCTACAAGGTGCTGCGCGAGCATGGGACGGAGCGCGCCGGCACCTCGCCCCTGAACGCCGAAAAGCGGGCCGGCGTGTTCCACTGTGCGGGCTGCGACACACCACTCTTTGATTCCGAAGCGAAATTCGAGAGCGGCACGGGCTGGCCCTCCTTCACCAGCCCCATCGCCCCGAATGTCGGCGAGAGCGAGGACAACAGCTTCTTCATGCGCCGCGTGGAGGTGCATTGCGCGGTCTGCGGCGGGCACCAGGGGCATGTCTTCCCCGATGGCCCGGCGCCCACCGGCCTGCGCTACTGCATCAATGGCGTGGCCCTGACCTTCCGGCCGGCGGAGGGTTGACGCGCGCCATTTTCCGCGCATCGCCTTGAATTTGTCGGGTTTCTGGGCTTGAATAGGCCTTCTGTTCCCCCTGAAAGCCATCTCCGCCATGTGGCGTGCCGCCCTGCTTCTCCTGATCAGCACCGCGATCCCCGCGCAGGCGGACACGGTCTATGTGCTGAATTCGGGTGATGCCTCCATCTCCGTCCTCGATGCCGTGACCCGGACGGAGACGCGCCGCATCCCCGTGCTGCGGGAAGTGCATCACCTGGTCGTGACCCCGGATGGGCGTGAGCTCGTGATCGGCGACAGCGGCGGCAATGAGCTGTTTTTCCTCGACCCGGTGAGCGGCGAGATCCGCCGGCGGGAGCGGATCAGCAACCCCTACCACCTCGAATACAGCCCGAACGGGCGCTACCTCGTAGTGGCCTCGCTGCGGCGGGACCAGATCGATATCTATGACGCCGTCACGCTGGCGCTGCTGCATCGCTTCCGCCAGCCGGACAAGCCAAGCCACGTCGCCTTCAGCCCCGACAGCCGCTTCGTCTATGTGACGCTGCAAGGCACCGGCCAGGTCGCCGCTGTGGACATGACCACGCGGACCACCGCCTGGATCCAGGATGTCGGGCCAGAGCCCGCGGGCATCATCTGGCATCGCGGCAAGCTGCTGATCGGGCTGATGGGCCGCACGGATTTCGTCTCGCTCGACCCCGCGACGCGGGAGGTGCGTACCGCCTTCCAGGTGGGCCGCGGCGCCCACAATGTCTTTCCGGCGCCGGATGGCACCACGCTCTACGCCACTTCCCGCGTGGATAGCCGCATCGCCGAGGTGGATGCGGAGACCCTCCAGGTGCGCCGCGTCTTCGAGGTGCCGGGCGGGCCGGATTGCATCGCCTTCGACCCGGATGGCCGCATCTACGCGACCTTGCGCTGGGTCGGCCGCGTCCTGGTGCTGGACCCCCGCACGGGCGAGCAGGCGCAGATCCGCGTGGGGCGCAGCCCGCATGGCATCTTCGTGATGCCGCGCCGCCCCGGCGCGGGGGCTGATTTCGGCTTCGCATCGGCCGGCGCGGTCAGTGGCAGCCGGCCCATGGCAGAGCCGGTGACCGGCGGCGGCGCCATCGCGCGGGTCGCGCCGGCGCCGGGGCCGGCCGCCGC
>NZ_JAIEQY010000200.1 GCF_019747315.1 Roseococcus sp. | reverse complement strand
GAGGAGCTGGACTACACGCGCGAGGCCTCGCATCAGCGCCTCTACAGCCTGATCCTGGCCGATGAGCCGCGCGTGCATGTACCGACGCCCATTGACCACCTCACCACCCGCCGCCTGCTGACCATGACCTGGCTGAAGGGCGGCTCCATCCTGAAGCGGCTGGAGGAAGAGCCCTCGCTGGAGGAGCGCAACCTCTATGCCGAGGCGCTGTTCCAGGCCTGGTACAAGCCGGTCTATCGCTATGGCGTGATCCATGGCGACCCGCATCTGGGCAATTACCAGGTGCGCCAGCCGGGCGTGCATGACGAAGCGGGCGGCATCAGCCTGCTCGATTTCGGCGTGGTCCGCATCTTCCCGCCGAGCTTCATCACCGGCGTCATCACCCTCTATGAGGCGGTGCGCGACGGCGATGACGAGAAGGCGCACCACGCCTTCGAATCCTGGGGTTTCCGCAACCTCTCGCGCGAGACGATGCTGGTGCTGAAATCCTGGGCGGATTTCCTCTATGAGCCGCTGCTGGAGGACAAGGTCCGCCTCATCCAGCAATCCGATGATCCGACGCAAGGCCGCCGCGTCGCGCAGGCGGTGCATGAGGGGCTGAAGCGCACCGGCGGCGTGAAGATCCCGCGCGAATTCCCGCTGATGGATCGCGCGGCCATCGGCCTCGGCAGCGTGTTCTTCCGCCTCAAGGCGGAGCGCAACTGGCACCGCATGTTCAACGAGCTGATCGAGGATTACAGCGAGGAGAAGCTGGCCCAGCGCCAGGCCGCGGCGCTGGCCGAGGCGCGGGTGCCGGGGCCGGTTTAAAGAGCCTCCGGCGGCCGGGGCCTCAGGCCCCGGACCCCTTTCCTTAAGTCATGGGGTCTGGGGCCCCGGCCCCAGCCGCCGGAGGCCACTTTTACTTCGCCGGCAGCACCCGCCCGCGGCATTCCCCAAACCCGATCGGCACAAACCCCTCTCGCCGGGCCTGGGCGCGCAGGATCACCTCATCCCCATCTTCCAGGAAGCGCCGTTCCTCCCCCGAGGCGAGGCGCAGGGGCTGCGCGCCGCCCTGGGTGGCTTCCAGCAGGCTGGCATAGCCATCGCGCTCCGGCCCTGAGATGGTGCCGGAGCCGAAGAGATCGCCCGGATTCAGGTTGCAGCCATTGGAGCTGTGATGCGCCACCATCTGCGCCACGGTCCAATACATGTGCCGGGCATTGCTGTCGGCGATGCGGTGCGGTGGCAGGCCCTGGGCGGAGAGGCCGGGGGTGACCAGCCAAGCCTCCAGCGCGATGTCGAAGCCGCCCTGCGCCTGGTCCGTGGCGTCGGTCAGGTAGGGCAGTGGGGCGGGGTCGCCCTGGGGGCGCGGCGGGGGCGCGATGCGGAAGGGGGCCAGGGCCTCGGGCGTGATGATCCAGGGGCTGATGCTGGTGGCGAAGCTCTTGCCCAGGAAGGGGCCGAGGGGCTGATACTCCCAGGCCTGGATGTCCCGCGCGGACCAGTCATTCAGCAGGCAGAAGCCGGCGATGTGCGCGGCGGCCGCGCCGATGGGGACGGGCGCGCCCTGGTCATTGCCGGGGCCGATCCAGATGCCGAGCTCCAGCTCGTAATCCAGCTTTTCGCAGGGGCCGAAGACGGGGCCACCCGCGCGCGCCATCTGGCCGCACGGGCGGCTGAAATCCGTGCCCGAGGGGATGATCGAGGAGGCGCGGCCGTGATAGCCGATGGGCACATGCTTGTAATTCGGCAGCAGCGGGTTGTCCGGCCGGAAGAGCTTGCCCACGGCGGTGGCGTGGTGGATGCCCACATAGAAATCCGTGTAGTCGCCGATGCGGGCGGGCACATGCACCCGGCAATCACCCGCCGCATGCAGAAGGGGGGCGAGGCGCGATTGCGCGGCGCTGCCCTCGGCGAGCTCTTCGGAGAGGCGGGCGCGCAGGGCCTGGCGCGCGGCCTCGCCCCGGCCGAGCCAGGCATTCAGCGTGCCGTCTTCGGGCGCCTCCTCCAGCTCCAGGATGGAATCGCCGATGGCGACACCGGCGCGCGGCGCCCCACCGCCCGGCGGGGTGAAGAGGCCGAGCGGCAGGTTCTGGATGGGGAAATCCGCATGGCCCTGCGCCGAGGCCACCCAGGAGCGGCGGGCCGGATCATGCGTGGCGTCCAGCATGGCGCGCCTCAGTCGGACTCGGGCGGGATGACGTTGGTGCGCAACCCGCGCACCAGCACATCGCGCATCGTCTCGGCCGATTTCAGGCGGATATCGTCCCAGGCCTCGGGGCTGTGGAAGGCGATGTGGGGCAGGATGATGAGGCGGCCGCGCAGCCAGGCCTCGCTGGCGCGATAGGCCTGGAGCAAGGGCGGCTCGGGCACGGGCGGCTCCACCGGCAGCACGTCCAGGCCCGCCGCCGCGATGCGGCCCGAGCGCAGGCCGGCCTCCAGCGCATCGAGGTCCAGGATGGGGCCGCGCGCGGTGTTGATCACCACCGCCCCTTCCTTCAGCCGCGCCAGCTCCGCGGCACCCACCAGGCCGCGCGTGTTGCGCGTGAGCGGCGTGTGGATGGAGAGCACGTCGCTCGCCTCCATCAGCGCCTCCAGGCTCTCCAGCCTTGTCACGCCGATCGCGCGGTCGGCGCCATTGGGCAGATGCGGGTCATAGAACACCACCCGGAAGCCGAGCGCCTTGGCCCGCAGCGCCGCCGCGGTGCCGATGCGGCCCAGGCCCAGCACGCCGAAGGTCTGCACCTCGAACCGCCGGACGATCTTGTTCGGAATCACACCCCAGGCGCAGGGCGAAGCCCCGCGCATCGCGTCGTGATAAAGCGGAATGCCCCGGCGCAGCGTGGCGGCCAGGGTGACGGCCGTATCCGCCACCTCCTGCGTGCCATAATCGGGCACGTTGCAGACGGTGATGCCGCGCTCGGCGCAATAGGCGCGGTCCACGCGGTCGTAGCCCACGCCCATGCGGATCACGACCTTGAGCTTGGGGAAACGCGCCAGCGCCTCCTTCGGCACGGCCAGGCGCAGCGTCATCAGCCCATCGGCCTGGGCGCACAACTCGTCCGGCAGCTCCATCAGCGCCTTCTTGGCGTTGCCCTGAAGGATGCGGACGCTGTCCCCCATCACGCGCTGCTCCAGCAGCGTGTCGGGGTAGAGGGATTCGGGTTCGAGGACGGTGAGTTTTTCTTGCATGCGGGAAGGCTAGCCAGGGGTGAGGCGGGTGCCTAGCGGGGCGCAAAGAGGGCGGCCGTATAGCTGCATCTGGACTGCGGTACGCGGGCGCCCTGGCCGACGGTATTGGGGCGAACTGCTTGGTCACCCCGCCGCCACGCTTCTGGCAGGAGAAATCGGCTGAGGCTGGCCGACCAAACTTTACATGCCGAAATTCTGCTATCGTTAGCTTGTGCGAATCGGCGAGAGGCTGTCCTTGCTCTCCAACCTTACCATCAAGAACTTTCGTAAATTCGATCAGTTCAGCTTGCGATTTCGATCCGGCAATGTTCTGGTCGGCCCGAACAATGCGGGCAAGTCGTCTATTTTGGATGCGTTCCGCATCCTGGAGCCATGCCTAAGGCACACGAAGACAAAAAGCCCGACCCAAATGTCGATCTCAGGGCACGGCGTCGTCTCTGGATACGTGCTACCAGACACAGTCTTCCCGTTTGATTCCCGAAACGTAAGTCGTAATTATAACTCAGATCCCACCATATTTGAGTTTACACACACGAATAAGAATAAATTGTTTATCGAAATTTTTGAAGACTCTCAGGCCAGAATGTATCTAGTGGTCGGTTCGGGCAAAAACCCCAAGACAAGCACGAACTTCAGATCGGCTTTCCCTGTCGATGTTATTTTGATTCCAACGTTGTCACCGCTCGAAGCGGATGAAAAATATGTCAAAGATGAGACTGTTCGTCGCAACGCTCAAAATAGACGCGCAAGCGGCATATTTCGCAATATATGGCTCCGTCGATCACCTGAGCAGTTTGAGTCTTTTCGTCAGGATATCGAGGAAGGTTGGCCCGGCATTAAAATAGAACCTCCAACAAACGACCATTCAAGGGATGGTCTTGTAACAATGTTCTTTCAGGAGGATCGAATTGCTCGTGAAGTCCAGTGGGCTGGATTCGGATTCCAGGTATGGCTTCAGATTCATACCCATCTAAGGCGCCAAGCGGACAATCCAATCTTGGTTATTGACGAACCGGATGTCTATTTACATCCCGACCTACAGCGACGTCTTTTCCATATCATTAAGCGCCGTATGCCTCAGTTCATCATGGCGACCCACGCCACCGAAATTATCAATGAGGCTGATGCAGACGAAATTGTTTCCATAAATCATAATTACAAAAACGCAAAAAGAATAACAACAGACGAAGATCTCGCATTGTTGCACAAATATATTGGATCAAATAACAACATTGATTACGCAAGAATCGCCAAGGCAAGAAAAATCATATTTGTTGAAGGCAATGACGAAAAAATTCTACGCAAGATAGCTGCGCGATTCGGGTTCAGCAATCTCGCGGACGCACAAGGCATTCCAATCGTTCAGCTTGGCGGATTCTCTGAGCGTCGGCGAGCACAAAATGCCGTCTGGACGCTGAAGGATATACTCAAGCTTGACGTATCGGCGTTCTGTTTACTGGATCGGGACTATCGCTGCGACGAAGAAGTGGAGCTTATCGCAAACGACGCCACCCCCTCCAGCGTCCCGACGTGGATCCTAAAGCGCAAGGAAATTGAGAACTATCTTTTGTCTCCCAGAGCCTTGACGAAAGCGGTCCAAAAAAGACTCTCTCAAAGAGAGGCGCAAATTCCGATTAGTGTAGAAACCGTTATTCACATCATGATCGAATGCGCTGGCCCCATGAAATACGATATCGCAGGGCAATTATCAGCACATACTTTGCGGCACTTTACCTCCAATAGATCCCCGATCGACTCCGCAACACTGATATCAAATACACAGCTAATTGTCGATGAAAAACTCAAAGACGTCAATAACTTGGTTAAAATTATTCCAGGCAAACAGTTCCTTGCGCGCCTCAACGATCATCTTCAAGAGAAATATTCGATCTCTATTACAGTAAATGCAATTATAGATGCAATGGATAAAGATTCGACCGACGGAGAACTAATAGATTTACTCACTACGCTAAATGATTTTTGTGCTCAGGCGCTGTAGCGCTCACATCGTCGCCCCCAACACCCAAGGCGCAAACTCCGCATCCCCAAACCCCAGCGCCTCGCTTTTCGTAGGCGCGCCACTGGCCGTCGCCAGCATATGCCGGAAGATGCGTTCCCCGCACTCCGAAACGCTCTCCCCCCCGTCCAGCACCGTCCCGCAATTGATGTCCATATCCTCCTCCATGTGCCGGAACATGGCGGTGTTGGTGGCGAGCTTGAGCGAGGGCGCCGGCTTGCAGCCGAACACGCTGCCCCGCCCCGTGGTGAAGCACATCAAATTCGCCCCACCGGCCACCTGCCCCGTCGCCCCCACCGGGTCATAGCCGGGCGTGTCCATGAAGACGAAGCCGCGCGCGCGCACCTCCTCGGCATAGCGCACCACATCCACCAGGTTCGTCGTCCCCGCCTTGGCCATGGCGCCGAGCGATTTTTCCAGGATGGTCGTCAGCCCCCCGGCCTTGTTCCCGGGTGAGGGGTTGGCGTTCATCTCCGCCCCCTCGCGCGCCGTGTATTCCTCCCACCAATGCATCACATCCACCAGCTTCTGCCCCACCTCGGGGGAGACGGCGCGCCGCGTGAGCAAATGCTCCGCCCCGTAGGTCTCCGGCGATTCCGAGAGGATCACGGTGCCCCCATGCCGCACCACCAGATCGCTCGCCGCCCCCAGCGCCGGATTGGCCGTGATGCCCGAATACCCGTCCGAGCCACCGCATTGCAGCGCCACCTTCAGCTCGCTCGCCGGCACCGGCACGCGTGTGGCGGCATTGGCCTCGCCCAGCACCTCCTTCACGAAGGAAATCCCGGCCTCCACCGTGCGCCGCGTGCCGCCGCTCTCCTGGATGTTCAGCGTGCGCAGCCGCCCGGCCAGGCGCTGTTCCTCCAAGAGCCCGCCCAGCTGGTTCACCTCGCACCCCAGCCCGATGGCGATAACATGGGAAAAGTTCGGATGCCGCGCGAAGCCCGCCAGCACGCGGCGCAGCACGCGCAAGGGCTCGCCCTCCGTCATGCCGCAGCCGGTCTTGTGGGTCAGCGCCACCACGCCATCCACCGCGCCGAATTCGGCCAGCGGGTCCGCCCCATCGGTGAAGGGGTTCCGCGTGAAGCTGCGCGCGATCAGGTCCGCCACATGGGCCGAGCAATTCACCGAGGTGATGATGCCGATGTAGTTGCGTGTCGCGACCTTTCCGTCGGCGCGGCGGATGCCCATGAAATGCTCCGGCACCGCCACCGGCTGCGTCGGCCGCGCATCCACGCCCCAGGCATAGTCGCGGGCGAAATCCCCCATGGCGCAGTTCTGCGTGTGCACCCATTCACCCGGCGCGATGGGCGTGGTGGCAAAGCCGATGATCTGCCCGTAGCGGCGGATTTCCTCGCCCGGCGCATGGCCGCGCACCGCCACCTTGTGCCCCGCCGGGATGCGCGCCCGCGCCACCACATTGGGCGCCACCGGCGTGCCCACCGGCAATGCGCGGCGGGCGATCACCACGCCATCTTCCTCATGCAGTCGGATCACCGGGTTATCCATTGGGGCATCCATGGCCATTCCTTCCCAAGCTCTTCGGGGCATCCTGCCCCGCGATTTCCCATTGCGGAAGGTGCATGAAACCGCGCAGCATTCGCCCCAGAAAAAACCAACCTGAGGAAGTCCACATGTTGAACCGCCGCACCCTGGGCCTTGGCGCCCTCGCCGCCCCCTTCGTCGCCAACGCCGCCCTTGCCCAGGGCACGCGTCTCCGCTGGGCGCATGTCTATGAGGTGAACGAGGCCTACCACACCGAGGCCGTCTGGGCCGCGCAGCAGATCCAGCAGCGCACCAATGGCCGCTGGAACATCGAGGTCTTCGCCGCCTCGGCCCTGGGCAATGAGCCGCAGATCAACCAGGCGCTCACGCTCGGCACGGTGGACATGATCTACACTGGCGTCGCCTTCGCCGGCGCCAGCTTCCGCCCCATCGCCATCAGCCACGCGCCCTATGCGCTGCGCGACTACGCGCATTTCCAGGCCTATCGGGGCAGCGACCTGCACCGCGAACTGGTGGCCGGCTATGACCGCCAGACCAATCACCACGCCGTGGCACTCACCTATTACGGCGACCGCATGGTGACGGCGAACCGCAGCGTCATGCAGCCTTCCGACATGCGTGGCCTGAAGCTGCGCGTGCCCCAGGCGCCCTCCTTCCTCATGTTCGCCCGCGCCGTCGGCGCCAATGCCACGCCCATCGCCTTCGCCGAGGTGTATCTGGCGCTCCAGAACGGCACGGTGGACGGGCAGGAAAACCCGCTGCCCACCATCCAGGCCAAGAAGTTCTTCGAGGTGCAGAGCCACATCTCGCTCACCGGCCACATCACGGACAGCCTGCTGACCATCATCGGCAGCGGCACCATGCGCCGCCTGAACGAGAATGAGCGTGGCATCTTCCGCGAGGTCCTGGCCCAGGCCGCCGACCGCTGCGGCGTCGCGATTCGCACACAGGAGCAGGAGCTGGCCGCCTGGTTCCGCGCCCAGGGCAAGACCGTGCAGGAGCCGGACCGCGCCGCCTTCCGCGCCGCCTGCGTACCGTTGCACAATGAGAATGTGGGCTGGACGCGGGCGCAGTACGACCGGCTCCAGGCGCTCTGAGCGGCTTGCGAGGGGGCTTTGCCCCCTCGCGCTCCCCCAGCAGGGAACACGTCCCCTGCACCCCTATTTGTGGAAGGTGCAGGAAACTCAGTTTCCTGCCGGGGTCGAGGGGCAGAGCCCCTCGTTCCGCCTACCGCCCGATCGCCTGATACGCCGCCAGCGCCGCCATATCGAGCAACTGGTTCACCCCCGCCCCGGTCGAGACGATCTGCGCCGGCTTGGAGAGCCCCATCAGCACGGGCCCGATGGTCGTGGCACTCGTCAGATGCGGCACCGCCTTGGTGAGGATATGCGCGGCATGCAGCCCGGGCATCACCAGCACATTCGCCGGGCCGGTCAGGCGGCAGAAGGGATACAGGTTGGCGCGCAGGTTGGGGTCCAGCGCCACTTCCGCGCTCATCTCGCCGTCATATTCAAAATCCACCTGCTGCGTGTCCAGCAGCTTCACCGCATCCCGCAGGCTGCCGGGAATGCTGCCCTTGGGGTCGCCAAAGGTGGAGAAGGAGAGGAAGGCGACCCGCGGCGTCAGGCCAAGCCGCCGTGCCGTGGCAGCGCTGCGGATGGCGATGGCCGCCAGCGTCGCCGCATCCGGCCGCTCATGGATCGCGGTATCCGCCACCAGCACCGTCCCCGACCGGCGGGCGATCATCATGGTGAGGCCAAACAGCACGCCCTCGGCGTCCAGCGCCATGCGGACGCCTTCGAGCGCCACGGAATAGCTGCGCGTCTCGCCCGTCAGCAGCGCATCGGCATCGCCCAGCGCCACCATGCAGGCGGCGAAGACGTTGCGGTCATTGTTCACCAGGCGCAGGCAGTCCCGGTAGAGGAAGCCGTCGCGCTGCTTGCGGGCATAGAGCCATTCCGCATAGCGGTCATTCTGCGAGGAGACGCGGGCGTTGTGGATCTCGATGCCATCCGGCAGCCGCACGCCGAGCGAGGCGACCGTCGCGTGGATGCGCTCCTCGCGGCCGACCAGGACGGGCGTGCCGTAGCCGGCATTGCGGAAGGCGATGGCGGCGCGGATCACGCTCTCATCCTCGCCCTCGGCGAAGACGACGCGGCGCGGGTTCTCGCGCACGCGCTCATGGATCGCCTCCAGCGCATTGGCCGCCGCATCGAGGCGGTTGGTGAGTTCGCGCGCGTAGCGCTGCGGGTCCACCAGCGGCTTGCGCGCCACGCCCGAGCGCACGGCGGCCTCGGCGACGGCGACGGGCACGCGGCTGATCAGGCGCGGGTCGAAGGCGTTGGGGATGATGTATTCCGGGCCGAACATGAGGCGACGCCCGGCACCCGAGCGCGCCACTTCCTCCGGCACCGCCTCACGCGCCAGTTCGGCGAGCGAGCGGGCGGCGGCGATCTTCATCGCGTCGTTGATCGTGCTGGCGCGCACGTCCAGCGCGCCGCGGAAGATGAAGGGGAAGCCCAGCACGTTATTCACCTGGTTCGGGTAGTCCGAACGGCCGGTGGCGATGATGCAATCGGGCCGCGCGGCGCGCGCCTCTTCCGGCGTGATTTCGGGATCGGGATTGGCCATCGCGAAGATGATGGGCTTCTCCGCCATGGCGCGGATCATGTCCTGCGTCAGCGCCCCCTTCACGCTGAGGCCGAAGAACACGTCCGCCCCTTCCAGCGCCTGGGTCAGGGTGCGGGCCGTGGTCTCGACGGCATGCGCCGATTTCCACTGGTTCATCCCCTCGGTGCGGCCGCGATACAGCACGCCCTTGGTGTCGCACATGGTGATGTTCTCGGGCCGCATGCCCATGGCGCGCAGCAATTCGGCGCAGGCGATGGAAGCCGCACCCGCGCCGTTGATGACCAGCTTCGTGGTCGCGAGGTCGCGGCCCGTGAGGTAGGCCGCGTTGATCAAGCCGGCGGCGGCGACGATGGCGGTGCCGTGCTGGTCGTCATGGAAGACCGGGATGTCCATCAGCTCGCGCAGGCGCTGCTCGATGACGAAGCACTCGGGCGCCTTGATGTCTTCCAGGTTGATGCCGCCGAAGCTGGGGCCCAGGAACTTCACGCAGTTGATGAACTCGTCGGCATCCTCGGTGTTGAGGCAGAGGTCCATGCCGTCCACATCGGCGAAGCGCTTGAAGAGCGCGACCTTGCCCTCCATCACCGGCTTCGACGCCAGGGCGCCGAGATTGCCGAGGCCCAGCACGGCGGTGCCGTTGCTGATCACGGCCACGAAATTGCCCTTGCTGGTGTAATCATAGGCGAGTGCGGGGTCGCGGTGGATATGCAGGCAGGGCTCTGCGACGCCGGGCGAATAGGCGAGGCTGAGGTCCCGCGCGGTGACCAGCGGCTTGGTGAGGCGGGTTTCCAGCTTGCCGGGCCGCCCCTCGGCATGCATGGCGAGCGCCTCTTCGCCCGTCACCCGCGCGGTGCGCGTATCGGCCGGGATGTCCTGGCGCTGGTCACTCATGATTTTGGCATCTCCATCCCGGGCGTGAACCTCCCTTCTAGCCCCCGGCCGGGCCAAGGCGAAAGACGGGCCTTCGCGGGGAGCATGGGCTCGGCTATTGCGGGCATGTGTCACAGACCCGCTCGGCCGAAGGTGCGACGCCCGCGATGGCGCAATGGTTCGCGGCCAAGGCCACGGCCGGGGCCGCGCTCGTCTTTTTCCGCATGGGCGATTTCTATGAGCTCTTCCACGAGGATGCCGAGGCCGCGAGCGAGGCGCTGGGCATCGCCCTCACCCATCGCGGCGAGCACCAGGGCCGGCCCATCCCCATGTGCGGCGTGCCGGCGCACAGCCATGAGGCCTATCTGGCCCGCCTGATCCGGCGCGGCTTTCGCGTGGCCATCTGCGAGCAGACCGAGACACCGGAGGAGGCCAAGGCCCGCAAGGCCAGCACGCTGAACCGCGAGATCATCCGCGTCGTCACCCCCGGCACCGCGACCGAGGAAGCGCTGCTGGACGCCGCCCGCCCCGCCTGGCTGCTGGCGCTGGTCCAGGGCGGCGCGGCCTGGCTCGATGTGACCACCGGCCTTTTCCACACCCAGCAGGGTGCCGAGCCCGCCGCCCTGATCGCCCGCCTGGCCCCGGCCGAAATCCTGGCCGAAGAGGGCCTCGGCATCGAGGGCGCCATTCCCGCCATCGCCCCGCGCGATGCCGAGGGGCGGCTGGCCACGGCGCTGGGCGCCGGTTCGCTGGAGGGCTTCGGCCAGTTCAGCCCGGCCGAGGTCGCCGCCGCTGCCATGGCCGTCGAATATGTGCGCGCGGTGAACAATGGCAGCCTCCCGCGCCTGGCGCCCCCGGTGCCGGAGGGCGCACGCGGCGTGCTGCTGCTGGATGCCGCCACGCGCCGCAGCCTGGATATTCTGGAGGGCCCGCGCGGCGCCTCGTTGCTCGCCGCCGTGGACCGCACGCTGACCGGCCCCGGCGCCCGCGAATTGGCGGCCCGCCTTGCTTCGCCGCTGGATGACCTGCCCGCGATCCGCGCCCGGCTGGATGCGGTGTCCGCCCTGCGTGAGGACAAGCCGCGCCGGGCGAAGCTGCGCACGGCGCTGAAGGGTGCGCCCGACATGGCCCGCGCCCTGGCCCGCATCAGCCTGGAGCGCTTCTTTCCGCGCGACCTCGGCGCCATCCGGGATGGTCTGCAGCGCGCGGCCAGCCTGGCCGAGGCGCTGGAAGGCGCCGCGCCGGCCCTGCTGGCCGAGGCCATCGCGCCCCTGGGCGCGGCACCCGCCACCGCCGCCGAGCTGGCCCGCGCCCTCGCCGCCGAATTGCCGGCGCGGCTGGATGATGGCGGCATCGCCGCCCCCGGCTATGACGGCGAACTCGATGCGCTGCGCCGCCTGCGCGACGATGCGCGCGGCGCCATCGCGGCCATGCAGGTCCAGCTCGCGCAGGCCTGGGGCGTGGCCGCGCTGAAGATCCGCCACCACCAGCAACTGGGCTACCTGGCCGAAATGCCCTCGGCCGCCGGCGAGAAGCTGCTGCGCGGGGCACCCCCCGCCGCAAGCGGCGACCTCGCCCCCATCCACCGCCAATCCATGGCCAATGCGCATCGCTTCACCTGCGCCGCGCTGGCCGCCCTGGACCGCCGCCTCTCGGAAGCGGGCGAGCAGGCCACGAAGCGCGAGCGCCTGGTCATCGCCCATCTGCGCCGGCTCATCCTGGCCGATGCCGAGCCCATTGCCGCCGCCGCGCGGGAGATGGCGGCCCTCGACGTGCTGGCGGCCAGCGCCGAACTTGCCACCGAAGGCGCCTGGTGCCGGCCGGAACTCACCGAGCGCCCCGACTTCGCCATCGAGGCTGGGCGGCACCCGGTGGTGGAGGCAGCGCTCCGCCGCGCGCGCGGCCCGGCCTTCGTGCCGAATGATTGCGACCTCTCGCCCGGGCGGCGGCTTTGCCTGCTGACCGGCCCCAACATGGCCGGCAAATCCACCTGGCTGCGGCAGAACGCGCTGATGGTGATCCTCGCCCAGGCCGGCATGTTCCTGCCCGCCGCCGCCGCGCGGGTGGGCCTTGTGGACCGCCTTTTCAGCCGGGTGGGGGCAGCGGATGACCTGGCCGGCGGGCGCTCGACCTTCATGGTGGAAATGACCGAGACGGCCGCCATCCTGAACCAGGCCGGGCCGCGCAGCCTGGTGGTGCTGGATGAGGTGGGGCGCGGGACCGCCACCTGGGACGGGCTGGCGATTGCGACCGCGGTGCTGGAGGCGCTGCATGACCGCATCCGCTGCCGGACCCTGTTCGCCACGCATTTTCATGAATTGACGGCGCTCGCGGAAAAATTGCCGGAGCTTCGCCTCGCCGCGATGCAGGTTCGTGAATGGCGGGGCGAGGTGGTGTTCCAGCACGCCGTGGCCCCCGGTGCGGCCGAGAAAAGCTGGGGCGTGCATGTGGCCAAACTGGCCGGCGTGCCCGCGCCGGTCCTGAAACGAGCGGCCTCCGTCCTCGCTTCCCTGGAAGCGCGGGCCGCGGCGGGGGCGGATCCGCTGGCGGCGGAGATGCCGCTCTTTGCCCGGGCGCCGGTCCCGCCGGCCCATCCGGCGCTGGCGGCCCTGGCCGCGCTCGACCTCGACACACTCTCCCCACGCGAGGCGCAGGAAGCGCTTTACAACCTCAAGGCCCTCGCGGAGGGCCAGGAACCCCTATAGTGTAATTGTCATGAGGATTGCGACAGCCGAAAGGGCTGAGCAGAGCTTGCTGGAAACACTGCTTCCCGGCGGTGCGCCGATCGCGCGCGACATCGCCCTGGGATTGATGCGCCGTGAGTTGGGCGGCGTGCAGGCGGTGGTCCAGAAGGCTTTCGAAGCCCGCGAACTCCATGGCCTCGCCGCCGCACGGCGGCTGGGCCAGCAGATGGACCGGCTGATGCTGGTGATCCAGGGCTATGCGGCCGCCATGGTGCCCAGCGCCAGCGGTGCGCGCAGCGTGGACTACGCCCTGGTGGCAACCGGCGGCTACGGCCGCGGCGTCCTGGCCCCGCATTCCGACATCGACCTGCTGTTCCTCACGCATAGCGAGCCCGGCCCGCGGACCCGGCGCATGATCGAGTTCATGCTCTATCTGCTCTGGGATCTTGGGCTGAAGGTCGGCCATGCCACGCGCAGCCCCAAGGAATGCATCAGCGAGGGGCTGAAGGACGCCACCATTCTCACCGCCCTGGTGGATGCGCGCTTCCTCTCGGGCGATGCCTCGCTCTTCACCGACTTCCAGGCGGTTTTCCGCAGTTTGCGGACGGAGGGTGGCCTGGCTCCCTTCCTGGCCGCCAAGCGGGCCGAGCGCGCCACACGCCATGCGCGCTATGGCGAGAGCCCCTTCCTGGTGGAGCCGCATGTCAAGGAAGGCCGCGGCGGCCTGCGTGATCTGCAGACCCTCTATTGGCTCGCCCGCTACGCCTTCGACGTGGCCCGCATGCCCGAGTTGGTCGGCCCGGACAGCCCCGGCGGCGGCCTGCTGACCGAGGGCGAGGCGCGGGCCGTGCGGCGCGCCTGGGACTTCCTCTGGACGCTGCGCTTCCACCTGCACTACGTGACCGGCCGTGCTGAGGAACGCCTCACCTTCGACCTCCAGCCCGTCGTTGCCGCGCGCATGGGCTATACGCGCCACGGCGCGCAGGACGGCGCCGAGCGGTTGATGAAGCATCTCTTCCTGACCGCGCGGGAAGTGGTTCGCCTGACCCGTGTTTTGGAACCTGCCATCGAGCGCGCGGCGCTGGGCCCACCCGCCACACGGCGCGGCGGGGATGAAGGGCTTTGCGAGCTCGGCCTCGCCTTCGCCGATGGCAAGCTCGTGGCGGCACCGCCCGATCGCGATTTCTCGCGCGAGCCGATCCTGATGCTGCGGATCATCAAGGCCGCACGGGATCGTTGCCTGGAAATCCATCCTCTCGCCATCCGAGCCCTGATCCGCAACTCCCGGAAGGCCGACCAGTTGCGCGGCGACCGGGAGGCGAGCGAACTTTTTCTCGATCTGCTGATGGGCAAGGACGCCGCCAAATGGCTGCGCCTGCTGAATGAGGCGGGATTCCTGGGCCGCTTCCTGCCGGAATGGGCCCGCATCGTCGGCCTCATGCAGTTCGACACCTACCATGTCTTCACCGTGGATGAGCACACGATCGAGGCGATCGGCGTGCTCAAGCAGGTGGAGAAGGGCGACCTGAACGAGATCGCCCCCGTCGCGACCGAGCTGATGGGGCAGCTGCAATCCCGCCGCGCGCTCTTCGTGGCCACGCTTCTGCATGACATCGCCAAGGGGCGCGGCGGGGACCATAGCGAGATCGGCGCGCGGCTGGCGCAGGAGGTCTGCCCGCGCCTCGGCATGTCGGCCGAGGAGACGGAGACCGTCTCCTGGCTTGTGCTGCATCACCTCCTCGTCAGCCAGACGGCCTTCAAGCGCGACATCGAGGACCCCAAGACCATCCTCGACATCGCCGACCAGGTGCAATCGCCCGAGCGGCTGCGCCTGCTGCTGGTGCTGACCGTGGCCGATATGCGCGCCGTGGGCCCGCGCGTCTGGAATGCCTGGAAGGCGACCCTGCTGCGCGAGGTCTATTGGCGCGTCTCCGAAGTGCTGGCCGGCGGCATGACGGTGCCCGAGCGCGATGTGCGCGTGGCCCGCGCCAAGGAAGCCGCGGCCGCCATGCTCGCCGGCTTCACGCCTGCCGAGACCGAGATGTTCATGGGCCTGGGCTATCCCGGCTATTGGCTTTCCTTCGACAGCGAGACGCATGCGCGCCACGCCGGCATCATCCGCGAGGCGGAGGCCGAGGGCGCGCCGCTGACCGTGCGCACGCGGGTCCTGGCGGAGCGCGGCGTCACCGAGGTCACCATCTATTGCAGCGACCATCCGGGGCTGTTCAGCCGCATTTCGGGCGCGCTGGCCGTGGCGGGTGCCTCCATCGTGGATGCGCGCATCCATACGCTCACCAATGGCATGGCGCTCGATACCTTCTGGGTGCAGGACAGCGCGGGCGGGTTGTTCGATGCGCCGCACCGCCTGGCGCGGCTGGCCGTGCTGATCGAGCAGTCGCTGTCCGGGCGCCTCAGGCTCGCCGCCGAAATCCGCAAGGTGCGGCGGGAGCCGGCGCGCCTGGCCGCCGTCACCGTGCCGCCGCGCGTCGTCGTGGACAACTTCGCCTCCAACACCCACACGCTGATCGAGGTGAATGGGCGGGACCGCCCGGGCCTGCTGCATGACGTGACGGCGGCAATCTCCGAGCAGGGGCTGCAGATCGCCAGCGCGCATATCACCACCTATGGCGTGCGGGCGGTGGACGTCTTCTATGTGAAGGACGTTTTCGGCCTGAAGGTGGAGAATGAGCGCAAACTGGCGCCCCTGCGGGCCGCGCTGCTGGAGGCGCTGACCCCGCCCGATCCGCCGGGGGGTGGGCCCACGCCCTATCGCGAGGCGGCGGCGGCGGATCAATGAAGGGTAAGGCCAGGGCGCTGCCCTGGACCCGCTGGGGCCGGGGCCCCAGACCCCTTCTGATGGGATTGCAAAGGACTAGTCCTTTGCCGGGGTCCAAGGGGCAGCGCCCCTTGCTGTCTTCCTGATGTTCCGCGCCATCGCCACGGTCGGCGGCTGGACCATGGTCAGCCGCATCCTGGGCTTCCTGCGTGACATGCTGATCGCCGCCCGGCTCGGCGCCGGCCCCGTGGCCGATGCCTTCTTCGTCGCACTCAAGCTGCCCAACCTGTTCCGCCGCCTCTTCGGCGAGGGCGCCTTCAACGCCGCCTTCGTGCCGGCCTTCGCCCAGCTCCTGACCCAGCGCGGCCCCGCGGCGGCGCAAGCGCTGGCCGAGCGGATGGCCACCTTGATGATGCTCTGGCTGGCGCTGCTGACGGGCTTGGGCCTCGTCTTCATGCCGCAGCTCATGCAGGTGCTGGCGCCGGGCTTCGTGGAGCGGCCAGAGAAATTCGCGCTGGCGGTGGAGCTGACGCGCATCACCTTCCCCTATCTGCTGCTGATCTGCCTGACGGCGCTGGTCAGCGGCGTGCTGAACGCGCTCGGCAAATTCGCGGCGGCGGCGGCGGCGCCGATCTTCTTCAACCTGCTCTCGATGATCGCGCTGTTTGCCCTGGCGCCCTTCGTCGCCACGCCGGCGCATGCCTTGGCCTGGGGCGTCACGCTCTCCGGCGTGGTGCAGCTGGGCTTCGTCTGGTGGGCCTGCAAGCAGGCGGGGATGGCGTTGAACCCCCTGCAGCGCCCCTCCCTGGCGCCGGAAGTGCGGCAGGTGCTGCGGCGCATGGGGCCAGGCTTGATCGGCGCGGGGGTGACGCAGCTGAACCTGGCGGTGGATGTAATCATCGCCTCCTTCCTGCCCTCAGGCGCCGTGTCCTACCTCTATTACGCCGACCGCGTGGCGCAGCTGCCGCTGGGCGTGATCGGGGCGGCGGTGGCGACCGCGCTGCTGCCGCTGCTGGCCCGGCAGATCCATGCCGGGCAGCCGCTTTCGGCGCATCGCAGCATCAACCGCGCCATCGAGATCTCGCTGATCCTGGCGGTGCCGGCGGCGGTGGCACTCGCCGTGCTGGCGCTGCCCATCCTGGCCGCACTCTTCCAGCGCGGGGCCTTTGGCGCGGCCGAGGCGCTGGCGACCTCGCACGCGCTCATCGCCTATGCCCTGGGCCTGCCGGCCTTCGTGCTCGTGAAGGTGTTTGTCCCCGGCTTCTTCGCGCGGGGTGACACGGCGACGCCGGTGAAGATCGGCATCTTCTGCGTGGCGCTGAACCTGGTGCTCAACCTGATCCTGATGGGGCCCTTGCAGCATGTGGGCGTGGCGCTTTCCACCACGCTGGCGGCCTGGGCCAATGCCGGACTGCTGGCCTGGATGCTGCGCCGGCGCGGGCAATGGGTGGCGGATCGGCGGCTGCGGCGCGCGACCCCGCGCCTGCTGGGCGCGGCGCTCGCCATGGGGGCGGTGCTGCTGGCGCTCTCCTGGTGGCTGGCGCCGGGGGCGGGGCTGGTCGGCGTGGGCCTGCTGGCGCTGATCTGCGCGCTGGGGGCGGCCAGCTATTTCGGCCTGGCGCAGCTCTCGGGCGGGCTGGACCTGCGCGACATCCGCCGCCTGCTGCGCCGAAGAGGTTCCTGAGCGCGGCTCCGCCGCGCGGGGCTTGACCACGGCTCCGCCGCGCGGGGCTTGACCACGGCTCCGCCGCGCGGGCTTGACCGCGGCTCCGCCGCGCGGGCTTGACCGCGGGCGCGAGCCGCGCAAACCCTGCCGCATCCATTCACACAGGTTTCGTTCCATGCAACGCGTGTTTTCCGGCATCCAGCCCTCCGGCGTGCCCACCCTCGGCAATTATCTCGGCGCCATCCGCAACTGGGTGCCCATGCAGGAGCAGCATGAGAGCCTGTTCTGCATCGTGGACCTGCACGCCATCACGCAATACCAGGAGCCCGCGCAGCTCCTGCTGCAAACCCGCGAAATGGCGGCCGCCCTGCTGGCCTGCGGCCTTTCCCCCGAGAAATGCATCCTCTTCGTGCAGAGCCATGTGCCCGCCCATGCGGAGCTCGGCTGGATCTTCAACTGCGTGGCGCGCCTGGGCTGGCTGAACCGCATGACGCAGTTCAAGGACAAGGCCGGCAAGGACCGCGAGGCCGCCAGCGCGGGCCTCTACGTCTATCCCAACCTCATGGCGGCAGACATTCTCGTCTACAAGGCGACCAGCGTGCCGGTGGGTGATGACCAGCGCCAGCACCTCGAACTCGCCAACGACATCGCCGAGAAGTTCAACCACGACTACAGCGTGAAGCTCTTCCCGCGCATCGAGCCGCATATCCTGGGCGTCGCCGCCCGCGTGATGAGCCTGCGCGACGGCACGAAGAAGATGAGCAAGTCCGACCCCTCGGACCAGTCGCGCATCAACCTCAATGACGACAATGACGCGATCGCGCTGAAGATCCGCCGGGCCCGCACCGATGCCGAGCCCATCCCCGGCCACATGCTCCAGCTGGAAGGCCGGGCCGAGGCGCGCAACCTGGTCGGCATCCTCGCCGCCATCACCGGCACCATGCCGGAAAACGTGCTGCGCGAGCATGAGGGCCAGGGCTTCGGCAGCTTCAAGGAGGTGCTGACCGAGGCGCTGGTGGCGCATCTCGGCCCCATCCGCACCGAGATGCTGCGCCTGCTGGAAGACACCGCCTCGCTCGACGCCGCACTTCGCCGGGGCGCCGAAAAGGCCGAGGCCATCGCCAATCCCATCCTCGCCGAGGTGAAACAGGCGATGGGCTTCCTCGCACGGAGATAGGACATGGCTGAGCTGCTGCCGGGCGACCCGGTTCCCAACTGGATCGCGCCATCGGATGCCAACCCACGCTACAGCCTGCAGGCCACGGGTGGGCGCTGGATCCTGCTCGCGGTGGTGGACTCGGCCGCGCGGCCGGAGGTGGCGGCGGCCCTCGCCGAATTCGCGGCCGGCGCGCTCAAGGTGCTGGATGGCAGCCGCATCGCCGCCCTGCTGATCAGCGCCGATCCCGAGGACCGCAGCGCAGGCCGCATCCCGCAGCATATCCCCGAATACCGCGCCATCTGGGACGAGACGGGCAATGTCACCGCCATGCTCGGCGCGCCCGGCTGGCTGCTGCTGGACCCGACGCAGCGGCTCTTCGCCCGCTGGCCCTTCGAACGCACGGCGAGCATGCTGGAGTTGCTGCCCCGCCTGCCGCCGCCCGCGCTGCATGCGGGGCTGCCCACCCCCGCGCCGGTGCTGGTCGTGCCACGGCTTTTCGAGCCCGAGCTCTGCCGCCGCCTGATCGCGGAATACCGGCAATCCGGCGGTCAGGAATCGGGCTTCATGCGGGAGGTGAATGGCCGCACCGTCGGCGCCCATGACCCGAGCTTCAAGGTCCGCCGCGACCACCTGATCGAGGATGAGGCGCTGCAGGCCGGCCTCCGCGCCCGCATCTCCCGCCGCCTGGTGCCCGAGATCCAGAAGGCCTTCCAGTTCCGCGTCACGCGGCTGGAGCGCTACCTGGTCGCCTGTTACCGCGCGGAGGAAGGCGGGCATTTCTCGGCGCATCGCGACAACACGACCAAGGGCACCGCGCATCGCCGCTTCGCCGTGACGATCAACCTGAACGCCGAGGAATTCGAGGGCGGGGACCTGACCTTCCCGGAATTCGGCCGCACCGCCTATCGAGCGCCGACCGGGGGGGCGGTGGTCTTCTCCTGCTCGATGCTGCACCAGGCGCTGCCGGTGACGAAGGGCGAACGCTTCGCCTTCCTGCCCTTCCTCTACGATGACGCGGCGGCGAAGATCCGGGACGAGAATTTGAAGTTCCTGGGCGCAGCGGGCTGAGGCCTCACTCCAGCTTCAGCCCCGCCACCCGGACCAGCTCCGCCCATTGCGGCCCGTCCCGCTCCATCGCCGCGCGGAATTGCGCGGGCGTGGAGCAGACCGGCACCGTCCCCATCCGCTCCAGCGCCGCGCGGAAGGGCGCATCGGCACAGGCCGTGCCCAGGATTTCCGCCATGCGGGTGATGGCGGCCTCCGGCGTGCCGGCGGGGGCGGCGATGCCGTTCCAGGTCTCGGCCCGGAAATCGGGGAAGCCCTGCTCGGCCACCGTGGGCACACCCGGCAGTGCCGTCATGCGCTCGCCCCCCGCCACGGCGATGACGCGGATCGCGGGGCCGCCCTGGTGCGGGATGATGTCGGAGGGGTTGCCGAAATAGGCCGCCACATCGCCGGCCAGCAGCGCCTGCATGGCCGGCGCCCCGCCGCGATAGGGCACATGCTCGGCCGAGACGCCGGCACGGTGCAGCAGCAGCGCCATGGCGAGGTGGTTGGAGGAGCCATTGCCGCCGCTCGAATAATTCACCCGCCCGGGATTGGCCCTGAGATGGGCGATGAACTCCGGCAGGCTGCTCACCCCGAGCCGCGCCGAGACGGCCAGCACCTGCGGATTGGCGCCGATGATGGAGATGGGCGCGAAATCCCGCGCCGCGTCATAGGGCACGCGGGCCAGGGCCGGGAGCATCACCATCTGCGAGGCGCTGGCCGTCAGCAGCGTGTAGCCATCGGCCCGCGCGCGCGCCACGGCCTCCACCGCGATGGCGCCGCCCGCCCCGGTGCGGTTTTCCACCACCACCGATTGCCCCAGCCGCGCGCCGAGAAACTCCGCGCTCAGCCGGCCGACACTGTCCGTGACGCCGCCCGGGGCGAAAGGCACCAGCAGCCGCAAGGGCCGGTCCGGCCAGGGCTGGGCCAAGGCCAGGCCCGGCAGGGCGAGGAGGAGCAGGGCGAGAAGGCCAGACCGCAGCATCATGCGAGAGCTCCTGAAGCCAGTGAAGGAAAGACGCCATTGGCGGGTGGAGCATGGCGTGGCCGAAGCGTCCGGACAAGTCATGCGTTCGGCGATGGGTTGGCCTGTGCGTTTAGAATATCTACAAAGTCAGTAGGAAAAACTTGCGCGCGGTTCGGGCGTTCCCGTAAACTGCGCCAGCACCCTCGTTGGAGACCCCCCATGCTGCGACAGGACGCCCTCGGCACCCCCAAGCCCGGCCTTACCAGCCTGGTGGACCCCGCGCTGAACCAGGAAACGCCGCCGCATCTGCTCCGCGCACCCCTGACCCCTTCGGCGCTGTTCTTCGTGCGCAACAATGGCACCCTTCCCGATCTGCCGCGCGATGCCGGGACGGATTGGCGGCTGGAGGTGAGCGGCCTGGTGCGCCGCCCCCTCAGCCTCACCCTGGCCGAGTTGCGCGCGCGCTTCCCGGTGGTGGATGTCACCGCCGTGCTGGAATGCGCCGGCAATGGGCGCTCCGCCCTCTCGCCCCCGGTGCCTGGCCTGGCCTGGGGGAATGGCGCGGTGGGCTGTGCCCGCTGGACCGGCATCCGCCTGGCCGACCTGCTGGCCCATGCCGGCGTCGAGCCCGGCGCGGTCTATGTGGCGCATGAAAGCCCGGACCATGTGGTGGGCGCGCCCGGCCAGCCGGCCCTCTCGCGCGGGCTGCCCATTGCCAAGGCCCTGGCGCCCGAGACGTTGCTGGCCTTCGGCATGAATGGCGCGCCGCTCGATCCGCTGCATGGTTTCCCGCTGCGCGTCGTGGCGCCGGGCTATCCCGGCTCCGCCTGGCAGAAATGGCTGACCCGCCTCGTGGTGCGCGATTGTGAGCATGATGGCGCGAAGATGACCGGCCTCGACTACCGCATGCCGCGCCACCCCGTGCAGCCCGGCGAAACGCCGGACCCCGCGCAGTTCGAGGTGATCACCGACATGCCGGTGAAGAGCCTGATCACCGAGCCCGCGGCGGATTTCCAGGCCAGGGGCCCGCTGCTCATCAGTGGCTTTGCCTGGAGCGGGGCCGTCCCCGTGGCCCATGTGGATATCTCGGCCGATGGCGGGGTGACCTGGCAGCGCGCGGCCCTCGAGCAGGGCGATGGCAACTGGGGCTGGCGCCGCTTCACCAGCTTCGCCCTGCTGTCCGGCCCGGGCGAGGTGGAACTCATGGCCCGCGCGACCGATATCGCCGGCCATGTGCAACCGCTGGAGCCGGTGTGGAATCCGCGGGGCTATCTGAACAATGCGGTGCATCGCGTGCGCGGCTGGGTTGCCTGAGGGCCTCCGGCGGCTGGGGCCGGGGCCCCAGACCCCATTCCTTGGCACCTACATAGCCAGGGCCAGAGACCCATGAATTGAAGGGGTCTGGGGCCCCGGCCCCAGCCGCCGGAGGCCTTTTTTCTCCTTACGCCTCGATCAACGGCAGCCGCGATGCCACCAGCGCCGCCAGGCTCGTCCCGTCCAGCACCTGGGCTGTGGCATCGCGCACCTGGCGCATCAGCCGGCGGATTTCGCAGCTGGGCGGATCCTGGCAATCGTTGCAGGGGCGATAGGCGGTCAGGCTGGCGCAGGGAATCGGCGCCAGCGGCCCATCCAGCGCGCGAATCACATCCCCAACGCCCACCGCCTCGGCCGGGCGGGCCAGCGCATAGCCGCCGGCCTTGCCGCGCCGGCTGGTGACAAAGCCTTGCCGCCGCAGATCGAGCAGGATGGCCTCCAGGAACTTCTGGGGGATATGGCCGCGCTCGGCCACTTCATGGATGGGCATGGTCTCCCGCCCCGGCATGTCGCCAGCGAGGATGCACAAGGCGCGCAGCCCGTATTTGGCCTTCTGGGTGAGCATGGTGCCAAGCTTTAGGCCGGATCGGCCGCGCCGAACACCGGCGCCTCAGGCGATCTCGGCCGCGCGGCGCAGGCTGTTGATCATGGACATGCCCAGCAGATGCGCATGCGCCCGCGCAGGATCACTGGCCGCATGGGCCATGCGGGACTGGAAATCCGCCTGGTCCTCCGGCGTCACCGCTTCCAGGTTCTTCTTGTTCTGGATGGTGGTGCGCTGCACCACCTCCTCCGTCACGCCGCGCCGCTGCCGGTCGTAACGGTCGAGCAGGCTTTCATCGGCGTCGCCGTGCAGCACCTGGACCAGCTTTTCCACCAGGTTCACCGCATCATGCACGCCGCCATTCAGCCCCATGCCGCCCAGCGGGTTGTTGATGTGCGCGGCATCGCCGGCCAGCAGGACGCGGCCCTTGCGGAAGGTCTCGGCCACGCGCTGATGCACGCGGTAAAGGGTGGTGTGCCTGATGGGATAATCGCCATGGCCAGCCACCACGCGGGCGAAGCGGGCGCGGGCGAATTCGGGGGTCATCACCTCCTCGTCCGAGACCTCGCCCCGCACCGGGAACATGGCGCGCCAGACGCCGGGGACGCGCAGCAGGAAGAACCACTCCTCCGGGTCGGCATAGTAGGAGACATCGGCCAGGCCGGGGATGATCGTCGCGAAATCGAATTCGGTGGAGAGCACCAGGAAGCGCTCGGGCCAGGTGAAGCCGTTGAACGGAATGCCGGCGGATTTCCGCACCGCGCTGCGCGCGCCATCGGCGCCGATCAGGTAGCTGCCGGTGCGGCGGGTGCCGTCCTCCAGCAGCGCGACGACATGGCTGCCCTCGTCCCGCAGTTCCGCCACCGGCGCGTTGAAGCGGGCGGTGTAGAGCGGGTTGCCGATGAGCAGGGCGTGCAGGATGCGCGTCAGCTTGAACTGCTCGCATTGCAGGCGGAAGGGGTGGCGCGTCACATCGGCCAGCA